>NZ_BADL01000164.1 GCF_000333615.1 Ideonella sp. B508-1 | reverse complement strand
GGCGCGGGCTCGATGGCCTGATGGCCTTGCCGCCATAGCTCTTGGGAGCGGCCACCTGACGGCCGCTGTGCGGGGCCAGCCAGGCGGACCAGTCCGTCCACCAGCTGCCAGGATGCTCCTGCGCCCCCTCCAGCCAAGCCTGCGCCTGCGCGGGCAACTGCTCGTTGATCCAGTGCGAACGCTTGCGAGCCTCGGGCGGGTTGATGACGCCGGCGATGTGGCCGGAGGCCCCCAGCACGAAACGGCGCGGTCCCTGGAACAGCCGGGTCGAGGCGTAGGCGCTCTGCCAGGGCACGATGTGGTCCTCGCGCGAGGCGTAGAGGTAGATCGGCAGCTTCAGCAGGCCGAGATCCAGACGCTCGCCGCAGACGGTGAGCGCGCCGGGTTCGCGCAGGCGGTTTTCCAGGTAGGTGTTGCGCAGGTACCAGCAGTACATCGGCCCGGGCAGGTTGGTGCTGTCGCCGTTCCAGTACAACAGGTCGAAGGCCGGCGGCATCTCGCCCTTGAGGTAGTTGCCGACCACGTAGTTCCACACCAGGTCGTTCGGGCGCAGAAAGTTGAAGGCCGTGGACAGTTCCTGCCCCTTGAGCAGCTTGGGACCGCCCGGCGCCTTGTCGCCGATGGTGACCTCGCGCAGCTGCACGGCGGCCTCGTCGATGAAGACGTCCAGCATGCCGGTGTCGCTGAAGTCCAGCAACGTGGTCAGCAGGGTCATCGACGCCGCAGGGTGCTCGCCGCGGGCCGCCAGCACGGCCAGCGCCGTGGCCAGCAGCGTGCCGCCCACGCAGAAGCCCAGGGTGTTGATCTGCTTGGCGCCGGAGAGCGCCTGCACCGTGTGGATGGCGCGGATGACGGCCTGCTCGATGTAGTCGTCCCAACCCCGGTTGGCCAGGCCCTCGTCGGGGTTGCGCCAGCTGAGCATGAACACCCGGTTGCCCTGGGCCACCGCATAGCGCACCAGCGAATTGGCAGGCTGCAGGTCCATGATGTAGTACTTGTTGATGCACGGCGGCACCATCAGCAGCGGACGCTCGGCCACCTTGGGGGTCAGGGGCTTGTACTCGATCAGCTGGAACAGCTCGTCTTCGAAGACCACCGCTCCCTCGGTGGTGGCCACGTTGCGGCCCACCTCGAACTGCGTGGTGTCGGTCTGGGACACATGTCCCTGGCGCAGGTCATTCCACAGGAGCTGCATGCCCTGGACGATGCTCTGGCCGCCGGTCTCCAGGGCCTTTCGCTGGGCCTCCGGGTTGAAGGCCAGGTAGTTGGCCGGGCTGGCGGCGTCCACCCATTGCTGCACCGCAAAGCGCACCCGGGCCTTGGTCTTCTCGTCCGCCTGCACGGCATCGGCCAGCTGCGTCAGCGTGCGCGCATTGAGCAGGTACATGCGCGCGACATAGTCGGTGCTGGGCTGGGCCTGCCAGTCCGCCGCGCTGAAACGCCGGTCCTTGACCGGCGGTAAGGGGGCACCGGCCTCTCCGGCGGCGGGGCCCAGCACGCTGTTCCAGAGCAGCGTGGCATCCCGCAGGTAGTCGGCCTGCAGCTGGGACAAGCTGGCCGGTGGGATGCTGAGCGCGGACAGCGACTTCCACATCTCCCCCACGGCAGAGCCGAAGGCTTCGGCGGGATCGGGCTGCGGGCCCGTCTTGGCTTGCTCGGACTTCTTCTTCGTCACCACGCTCGTGGTCTCCGTCATGCCCTCACAATGGATGTGGTGAGTCGGCGNTGCCTCACCCACCTTCATCCCTCTCTGACCCGAATGTATATCGTTGCCATTGCATGGGCCTTCGTCGTTGTGCTGATGACACTCGTGGAAGCCACCTCTCCCCAGGGCAGCGTGCTGGGGGCACTCTTCACCTTGTTGTTGTATGGCGTCATCCCGCTGACGGTCGTGCTCTACATCCTGGGCACACCAGCGCGGCGACGGGCCCGGCTGCGCATGACGGAACAGGCCCCGGCCACATCGGCCGCGGGGCCCATTTCAGACGATCCAGATGGCGGCAGCGTGTCGGCCGGTGTCCCGGTCGCGTCGGAACGAGAAGAACCGTGATGGCTCGCTGACGGTGCACCACTGCCCGCCGCCGACCCGATGCAGGCCGAGATGACACAGGCGCTCCCGGGCCAGGCCAGGCAGATCGGCCCACCACTTGCCGGCCGTGCCGGTGGCGCGAAAGCGCTCGGCCGTGTGTGAGGGCTGCTGGAGGAAGGCGGTCCGCACCTCCTCGCCCACTTCGAAGCGCTCCGGGCCGATGCAGGCGCCCAGCCAAGCCGACAGCTCCGATGGCTCGCAGGCCGTGGCCTCGCACAAGGCGGTCACTGTGCGCTCCAGCACGCCGCCCGCCAAGCCCCGCCAGCCGGCGTGGGCGGCGGCCACCCCGCGCCCGTCAGGTGCGGCCAGCAGCACCGGTAGGCAGTCCGCCACCAGCACCGTGCAGGCCACTCCACGGTCGGTGGTGAAGCTGGCATCGGCCACCGGATGCTCGCCGGCCGCAGGCAGATCGGCCCGGTGCAGGCGCACCGCGTCGGCCCCGTGCACCTGGTTGAGATAGACCGGCACGGCGCCATCCAATGCTGCCGCGAAACGCCGCTGGTTCTCCCGGATGTGGTCGGGATCGTCCTCGGTGGCCCGGGGCAGTTCGTTGGGGCGCAGGTTGAGTCCCTGGCAGGCCCCCTGGCTGACACCCCCAGCCCGGGTGGCCATCAGCCCCCGGACCTGTGCGGGCAGCCCGTCGGCCACCAACCAATCGGGATGGCGTTCACTCGGCATCGGGGCAGTGCTTCGGCTGGGTCTTGTCGAAGGCTGGCAGGGCCATGCAGGCCTCGTACACCCGCATCACCTGGGGCACGTGCTCCAGCCGGCAGGCGAAGCGCTGGGCATTGAAGACCTGGGGCACCAGCACGCAGTCCACCAGGCCGGGTTGATCGCCGCAGGCATAGCGGGACGGCGCCTGGGCCAGTTGGGCGTCCAGCGTCGCCAGGCCCGACTCCACCCAGTGCCGGTACCAGCGCAGCTTGTCGTCCTCGGACAGCCCCAGGTCCTTCACCAGAAAGCGCAGCACCCGGGTGTTGTTCAGCGGGTGGATCTCGCAGGCCATGTCCATCGCCAGCGCGCGCACGCGGGCCCGTTCGGCGGGATCACGCGGCAGCAGCGGCGGTTCGGGATGGGTTTCGTCCAGGTATTCCAGGATGGCCAGGGACTGGTGCAGGCGCAGATCGCCATCGACCAGCAAAGGCACCAGGCGCGTGGGGGAAACCGCACCATAGGACTCACCATGCTGCTCCCCCTTGACCAGGTGAACAGGGCGGTAGGTGTAGTCCAGCCCCTTCAGGGCCAGGCCGATGCGCACCCGGTAGGACGCGGAAGACCGGAAGTAGTTGAAGAGTTCCATCTCGCCAGGGATGTGCGGTTCAGGCCGGGCATCATGCCATGGGCACCGGTACACTTTGTCGCCATGCTGCCCGTGCGCTCGATCTGCCACTGCCGCGTTTGCGGTGCCCCCACCGAATACCGCATTCCGCCGGATGACAACCGCCCACGGGCCACCTGTACCGCCTGTGGCCTGGTGCACTACGAGAATCCACTCAACGTGGTGGGCACCGTGCCGGTCTGGAACGACCAGGTGCTGCTGTGCCGTCGGGCCATCGAGCCCCGGCACGGGCTCTGGACCTTGCCCGCCGGGTTCATGGAGCTGGGCGAGACGACCGCCGAGGGGGCCTTGCGCGAGACGGACGAGGAGTCAGGCGCCCACGTCGAGCTGCAAGGGCTCTTCACCCTGCTGAACGTCGTGCGGGTCGGGCAGGTGCATCTGTTCTACCGCGCCCGGATGCTGGATCTGCACCTGGACCCGGGGCCGGAGACCCTGGAGGCCCGCCTCTTCCGGGAGGACGAGATCCCCTGGGATGAACTGGCCTTCCGCACCGTGCGCGAGACGCTGCGGCTGTTCTTCGAGGATCGCCGCGCCGGTCAGTACGGCATCCACAGCCTGGACATCGCCTGAGTCCTTCGGTCACACAGGCTGAAGTCCGGCCGTGCGGCTGATCGTCGGTGGGCGCTGCCCAGAGTTCCAGCCGTGCAAAGCGATTGCTGCTTTGCACATCCAGGATGCGGGTGGGCGCCCAGCTGGAACTGCCGGTCCTGGTGGTCCACGACCTGGGGCAGTGACAGGGCTTTGTTCTGGTAGTGCAGGTTGATCCCTTGTGCACCCCCGGGCCGCGCCCTCGAAAGGCAGGACAGTCCGCTCGACGGAACAAAAAAGGGAACCCGAAGGTCCCCTGCTTTGCCCGTGGCGGAGGATGAGCGCCTCAGCGCCGCTGAGGCGGCAGGTCGGTGCAGCTGCCGTGCGCCACCTCGGCCGCCATGCCCAGGCTTTCGCCCAGCGTGGGGTGCGGGTGGATGGTGGCGCCGATGTCCACCGCGTCCGCGCCCATCTCGATGGCCAGCGCGATCTCGCCGATCATGTCGCCCGCATGGGTGCCGACGATGCCGCCACCCAGGATGCGGCCGTGGCCATGGGCCTCGGGCGAATCGTCGAACAGCAGCTTGGTGAAACCTTCGTCGCGGCCGTTGGCGATGGCGCGGCCCGAGGCTGTCCAGGGGAACAGGCCCTTCTTGACCTTGATGCCCTGGGCCTTGGCCTGGTCCTCGGTCAGGCCCACCCAGGCCACCTCGGGGTCGGTGTAGGCCACGCTGGGGATCACGCGGGCGTCGAACTGGCTGCGGGCCAGGGTGGCGTCACCCTTGACCGTGCCGGCGATGACCTCGGCCGCCACATGGCCCTCGTGCACCGCCTTGTGTGCCAGCATGGGCTGGCCCACCACGTCGCCAATGGCGAAGATGTGCGGCACATTGGTGCGCAGCTGAGCATCCACCGGGATGAAGCCGCGCTCGCCCACGGCCACGCCAGCGGCCTCGGCACCGATCTTCTTGCCATTGGGCGTGCGGCCCACGGCCTGCAGCACCAGGTCGTAGACCTGCTCGCTGGTCGTGCCGTCGGCGGCCTCGAACTTCACCTTGATGCCTTCGGGCGTGGCTTCGGCCCCCACCGTCTTGGTCTTCAACATGATGTTGTCGAAGCGCGGCGCGTTCATCTTCTGCCACACCTTGACCAGGTCTCGGTCGGCGCCCTGCATCAGGCCGTCCAGCATCTCCACCACGTCCAGGCGGGCGCCCAGGGTGGAATAGACGGTGCCCATCTCCAAACCGATGATGCCGCCGCCGACGATCAGCATCTTCTTCGGCACGGACTTCAGGTTCAGCGCGCCGGTGGAGTCCACGATGCGCTCATCGGCCGGGAAGAACGGCAGACGAACGGCCTGCGAACCCGCGGCGATGATGGCGTGGCCGAACTTGACCACCTTGCGGCCGCCACTGCGGTCCTGCCCGGTGCCGGTGGTCTCGTCCACCTGCAGGTGGTAGGGGTCGATGAAGCTGCCGTAGCCGCGCACGATGGTGACCTTGCGCATCTTGGCCATGGCGCCCAGGCCGCCGGTCAGCTTGCCGACCACCTTTTCCTTGTGGCCACGCAGCTTGTCGATGTCCACCGCCGGCTCGGCGTAGGCAATGCCCGCGTCGGCCAGGTGCTTGACCTCGTCCATCACCGCGGCCACGTGCAGCAGCGCCTTGGATGGGATGCAGCCCACGTTCAGACAGACGCCGCCCAGGGTCGGGTAGCGCTCGACCACCACCACGTTCAGGCCCAGGTCGGCGGCCCGGAAGGCGGCCGAATAGCCGCCGGGGCCACCGCCCAGCACCAGCACGTCGCAGCTCAGGTCCACCGGGCCGGCGTAGCTGCCGGCCGCGGCAGGGGCCGCCACGGGTGCGGGGGCCGGTGCCGCAGCGGCTGCCACGGGAGCAGCCACCGGTGCGGCAGGTGCTGCCGCAGCGGCTTCGGCCGCTTCCAGCGTCAGGATCACGCTGCCCTGGTTGACCTTGTCGCCCAGGGCCACCTTCAGCTCCTTGACCACCCCGGCATGGCTGCTGGGGATTTCCATCGAGGCCTTGTCGGACTCGACGGTGATCAGGCTCTGCTCGGCCTTCACCGTGTCGCCCGGCTTGACCAGCAGCTCGATGATGGCCACGTCCTTGAAATCGCCGATGTCCGGCACACGCACGTCGATCAATGCCATGCTGTGCTCCCGCTCAGAGGGCGATGCGGCGGAAATCCGCCAGCAGCTGCGCCAGGTAGACGTTGAAGCGGGTGGCCAGCGCGCCGTCGATCACGCGGTGATCGGCGGTCAGCGACAGCGGCAGCACCAGGCGCGGCTGGAAGGCCTTGCCGTCCCACACCGGTTTCATCACGCTCTTGTTGACGCCCAGGATGGCGACCTCCGGCGCGTTGACGATCGGCGCGAAACCGGTGCCGCCAATGCCGCCCAGGCTGGAGATGGTGAAGCAGGCGCCCTGCATGTCGGCCGGGCCCAGCTTGCCGTCGCGGGCCTTCTTGGCCAGCACGGCCGACTCGGCGGCGATCTCGACCACGCTCTTCTTGTCGGCGTCCTTGATCACCGGCACCACCAGGCCATTGGGCGTGTCGGCCGCAAAGGCGATGTGGAAGTACTTCTTGTAGACCAGGTTGTCGCCGTCCAGCGAGCTGTTGAACTCGGGGAACTTCTGCAGGGCCTTGACGCAGGCCTTGACCAGGAAGGCCAGCATGGTCAGCTTGGCGCCGCCAGACTTCTCGTTTTCCTTGTTCACCAGGACGCGGAAGTCCTCCAGGTCGGTGATGTCGGCGTCCTCGTGGTAGGTGACCGCGGGGATCATCACCCAGTTGCGGGCCAGGTTGGCGCCGCTGATCTTCTTGATGCGCGACAGGGCCACGGTTTCGATCTCGCCGAACTTGGCGAAATCGACCTTGGGCCAGGGCAGCAGGCCGGGGATGCCACCGCCCTGCTCGGCCGCCGGCGCGGCAGCCTTCTGGGCGGCGGTCTTCACCTGGCCGGCCATCACGCCCTTGACGAAGCCCTGCAGGTCCGCCTGGGTGATGCGGCCCTTGGGACCACTGCCCTGGACCTCGGCCAGCGGCACGCCCAGTTCGCGCGCCATCTTGCGGATGCTGGGCGAGGCGTGCGGCAGCTTGCCACTGGGGGCGACGGTGGGCTCATGCGCGGGCACCACCGACGCGACCGGCGCCGCCGCCACAGCGACGGCCGGAGCCGCCACGGCCACCGCAGGCGCGGCGGCCGGCGCAGCCGCCACCGGTGCGGCCGCCGACGCAGCGCCTTCCAGGATGGCCACCAGGCTGCCCTGGTTGACCTTGTCGCCCAGGGCGACCTTGATCTCCTTGACCACGCCGGCCGCGCTGGAGGGGATCTCCATCGAGGCCTTGTCGGACTCGACCGTGATCAGGCTCTGCTCGGCCTTGACGGTGTCACCCACCTTGACCAGCAGTTCGATGACCGCGACATCCTTGAAGTCGCCGATGTCGGGCACCCGCACCTCAATCGGGCCCGAGGCTGCCGGAGCGGCCACAGGAGCCGCCGCCGCAGGGGCGGCCACCGGTGCCGCCACCGCGGGCGCAGGGGCTGCGGCCGGGGCAGGCGCAGCTGCGCTGCCCGCCGTTTCCAGCAGCAGCAGCAGGCTGCCTTCGTTGACCTTGTCGCCCAGGGCGACCTTGAGCTCCTTGACCACGCCCGCGTGGCTCGACGGAATCTCCATCGAGGCCTTGTCGGATTCGACCGTGATCAGGCTTTGCTCGGCCTTGACCGTGTCGCCGGGCTTGACCAGCAGCTCGATCACGGCGACGTCCTTGAAATCCCCGATGTCGGGGACCTTCACTTCCACCAATGCCATGTCAAGCCTCCTGCCGAGCCGCCTCAAAGGAGGCTTGCGCCCCCTCGGGGGGCAGCGAATGGATATGAGCGTGGGGGTTCATGTCTTGTCTCCGGTGCGTCAGGCGTACAGCGGGTTGATCTTGTCGGCGTTCAGGCCGTACTTGGCAATCGCCTCGGCCACCAGGGTGGCGGGCACACTGCCTTCGTCGGCCAGGGCCTTCAGGGCGGCGACCACGACGTAGTGGCGGTTCACCTCGAAGTGGCAACGCAGCTTGCTGCGGAAGTCACTGCGACCGAAGCCATCGGTGCCCAGCACCTTGTAGCTGCGGCCCTTGGGGATGAAGGCGCGAATCTGCTCGGCGTAGCTCTTGATGTAGTCGGTCGAGGCGATGACCGGACCTGCGTGGGCCGAGAGTTGCTCGGTGACGAAGGGCACCTTGGGCGTCTCGGTCGGATGCAGCAGGTTCCAGCGCTCGCAGTCCTGGCCGTCGCGGGCCAGTTCGTTGAAGCTCGGGCAGCTCCAGATGTTGGCGGCCACGCCCCAGTCGGCTTCCAGCAGGGCCTTGGCGGCCATCGACTCGCGCAGGATGGTGCCCGAGCCCAGCAGGTTGACGCGCGGGGTCTTCTTGGCGCCCTCCTCCAGCAGGTACATGCCCTTGATGATCTGCTCTTCGGTGCCCGGCTTCAGGCCCGGCATGGCGTAGTTCTCGTTGAGCAGGGTGATGTAGAAGAACACGTTCTCCTGCCGCTCGACCATGCGCTTGAGGCCATGGTGCATGATCACCGCCACCTCGTGTGCGAAGGTCGGGTCGTAGCTGACGCAGTTCGGGATGGTGCCCGCCAGGATGTGGCTGTGGCCGTCCTCGTGCTGCAGGCCTTCACCGTTCAGCGTGGTGCGGCCCGAGGTGCCGCCCAGCAGGAAGCCGCGGGCCTGCATGTCGCCTGCCGCCCACGCCAGGTCGCCGATGCGCTGGAAGCCGAACATCGAGTAGTACACGTAGAACGGGATCATGATCCGGTTGTTCGTGCTGTAGCTCGTGGCCGCGGCGATCCAGCTGGCCATGCCGCCAGCTTCGTTGATGCCTTCCTGCAGGATCTGGCCGTTGGTCTCTTCCTTGTAGTACATGACCTGGTCGCGGTCGACCGGGGTGTACTGCTGGCCCTTGGGGTTGTAGATGCCGATCTGGCGGAACAGGCCTTCCATGCCGAAGGTGCGGGCCTCGTCCACCAGGATGGGCACCACGCGCGGGCCAATGGCCTGGTCGCGCAGCAGCTGGGTCAGGAAGCGCACATAGGCCTGGGTGGTGGAGATCTCGCGCCCGGCGGTGGTGGGCTCCAGCACCGCCTTGAAGATGTCCAGCGACGGCACGGTGAACTGCTCGCTGGCCTTGGTGCGGCGGTGCGGCAGGTAGCCGCCCAGCTCCTTGCGGCGGGCATGCAGGTACTGCATTTCCGGCGTGTCGTCGGCCGGCTTGTAGAACGGGATCTTGGGCAGCTCGCTGTCCGGGATGGGGATGTTGAAGCGGTCGCGGAAGAACTTGATGTCCTCGTCGGTCAGCTTCTTGGTCTGGTGGGCGGTGTTCTTGCCTTCACCGCTCTTGCCCATGCCGTAGCCCTTGACCGTCTTGACCAGCAGCACCGTGGGCTGGCCCTTGTGGTGGTGGGCGCGGTGGAAGGCGGCATAGACCTTCTGGGCATCGTGGCCGCCGCGGCGCAGGGCCCAGACGTCGTCGTCGCTCATGTGCTCGACCAGCTTGGCCGTGCGCGGATCACGCTCGAAGAAGTGCTTGCGGACAAAGGCGCCGTCGTTGGCCTTGAAGGCCTGGTAGTCACCGTCCAGGGTGTCCATCATGAGCTTGCGCAGCGCACCGTCCTTGTCGCGCGCCAGCAGCGGATCCCAGTTGCTGCCCCAGATCAGCTTGATCACGTTCCAGCCCGAGCCGCGGAACTCGCCCTCGAGTTCCTGGATGATCTTGCCGTTGCCGCGCACCGGGCCATCCAGGCGCTGCAGGTTGCAGTTGACGACGAAGATCAGGTTGTCCAGGCCTTCGCGCGCGGCCAGGCCGATGGCGCCCAGGCTCTCGGGCTCGTCCATCTCTCCATCGCCCAGGAAGGCCCAGACCTTGCGCTCGGAGGTGTCGGCAATGCCGCGGGCGTGCAGGTACTTCAGGAAGCGGGCCTGGTAGATGGCCATCAAGGGGCCCAGGCCCATCGACACGGTGGGGAACTGCCAGAACTCGGGCATCAGCTTCGGATGCGGGTAGCTCGACAGGCCCTTGCCGTCCACTTCCTGGCGAAAGTTCAGCAACTGCTCTTCGCTGATGCGGCCTTCCAGGAAGGCGCGGGCGTAGATGCCGGGGGCGCTGTGGCCCTGGATGTACAGCAGGTCTCCCCCGTGCTTGCCCCCCTGGTCGGTGTCGTCGGCATGCCAGAAGTGGTTGAAGCCGGCCGCCAGCATGTGGGCCAGCGAGGCGAAGGAGGAGATGTGGCCGCCCAGGTCACCGCCGTCCTCGGGGTGCAGGCGGTTGGCCTTGACCACCATGGCCATGGCGTTCCAGCGCATGAAGGCACGCAGCCGGCCTTCCAGGTCCAGGTTGCCGGGCGAGCGGGCCTCGTCCTGCGGCTCGATGGTGTTGACGTAGCCGGTGGTCGCCGAGAACGGCAGGTCCACGCCGTTCTGACGGGCCTCTTCCAGCAGTTGCTCCAGCAGGAAGTGCCCGCGTTCGCGCCCTTCGGACTCGATGACGGCGTTCAGGGCATCCAGCCATTCACGGGTTTCCTGGCTGTCGGCATCGACGGCCGGGGTGCCCATGGAGGATTCGGGCAGAGCGGACATGCGTGTCTCCTGAGTTTGTGCGGGGCGGCCTGTGGCTTCCCGCCATGGTGGAACTTGAGTGCGGGCGGAGTGTGGCACAGCCCGGTTTGATTTTCAAATAGCGAATGCTGATTCCATAATGCGATAAAAATCAGGTGCCCAAACAACGCTTTTCTAGGGGAAAACCCCTGATAAAAGCATGCTGTGCTGCACCATCACCTTCAATTCCGGCTTCGATAATCTCGTTTGATGCAAGCCCCCCGCGATGTCTTTCCTCCGCTGCCGTCCAGCCGGCTCAATCTGCTCCTGCAGCGCTGGTGGGGGCGGCAGTCGCCGTCCCGTCAGGATCGGCTGGCCACCCTCGCGCCGCTCACCTCGGTGCTGCTCTTTCTCGCTGCGATCACATTCGCCTTCTGGTACCTGCGCAATGAGGAGGTGAGCCGGGCGGAAGAGTCGCTGCGCCGAGACACCGAGGTGGCCCAGCAGGAGATCCGCCTTCACCTGGTCGACAACCAGGAGCAACTGTTGCGCATCGCGCGCGAAGTGGCCACCCGGGCGATCACCCCTGAGCAGTTCGTCACCCAGGCAGCCGGCTTTCTGCAGGCCCGGCCCGCGGTCCGTTACCTGAACTGGCTCAACGCCCGGGGAGAGCTGCGCGCCAGCCAGTCCCTGCAATCGGGCGCGGTCACGGAAGACTTCGAGCAGGTGGCGCATGGCGCCGGCCTGCTGGCGGGCGAGGGGGCGGCCAGCGCGCCCCAGGCCTCGGAAGCTGCCCTGGAGGCCGTTCGGGCCATGCGCCAGCCCACCTACTCGCGCCCCTTCCGCAACGCCGATGGGGTGTGGGTCTTCCAGTTGCAGGTGCCCATCATCGACCGGGGCGCCTTCGCGGGCGTGCTGGTGGCCGAGTACGGACTGGACACGCTGCTGCGCACGGCGGTGCCGGCCGAGGTGACCGTGCGCCACCCGGTCAGCATCCTGGATGTGGACTTCAGTCCGCTGGTGAGCACGGTGACCAACCTGCCCGGACAGCGCAGTGCGCCGCCCTCCATGACCCTGGACCTGCCGCTGACCCCGGCTGCCAACGGGCTGATGCTGCGGGGCCAGGGCTACCGCACGACCGCTGGCCTGGTGGGCAACACCCTGTTCTGGATGGTGGTGGCCCTCTCCGCCCTCACCGTCTGGACCCTGCTGGCCACCTGGCGCCACATGCGTCGGCGCGCCCAGATCCAGAACGCGCTGATCAACGAGACCAATTTCCGGCGGGCCATGGAAAACTCCATGCTCACCGGCATGCGTGCCACCGACATGGATGGCCGCGTGACCTATGTGAACCCGGCCTTCTGTGCCATGACGGGCTATGCCGAGTCCGATCTGCTGGACACCCTGCCGCCCTTCCCTTACTGGCCCAGCGACCGGGTGGACGAGCACATGCGCATCTTCCAGCAGGAGCTGCAGGGCCGCAGCCCGGCCGGCGGCATCGAGGTCAAGGTGCAGCGCAAGGATGGCTCGAACTTTGATGCGCGCCTGTATGTGTCGCCGCTGATCGACCCGCGCGGCCAGCAGACCGGCTGGATGACCTCGATGACCAACATCACCGAGGCCAAGCGCATCCGCGACCAGCTCTCCGCCTCGCACGAGCGCTTCACCACCGTGCTGGAAGGCCTGGACGCCGCGGTGTCGGTGCTGTCGGTGCAGCAGGGCGAGCTGCTCTTCGCCAACCGGTCCTACCGCCTCTGGTTCGGGGCCGATGCCCGGGGCCACGATCTGCTGGCCAATGGCGACGCCGCCTACACCGAGGTGCCCGAAGACGATGTGGATGCGATGTCCGGCCTGCCGACCCAGGAACTGACGGACATCGGCACCCACCCGCGCGAGGTCTATGTCGAATCCCTCCAGATGTGGTTCGACGTGCGCACGCGCTACCTGCAGTGGACCGACGGCCGCCTGGCGCAAATGCTGATCGCCACCGACATCACCGCACGCCGCCGCGTGGAAGAGCAGGCCCAGCAGCAGGCCGAGCGGGCGCAGGTCACCAGCCGCCTGGTGACGATGGGCGAAATGGCCTCCTCGGTGGCCCACGAACTCAACCAGCCGCTGACTGCCATCACCAACTACTGCAACGGCATCGTCAGCCGGGTGCGCAACAACGCCATCAACACCGAGGAGCTGGTGGCCGCGCTGCAGAAGACCGCGCGCCAGGCCGAACGCGCCGGCCAGGTGATCCACCGCATCCGGGCCTTCGTCAAGAAGAGCGAGCCGCAGCGCCAGGCCGCCAAGGCCCAGGACATCGTCGAGGACGCGGTGGAATTGGCCGGCATCGAGCTGCGCCGGCGCAAGGTGGCCATCCATACCTATGTGGCCCAGCGCCTGCCGCTGCTGCGCGTGGACCCCATCCTGATCGAGCAGGTGCTGATGAACCTGCTGAAGAACGCGGCCGAGGCCATCGACACCTCGCAGATGCCCGCCGAGCGGCGGCACATCGAGCTACAGGTGGTGCCCCGACAATCGCCCGACGAAGGCAGCGTCATCGAGTTCTCGGTCACCGATGCCGGTCCCGGTATGCGCGAGGAGGTGATTTCCCGTCTCTTCGAAGCCTTCTTCTCCACCAAGGCCGAGGGCCTGGGCATCGGGCTTTCCCTGTGTCGATCGATCATCGAGTCGCACCACGGCCGGATGCGTGCGGAGAACCTCTACAATGGATCGACCGTCATCGGGTGCAGGTTCGCCTTCACTCTGCCGGTTGATCAGACGCCCCCTGCAGATCGCCTGCCGGCGCCCGCGGTGCCCAAGGATGTTTCTGCGTCCAACCCCAACGCTGCTGCTTCATGAGCCTGATTCCAAAAAAGGGTACCGTCTACGTCGTGGATGACGACGAAGCCGTTCGCGATTCGCTCCAATGGCTGCTGGAAGGCAAGGACTACCGGGTCAAGTGCTTCGAGTCCGCCGAGTCCTTCCTCTCCCGCTTCGACCCCCGCGAGGTCGCCTGCCTGATCGCCGACATCCGCATGGATGGCATGAGCGGCCTGGAACTGCAGGACCGCCTGCTGGAGCGCAAGAGCCCGCTGCCGGTGGTGTTCATCACCGGCCATGGCGACGTGCCGATGGCCGTGACCACCATGAAGAAGGGCGCGATGGACTTCATCGAGAAGCCCTTCAAGGAAGAGGAGCTGGTGTCCCTGGTCGAGCGCATGCTGGACCAGGCCCGTGCCGCCTTCTCGCACCACCAGGAAGCCGCCAGCCGCGACGCCCTGCTCGCCCGTCTGACCACGCGTGAAGCCCAGGTGCTGGAACGCATCGTCGCCGGCCGCCTGAACAAGCAGATCGCCGACGATCTGGGCATCAGCATCAAGACGGTGGAGGCCCACCGGGCCAACATCATGGAGAAGCTCAACGCCAACACGGTGGCCGACCTGCTCAAGATCGCCTTGGGCGCCTCGCACAAGGCCTGACGCCAGGCCAACTTCGCTTGTCGCGATTGGGAACCATGGGGCCTTCGAGGCCCCTTTCCCTTTTTCGGCGCCCGCGTCGGCCGCTGCTTCGAACACCTCACTTCCGACCGAAAGAAACCGCCCATGACCGCCCAAGTGATCGACGGCAACGCCCTGTCCCGCCAACTCCGTGCCGAGGTCGCCCAGCGGGCGGCCGCCCTCAGCGCCCGCGGCCACCAGCCCGGCCTGGCCGTCATCCTGGTGGGGGACGACCCGGCCTCGGCCGTCTATGTGCGCAACAAGGTCAAGGCCTGCGAGGACAGCGGCGTGCGCTCGGTGTTCGAGAAGTACGACGCCAGCCTGACCGAGGCCGCGCTGCTCGAGCGCATCGCGGCACTGAACGCCGACCCGACGATCCACGGCATCCTGGTGCAGATGCCTCTGCCCAAGCACATCGACCCGCACAAGGTGATCGAGGCTATCGCCACCACCAAGGACGTGGATGGCTATTCGGTGCTCTCCGCCGGTGAGCTGATGGCCGGCCTGGAGGGCTTTCGCCCCTGCACGCCCTACGGCTGCATGAAGCTGATCGAGAGCACCGGCGTGTCGCTCAAGGGCAAGCACGCCGTGGTGATCGGCCGCAGCAACACGGTAGGCAAACCCATGGCCCTGCTGCTGCTGCAGGCCAATGCCACCGTCACCATCTGCCACAGCGGCACGCCCGACCTGGGCTACCACACCCGCCAGGCCGATGTGGTGGTGGCCGCCGTGGGCCGGCGCAACACGCTGACCGGAGACATGGTCAAGCCCGGGGCCATCGTGATCGACGTCGGCATCAACCGCAACGATGAAGGCAAACTCTGCGGCGACGTGGACTACGCCTCGGTGAGCCCCGTGGCCTCGCACATCACCCCGGTGCCCGGGGGCGTGGGGCCGATGACCATCACCATGCTGCTCGTCAACACACTGGAGGCCGCCGAACGGGTGGCCGCCCAGGCCTGAACCACCGCCACCGCGATCCGACCAGGACCCCATCGATGACCAATCCGCTGCTGCAGAACACCTCTCTCACCGACTTCGCCGCCGTGCGCCCCGAGCATGTGACGCCGGCGATCGACGCGCTGCTGGCCGAGGCCAATGCGGCGCTGGATCGCGCGGTGGGGCCCGATGTGCCGCCGGACTACGACGCGCTGTCGATGGTGTTGGAGGTGCCGGTGGAGCGGCTGGGCCGGGCCTGGGGCGTGGTCAACCACCTGGCCCACGTGGCCGACACACCCGAACTGCGCGCTGCCCACGCCGAGAACCTGCCGAAGATCACCGAGTACTACACCCGCCAGGGCAGTGACGAGCGGCTCTACGCCAAGTACAAGGCGATTGCCGCCAGCCCCGCCGCGGCCCAGCTGAGCCCGGCCCGCCGCCAGGCCCTGGCCCATGCGCTGCGCGACTTCCGTCTGGGCGGGGCCGATCTGCAGGGCGAGGCCAAGACCCGCTTCATGGCCCTCCAGGACCGCATGGCCGAGCTGTCGCAGGCCTTCTCCAACCACGTGCTGGACGCCACCGACGCCTTCGCCCACTACGCCACGGCGGAAGAGCTGGCCGGCGTGCCGGCCGATGTGGTGGCCGCCGCCCGCGCCGCCGCCGAGGCCGAGGGCAAGGACGGCCACAAGCTCACGCTGCACTTCCCCAGCTATTTCCCGGTCATGCAGTACGCCCAGAACCGGGCTCTGCGCGAAACCCTCTACACCGCCTACGTCACCCGCGCCAGCGAGCTGGGCGCTGCAGAGCGCGACAACAGTGCGGTCATGCGCGAGCTGCTGACCCTGCGGGCCGAGGAGGCCAGGCTGCTGGGCTTTGCCAACTATGCCGAAGTGTCCCTGGCCCCCAAGATGGCCGGCACCCCGGCCGAGGTGTTGCACTTTCTGCGGGATCTGGCCCAGCGCGCCCGTCCCAGCGCCGAAAAGGACCTGGCCGACCTGCGCGCCTTCGCCGCCAGCGAACTGGGCCTGACCGAGCTGCAGGCCTGGGATCTGGCCTACGCGGGCGAAAAGCTCAAGGAAGCCCGCTATGCCTTCAGTGACCAGGAGGTCAAGGCCTACCTGCCGCTGCCCAAGGTGCTCGATGGCCTGTTCCACATCGTCGAAACCCTGTTCGAGGTGAGCATCCGCCCGGCCGAGGCGCCGGTGTGGCACCCCTCCGTGCGCTTCTTCCGCATCGAACGGGCCGGTCAGGTGGTGGGCGAGTTCTACCTGGATCCGCATGCCCGCCCCGGCAAACGTCCCGGCGCCTGGATGGACAGCGCGCGCAGCCGCTGGCTGCGGGTCGATTCGCATCGCCTGCAGACCCCGGTGGCCTACCTGGTCTGCAACTTCTCTTCGCCGGTGGGCGACAAGCCGGCGCTGCTGACGCACGACGAGCTGACCACCCTCTTCCACGAGTTCGGGCACGGCCTGCACCACATGCTGACCCAGGTCGACGAGATGGGCGTCTCGGGCATCGACGGCGTCGAATGGGATGCGGTGGAGCTGCCCAGTCAGTTCATGGAGAACTTCTGCTGGGAGTGGGACGTCATCCGCCGCCTGAGCGCCCATGTGGACAGCGGCGAGCCGCTGCCCCGCGCCCTGTTCGACAAGATGCTGGCGGCCAAGAACTTCCAGAGCGGCCTGCAGACCCTGCGCCAGGTCGAGTTCGGCCTGTTCGACATGCGCCTGCACACCGAGGCCGATGCCGCCGAGCGCGTGCAGGCCATCCTGGCCGAGGTGCGCCAGGAAGTGGCCCTGGTGCCGGTACCGCCCTTCAGCCGCACGGCCCACACCTTCTCACACATCTTCGCGGGGGGCTACTCGGCAGGCTACTACTCCTACAAGTGGGCCGAGGTGCTCTCGGCCGACGCCTGGAGCGCCTTCGAGGAAGAAGGCGTGCTCAACCCGGAGACCGGCCGCCGCTACCGCCGCGAGATCCTGGAGGCCGGCGGCGCGCGCCCGGCCATCGAGAGCTTCAAGGCCTTCCGCGGCCGCGAGCCGCGCATCGACGCCCTGCTGCGCCACCAGGGCATGGCCTGAACCGGGGGCCAACCCTGGGCGTATAGTCCGAGCCGATTGAGTCTGCCCGCTGTCATGACATCGATGTCCCACCGCCTTCCCGCCCTGTCCACCCTGCTGATCACGCTGGTGGCCGCGCCGCTGGCCATGGCCCAATACAAAGTCATCGGGCCGGATGGCAAGGTCACCTACACCGATCGCCCGCCGACCTCCGCCCAGGCCCAGGTGCAGATGATCACCCCCAATGGGTCCGTGGGCGGCGGTGCGGAACTGGCCTCCCTGCCATCGGCCTTGCGTCAGTCGGCCAGCCGCTATCCGGTGACGCTCTACGCCGCCAAGAACTGCCCGCCTTGCGACACCGGGCGCGATCTGCTGGTGCAGCGTGGCATCCCGTTCAGCGAGAAGAGGGTGGAGAGCAGTGCCGATCTGGAGGCCTATGCCAAGTTCAGCGGTGGCCGCACCCTGCCGCTGCTGACCGTGGGCAGCCAGCAGATCAAGACGGGTTCACTCAGCGACTGGAACAACTACCTGGACGCGGCGGGCTATCCCAAGACCTCCGCCCTGCCCTCGGGCTATCGGCGTCCGCTGCCCACCCCGATGGCGGGCAACGCCCTGCCTGCGGGCGCGGTGACCCCCTCGGCACCGGCTGCGACGGACAAGCCGGCGCCCGCCGCTCCAGCCGGCAACACCCCCAACATCCGCTTCTGAGCGCCGTCGCGCCGCTCGGGCGGATGCGCCGGTTCAGGCCTCGGGCCCCTCTTCGGGCTCTGGGCCGGCCTGCAGCAGCTGACGGGCCTGCGATTCGGGCAACTGCTCGACGCTCTTGAGCTTGCGGGCCATCGCCCGGGTCCGCACCTCGGCGCTGTCGATGGTGGCGCTGGCCTCCTCCAGCTTCTTCTTGGTCTTGGCCAGCACGTCGCCGAACTTGGCGAACTCGGTCTTGACCGCGCCCAACACCTCCCAGACCTCCGCGCTGCGGCGCTCCAGGGCCAGGCTGCGAAAGCCCATCTGCAGGCTGCTGAGCGTGGCCAGCAAGGTGGTGGGGCCGGCCAGGGTGATGCGGTGCTCGCGCTGCAGGGCCTCGACCAGGCCGGGCCGGCGCAGGGCCTCGGCATACAGGCCCTCGGTGGGCAGGAACAGGATGGCGAAATCGGTGGTGTGCGGTGGCGCCACGTATTTCTCGCGGATGCTGCGGGCCTCGGCGCGCAGACGCAGCTCCAGGGCCCGGGCTGCGGCTTCGGCCGCCACCGGGTCGGCCTGGTCCTGGGCCTGCAGCAGGCGCTCATAGTCTTCGCGCGGGAACTTGGCGTCGATGGGCAGCCACATTGGCAGGCCATCGTCGCGCCGCCCCGGTAGGCGGATGGCGAACTCCACCCGCGCGCCCGTGCCCGGCACAGTTTCCACATTGGCCGCGTATTGCTCCGGGGTCAGCACCTGCTCCAGCAGGCCGGCCAGCTGCAGCTCGCCGAAGACACCGCGCGACTTCACATTGGTCAGCACGCGGTTGAGCGAGCCCACGTCGCGTGCCAGCCCCTGCATCTCGCCCAGGCCCTGGTGCACCAGCTCCAGCCGCTCGGCCACCTGGCGAAAGCTCTCGCCCAGACGCTGTTCCAGCGTGGCGTGCAGCTTCTCGTCCACCGTGGCCCGCATCTGCTCGAGCTTCTTCTCGTTGCCATCCTGCAGTTGCAACAGGCGGCGCTCGATGGTCTCGGTCACCCGGCGCAGGGCCTGATCCTGGGTCTCGCGCGCCTGGGCCAGACTGCGGGCGGCATCGCCCGACTGGGTCAGCAGGCTCTGCTGCAGTTGGCCCAGGGACTGCGCCAGGGCCTGGGACTGCTCCATGCGCGCGGCACGGGCGCTCTGCTGCACCTCGGCGCGCAGTTCGCGCTCCAGGCGCTCCAGCGCATCCAGCAGTTCGGGAGGCAGGCTCGTTGCGGGCCGCAGCCACAGGCCCAGCACCGCCAGCAGCATCAGGCCCAACAGGGCCAGCACTGCGATTTCGTAGACAGACAAGGACATGCCGACATTGTCGCCGGCCGCCCGGCCTCAGGCCGAGGTCCGTACCTCGGGGTTCAGCGGCGTGAGCGGCTGGCGGCCGGTCAGGGCCGCGATCAGGTTGTCGGCCGCCAGCTCGGCCATGGCCCGGCGGGTGGCCAGGCTGGCGCTGGCGATGTGCGGGGTCAGCACCATGTTGGGCACCTCCAGCAGTGCCGGGTGCACCTGCGGCTCGCCCTCGAACACGTCCAGGCCGGCAGCGGCCAATTGGCCGGCCTTCAGGGCCTCGGCCAGGGCCGCATCGTCCACCACGCCACCGCGGGCAATGTTGGTCAGCGTGGCGGTGGGCTTCATCAGGGCCAACTGGGCCGCTCCCACCAGGTGGTGGGTGCCGGCGCTGTAGGGCACCACGATCACCAGGTGGTCGGCCTGGGCCATCAGCTCGGGCAGGGTCAGCCAACGGGCGCCGATGGCGGCCTCCTCGGCCTCGGAGAGCCGGCTGCGGTTGTGATAGACCACCTTCATGCCAAAGCCCAGTGCGCCGCGGCGGGCGATGGCCTGGCCGATGCGGCCCATGCCCAGCACGCCCAGCGTGGCGCCATGGATGTCCTGGCCGGCCATCAGGTCGTAGGACCAGTGCGTCCACTCGCCGCGGCGCAGAAAGCGCTCCGACTCGGTGATGCGGCGGGCCGTGGCCATCATCAGCGCAAAGCCGAAGTCGGCGGTGGTCTCCGTCAGCACGCCGGGCGCGTTGGTCACCAGCACGCCGCGGGCCGTGCAGGCGGCCACATCGATGTTGTTGTAGCCCACGGCCATGCTGCACACCGCCTTCAGGGAAGGACAGGCCTGGAGCAGGTCCGCGTCGATGGGTTCCGTTCCGGCGACGAAGACGCCCGCCTTGCCCTGCAGGCGCGCGATCAGCTCGTCGCGCCGGATCGGGGTGTGGCCCTCATAGGCCTCGACGTCGAAATGCTGGCGCAGCCGCGCCACGGTGTCGGGAAACACCTGGCGGGCCACCAGGACGGCGGGACGGTGGGAAGCCGATGAGGACATGGCGGGCGGAGGCTGGGTTCAGCGGAAAGTCGTGTCAGGCGGGCGATTGTGCGTGCAATCCATGCCCCTGCGGCCCTGCCAGGCTTCCCAGCTGGCCAGGGCCTCGCCCACGGTGTTCAGCTGGATCGCCACGGTGTCGGCGATGTCCCGACCGTAGCCGCCGGCCATGGTCAGTGCCACGGGAATGCCGCGGTCGCGCAACCTGGTGAGCACGCGGCGGTCGCGCTCGGCCAGGCCGGCCGCGGTCAGGCGCAGCCGCCCCAGCCGGTCGTTCTCGTGCGGGTCTGCGCCGGCCAGATAGAAGACCAGTCCGGGAAGATGGTCCCCATGCCGGGCCCAGACGGTGTCCAAGGCCTGGTCCATGGCCTGCAGATAAGGCGCGTCTCCGCAACCGTCGGGCAGGTCCACATCCAGGTCGCCCGGCACCTTGCGGAACGGGAAGTTGCGCTCGCCATGCAGGGAGAGCGTGAACACGGTCGGATCGTCGGCAAAGATGGCGGCCGTGCCGTTGCCCTGGTGCACATCCAGGTCGATCACCAGCACCCGCAGCAGCTGACCCTGCCGACGGTGCCATTCGCCTTGCATGCGCCGGGCGGCCACGGCCACGTCATTGAAGACGCAATAGCCCGACCCCTTGTCGGCGCTGGCGTGGTGGGTGCCGCCGGCCAGATTGACCGCCACGCCCTCGACCAGTGCCGCGCGGGCCGCGGCGATGGTCGCGCCCACCGACCGCCTGGAGCGCTCTCGCATGCGTTCCGACCATGGAAAGCCGATCTCCCGCTGCTGCGCGGGGCTCAGCCAGCCTTCGAGCACCGCGGCCACGTAGTCCGGGCTGTGGGCCAGCAGCAGCTCGCCGTCGCTGGCCGCCGGCGCCGGGCTCAAGCGCACCTGAGGCAGGCTGCGGGCCACGGCCTCCCGCAGCAGGGCGTACTTGCTCACCGGGAAGCGGTGGCCGGTGGGCAAAGGGAGCGTGTGGTGATCCGAGGTGAAGGCCTGCATCGGTGTCCGATTCTGCGTTGCACGGGGCTGCCCGATGCGGCAGCCGGTTTTAGAGTACCGAGACTAGATTGCTGCGTCGCAACATTTTGGGCTTGTGTTCGTGCAGACCGGCCCTATACTTCGAACCATGTTGCAGCGCACAAACCTGGGAATGGTTGTCGTAGACCGGATGGGCTGCATCGGTTCCTGAACCCCTGACCCCTACCTTTGGAGACTGACATGCTGACTGCCGAACAAGTGATCGCCACCCAAAAGGCCAACGTTGAAACCGCCCTGGATCTGGCCAGCAAGGCCTTTGAAGGCGTGGAAAAGCTGGTCGAACTGAACATGCAAGTGGCCAAGGCCACCATGGGCGACGCTGCCGAAACCGCCAAGGCCGCGATCGCCGCCAAGGACCCGCAAGAGCTGCTGTCGCTGCAAGCCGGCCTGCTGCAACCGGCCGCCGAAAAGGTTGCCGCCTATAGCCGCCACCTGTACGACATCGCCGCCAGCACCAACGCCGAACTGACCAAGGCCATGGAAGCCCAGCTGGGTGATGCCCAGAAGAAGTTCATGGCCTCGGTGGACACTGCGGTGAAAAACGCGCCGGCCGGCACCGAAAACGCCGTGGCCCTGGTGAAGTCCGCCATGGCGGCTGCCAACAACGCCTACGAGTCCGTGCACAAGGCGGCCAAGCAAGCCGCCGACGTGGCCGAAGCCAACTTCCAGGCGATGACCAACACCGCCGTGAAGGCTGCCCAGGCTGCCCCGAAGGCCGCCCGCCGCACCGCCGCCTGACCGGCTGCCCACGCGGACCGGGAACTTTCCGGTCCCGCAGGGCTCTCTCCAGATGTCGTGGCGTTGCCATTGCCACGGACTCCCTGGGAGACCCTCTCCTCGGTACCTTTCTGAGATCACTCTCAAGGTACTTTGACCCGGCCCTCTGGCCGGGTTTTTCTTTGGGCGCGTCCTTTTGGGGCCGCTCAGCGCGTCAGGGCTGCGATCTTGGCCTTGAG
The DNA here is from genome assembly GCF_000333615.1 of Ideonella sp. B508-1. Classification (GTDB taxonomy): domain Bacteria; phylum Pseudomonadota; class Gammaproteobacteria; order Burkholderiales; family Burkholderiaceae_C; genus Ideonella. Next base: position 7,748 of record NZ_BADL01000164.1, on the reverse strand, counting down.
CGCCGGCCACTGGGCCGTGGCCGCCTGCCGCCCCGACTGCACGGCCTTCATGCGCGCGGTGAAGTCCGAGCTGGACACCCCCACTAAGCTGGGCCGGATCAGCACATCCGCGTTCTGCAGCTCCCAGTGGTTGATGCTGCGCCCCATGATGGCAAAGGTCTGCATCAGCAGGTGAAAGGCGTCGCCGGTGGCGTTGGGATCCGGTGGCGTCGAAATGTCCACGGCAATCACCAATTCAGCACCCATCTCACGTGCAAAACGCACGGGAACCGGGCTGGCCAGTCCGCCGTCGAGGTATTCCCGATCGCCGATGCGCACCGGCTGGAAGACTGCCGGAACCGCGCTGGAGGCGCGCACGGCCGTGCCGGTGTCACCGCGGCGGAACAGCACCGGCTCGCCGCTGGCCGCGTCGGTGGCCACGATGCCCAGGGGCAAGGGCATCTGCTCGATGAGGCGGTTGCCGGTCTGGCTGCGCACATACCGCGCCAGGGCCTCCCCCCGGATCAGGCCGCGCCCGGGAAAGGCCCAATCCGTCAGTGCCGACTCATCCATGGTCCGCGCCATGCCGGCCATCTCGGTGCCGTTCTTGCCGCTGGCATAGAGCGCTGCCACCAGGCTGCCCGCCGAGGTCCCGACCACCAGATCCGGGCGGAGGCCATGCTCTTCCAGCACCTGGATCACCCCGATGTGGGCGAAGCCCCGGGCAGCGCCGCCGCCCAAGGCCAGGCCGATGCGAGGCGGCCGGGTGGGCTTGGCGATGGGGAGTGCGGGAGGTGGCTCGGCCACCGGCGGGGTGGACTGGCAACCCGCCAGCCACAGCAGACCGGCCCCCAGGCCGCCCAGAGCGTGGCGGCGGGCCGGAACAAAGTCAGACGGCATGGGCGTGGATTCTAGAGCGATCGGGGCCTTCCTCGAAAAGCTTATATTCAAATGCGAAATAAGCATTCAACTTAAATGTAGTTTTCAAGAATATAAGGGATCCCTAGAGTGCAGGACATGGGCTGTCACAGGCCCCCCTTCTTGCGCCACCGCTCCGCGCCATGTACCAGTACACCTCTTTTGACCGCCAAGTCGTTCGCCAACGTGCCGCCCAGTTCCGCGATCAGCTGGAACGCAATCTGAAGGGCGAGCTGGCCGACGACGACTTCCGCCCGCTGCGCCTGCAGAACGGTTGGTACATCCAGCGCCATGCGCCGATGCTGCGTGTGGCCGTGCCCTATGGCGAGCTGTCCTCGGTCCAGTTGCGGCAACTGGCGGTCATCGCCCGCGAGCTCGACCGCGGCTTCGGCCATTTCACCACCCGCCAGAACCTGCAGTTCAACTGGATTCCGCTGGAGCGCTCGGCCGACGCCATGGATCTGCTGGCCGAGGTGGACATGCACGGCATCCAGACCTCGGGCAACTGCATCCGCAACATCACCAGCGACGCGCTGGCCGGCATCGCGCCGGACGAGATCGTCGATCCCCGCCCCTACTGCGAGATCCTGCGCCAGTGGAGCACCCTGCACCCCGAGTTCGCCTTCCTGCCGCGCAAGTTCAAGATCGCGGTCAGCGGCGCCGCCGAAGACCGTGCGGCCATCGCCTGGCATGACGTCGGCCTGCAACTGCTGAAGAACGACGCGGGCGAGGTGGGCTTCAAGGTCTATGTGGGCGGCGGCATGGGCCGCACGCCCGTGATCGGCTCGGTGATCAAGGCCTTCGTGCCCTGGCAGGAGATCCTGGTCTACCTGGAGGCCATCGTCCGCGTCTACAACCGCTTCGGCCGGCGCGACAACCTCTACAAGGCCCGCATCAAGATCCTGGTGAAGGCCGAGGGCCAGAAGTTCTTCGACGCGGTCAACGCCGAGTTCGACAAGATCCTGACCCAGGACGCCGATGGCCGCGAGCACATCATCCCGGTCAGCGAACTCGAACGCGTGTCGCGCAGCTTCGCCGACCCGGCGGGCGTGCGTCCGGCCACCAACGGCTTCGATCCGCACCGCGGCGGCCAGACCCCGCCGGCCTTTCTGCGCTGGCTGGAGCGCAACGTGCACGCCCACCGCGTGCCCGGTTACCGTGCCGTGACCCTGTCGCTCAAGCGCGCCGGCCAGGCGTCGGGCGACGTGACCGCCGAGCAGATGGACGTTGCCGCGACCATGGCCGATCGCTACTCGCTGGGCGAGCTGCGCGTGACCCACGAGCAGAACCTGCTGCTGCCCTGGGTGCGCGAAGCCGACCTGCTGGCCGTCTGGCACGCCGCCCGCGAAGCTGGCTTTGCCACGCCCAACATCGGTCTGCTGACCGACATCATCGCCTGCCCGGGTGGCGACTTCTGCGCCCTGGCCAACGCCCGCTCCATTCCGGTGGCGGCCGACATCAGCGAACGCTTCGCCGATCTGGACGCCGTGTACGAGCTGGGCCCCATCGACCTGCACATCAGCGGCTGCATGAACTCCTGCGGCCACCACCACACCGGCCACATCGGCGTGCTCGGCGTCGACAAGGACGGCAAGGAGTGGTACCAGGTCTCCGTGGGCGGCTCCGACGGCAGTCGTCTGTCGGGGGCATCCGTCCCGGGCAAGGTCATCGGCCCGGCCTTCGCAGCCGAGGAAGTGGCCGACGTCGTCGAGGCCCTGATCGAGGTGTACCGGGCGCACAAGGCGCCTGGCGAGCACTTCGTGGACACGGTGCGCCGCATCGGCGTCGCCCCGCTGCGCGCCGCCACCGACGCCGTGCGTCATGCCACCGCCCAGCCCGCCACGGCCGAAGCCGAGACCGTGTGAGGACCGCCATGCAATTCATCCAAGCTTCCCAAGACCGCTGGCACCGCCTGGAAGGTGATGCACCGGCCCGGCCCACGGCCCATGCCCTGCTCACCCTGCCCCAGTGGCAGGCCGTGCGCGACACCTGGCCCGCCGACCTGCCGGTGGGTCTGGCCCTGGTCAACACCGACGAGGTGGAGGATCTGGCTGCCGACCTGCCGCGCCTGGCGCTGATCGCGCTGCACTTTCCCAAGTGGACCGACGGTCGCGCCTACAGCCAGGCCCGTGTGCTGCGTGCCCGCCTGCGCTTTGCCGGCGAGCTGCGCGCCACCGGCGACGTGCTGGTGGACATGCTGCCGCTGCTGTCGCGCACCGGCTTCGACGCCGTGCAACTGCGTGCCGGCGAAAGCGAGGCCAGCGCCCGCCGTGCCCTGACCCTGGTGACCGACCACTACCAGGGTGATGTTCACCAACCCCGCCCCCAGTTCGCCCGAGTGGCCTGAAGAGTTGACGAGATGACCGATCTGTCCGTGTTGCCCGGCGCCGCCCGCGCCAGTGCCATCGAGCTCTACGCCCGCAAGACCACCGGCCATGAGTTTCGCGTCGAAGCCGCCATCCAATGGCTCAGGCGTGCCGCTGAGCAGCATGCCGGCCATGTCGTCCTGGCCAACAGCCTGGGCGCCGAGGACATGGTGCTCACCGACCTGATTGCCCGCCACCAGATCCCGATCGCCATCGGCACGCTGGACACCGGAGCCCTGCACGCCGAAACCCTGGCCCTGATCCCCAAGATCGAGCAGCGCTATGGTCTGCAGGTCGAGGTCTACCGCCCCCGCGAAGAGGCCGTGGTGCAATTCGTGCGCAAGAACGGCGAGAAGGCCATGTACCAGAGCCTGGAACTGCGCAAGGGCTGCTGCCAGGTGCGCAAGCTCGAACCCCTGGGCCGCATGCTGGAAGGCCGCAGCGCCTGGATCACCGGCCTGCGCCACGAACAGTCCCCAAACCGCGCGGACATGCCGGCCCATGAAATCGAGCCCAACGGGCGCGCCAAGTTCAACCCGCTGGTGGACTGGACCTGGGCCGACGTGTGGCACTACATCGCCAGCCACGACGTGCCCTACAACGACCTGCACGACCAGTTCATGCCCAGCATCGGCTGCGCCCCCTGCACCCGCGCCATCGCGGTGGGCGAGGAATTCCGTGCCGGCCGCTGGTGGTGGGAAGACGAGAAGGCCAAGGAGTGCGGCCTGCATGTCAGCACCGCCCATCCCGTGGACGACGCGAAGAAAGAAGCGCTGGCCCACGCCTGAATGGCGGTGCTCGAACTCCGATGCCCCTTGGCCACGTTGTCTTCATCGGTGCCGGCCCTGGTGCCGCGGATCTGATCACCCTGCGCGGCCTGGCCGCGCTCCAGCAGGCCCAGGTGGTGCTGGCCGATGCGCTGACCGATCCGGCGCTGCGTGAGCATGCGCCGCAGGCCGAGTGGATCGATGTGGGCAAGCGCGGCTTTGCCCACGCCACCGGCCAGGCCCGCATCAACGCGCTGCTGGTGGAGCAGGCCCTGGCCGGGCGGCGGGTGGCTCGCCTCAAGGGCGGCGACCCGAGCATCTTCGGCCGGCTGGAGGAGGAGCTGCAGGCCCTGGCCGAGGCGGGCATTGCCTGTGAGGTGATTCCTGGCGTCACCGCCGCTGTGGCGGCCGCGGCCCAGAGCCAGCGGCCCCTCACCCGCCGTGGCCAGGGACGCACGGTGGCACTGACCACGGCCATGACCCTGCAACATGCCCTTCAGGCCGGTCACCATGCCGACACCGAGGTGTTCTACATGGCAGGGCAGCAGTTGGCCGCCCTGGCAGAGAGTCTGCGTGCCTGCGGGTGGCCGCCGCACAGCGCGGTGAGTGTGGTGTCCCGCGCAGGATGTTCCGACGCCCAGATGTCGACCCACACCGTGGACTCGCTGGCCGAAGCGGCGGTGCTGCATGCGGGACGGCCCGCCGTCGTCACCGTGGGCGTGGGAGCCACATCCGCTGTGGCCCCGCCGCCCTCCACCGAAGCGGCTCGGCATGATTGACTGCCATCAATCCAGCCGCGCCGACAGGATTTAGAATTCATTGGTTGGCCCGAGCGTGCCGCCCCACGGCGTGTTCAGGCCCGCGTTCCTTTCGGGGGGCGCTCTTTCACTTCCATCCTTCACAGTTCGCCCCATGACCCACGTCGTCACCGAAGCCTGCGTCCGTTGCAAGTACACCGACTGCGTCGATGTCTGCCCCGTGGATTGCTTCCGCGAAGGCCCCAACTTCCTGGCCATCGACCCGGACGAGTGCATCGACTGCGCCGTCTGCATCCCCGAGTGCCCGGTGAACGCCATCCTGCCCGAGGAAGACGTGCCCGCCGACCAGCAGGCCTACATCGCGCTGAATGCCGAGCTGGCCAAGGCCTGGCCCAGCATCACCAAGCGCAAGGCCCCGCTGCCCGACGCCGAGGAGTGGAAGGACCGCAAGAACAAGATCGGCGAAATCATCCGCTGATCGCCGGCGGTCCTCACCGGACCGTCGACACACAGAAGAGCCCACCCCCGGTGGGCTTTTTTGTTGCCTGCGACCCACGCGGGAGCCGGTGTGGGCTGGGTACGGCGATAATCCATGTCGGCCGTGTGAAGACGCGGCCACTTCGCTAGGGGTGTTGGCCCGCCGCAAGGCAGGTCGACTGAGAGAGTCCCTTTGAACCTGATTGAGGTAATCCTCGCGCAGGGAAGCCGTGTTCAGCGTGCCACCACTCGTGTGGCGCCGCATCTCCTGACACTTGCCTCTCTGCCATCGACATGGATGTTCCACGATGGCTGTTTGCCGTACCCGCTCTTCTTTTCCTTCACGCACCCCGCTGTGTCTGGCCCTGGGCCTGATCGGCACGGCCGCCACGGCGCAGACCGTTGCGGTGGCCGACACCGCCCCCAGCCGCATCACCATCACCGGCCAAAAGGCCACACAGCCCAGCACGGGCGTGGCCGGCTTCGGCGATGTGCCTGCCGCTCGCGCGCCCTTTCAAACGCAGGGCTATGACAGCACCACACTGAGCGACGCAGGCATCACCGCCCTGAACGAACTGACCCGGCTGGACCCGGGCTTGGGCGATGCCTACAACGCCACCGGCTACTGGGCCTCGTTCAGCATGCGCGGCTATGCGCTGGACAACCGCTTCAACTACCGACGCGACGGCTTGCCGATCAATGCCGAGACCGCCATCTCGCTGGACAACAAGGAGCGCGTGGACCTGCTGCGCGGCACCAGCGGCATCCAGGCCGGCACCAGTGCTCCCGGCGGCGTGGTGGACTTCGTGGTCAAGCGTCCGCGGGGCGACCAGAAGAGTTTTTTCCTCGGCTACACCCAGAGCGGCAGCCTGAAGGCAGCGGCGGACATCGACCAGACCCTGGGCAGCGAAGGCCAGGCCGGCCTGCGCATCAACGCCTCGGTCGAGAAGCTCGATCCCCAACTGCGCGATGCCCAGGGCCACCGCCAACTGCTGGCCGCGGCCGGCACCCTGCGGGTGTCCCCTGACACGCTGCTGGAGGCCGAGGTCGAATACAGCCACCAGTCCCAGCCCAGCCAGCCGGGCTTCAGCCTGCTGGGCGGCACGCTGCCCAAGGCCGGCAGCATCAACCCGCGCATCAACCTCAACAACCAGTCGTGGACCCAGCCCGTGGTCTTCGACGACACCACCGCCAGCCTGCGCTGGACCCAGCAGCTCGACCGCGACTGGCGGCTGCAGACCCAGGCCATGGTGCAACGGCTGACCAACAACGACCGCGCGGCCTTTCCCCTGGGCTGCAGCAGCGAGGACAACTACCAGAGCTACTGCAGCAACGGCAGCTTCGACCTGTACGACTACCGCAGCGAACACGAGCACCGTACCAGTCGCGCTGTGCAAACCGAGCTGCAAGGCCACACCCAGTGGCTGGGCCTGGCGCAGGAGCTGACGGCCGGCCTGCTGTGGGACGACTACCGTGGCCGCTTCGGCCCGCAGGCCTACAACTGGGCCGGCGTCGGGCAGATCGACGGCAGCGTGCAGGTGCCCGCCGCACCGGAGGCCGGCTACACCAACACCAACCGCACCGAACGCAGCCTGGAGTGGAGTCTGCGCGACGTGGTGACGCTGGCCGAGCCCACCCGCCTGTGGCTGGGCCTGCGCCACACCACGCTGCACCGCGACAGCGTCAACACCGATGGCACGGAGCCCACCCGCAGCGCCCAGGCCTTCACCACGCCCTGGCTGGCCCTGAGCCAGCAGTTCACGCCGGCGCTGATGGGCTATGCCAGCTGGGGGCAGGGCGCGGAAAGCTCGGTGGTGCCGAACCTGCCGATCTACAGCAACGCAGGCCAGGGCAGCACACACAAGAGCCGACAGACCGAACTGGGGCTGAAGTACGCGGACGACACCTGGGCCGCCAGCCTCACCGGCTTCGACATCCACCGCCCGGCCACGCGAGACATCGGCAGCTGCGACGGCGATGACAGCTGCACGGAGGTGTCCGACGGCAACGACCACCACCGCGGCCTGGAGGCCAGCCTGTCGGGCCACTGGGCCGGCTGGACGCTGGACACTGGCGCCATGTGGCTGCGGGCCCGCCGCGAGGGCTCGGGCGACGCCAGCCTGAACGGCCTGGCGCCCACCAACGTGCCGCGCCAGACCCTGCGCGCCGCCCTGGCCTACGCCCTGCCCGACTGGCCGGGGCTGAGCCTGCAGGCCTCGGTGCTGCACGAGGGCCAGCGCGAGGTGCTGCCCGACAACAGCCTGAGCCTGCCCGCCTGGACCAGTTGGGGCCTGGCGGCCCGCTACCAATGGCAGCAAGGGACTGGCACGCGCTACACGCTGCGTGCTGGCGTGGACAACCTGTTCGACGTGCGCGCCTGGAAGGAAAGCCCCTACCAGTACGACCATGTGTATCTCTACCCGCTCGATCCGCGGACTTTCCGGATTTCTTTGCAGGCGAGCTTGTAAAGACGCCAAAACTCT
>NZ_BADL01000165.1 GCF_000333615.1 Ideonella sp. B508-1 | reverse complement strand
CGGCGCTTCTTCTCCCCGAGCATGCCCACGAGTACCCGCAGTGCAGCCAACTGGCGGCCAACTGGGACAAGCCCTGGCTGCTCTACATCGCCGCCCTCTTCCATGACGTGGCCAAGGGGCGTGGCGGCGACCATTCCGAGCTGGGCGCGGTGGAGGTGCGGCGCTTCTGCCGCGACCACGGCCTGGACAAGACCGACACCGCGCTGGTCGAGTTCCTGGTGCGCGAGCACCTGACCATGAGCCGCGTGGCGCAGAAGGAAGACCTGTCCGACCCGGACGTGGTGGCCCGCTTTGCCCAGAAGATGGGCGATGCCCGCCGGCTGACCGGCCTGTACCTCCTGACCGTGGCCGATGTGCGCGGCACCAGCCCGAAGGTCTGGAACGCCTGGAAGGCCAAGCTGCTGGAAGACCTGTTCCGCATGACGCTGCGGGCCCTGGGCGGGGCTGCGCCCAATGCCGACGCCGAGATCGAGGCCCGCAAGCAGGAGTCCCGCCATCTGCTGGCCCTGCATTCAGCCCTACCGGGCACGGAAGAGCCGCTGTGGGACACCCTGGAGCTCAGCTATTTCGCGCGGCACGACGCCTCCGACATCGCCTGGCATGCGCGCTCGCTGTGGCGCTACCTGGACACCCAGGAGCCCATCGTGCGGGCGCGGCCCTCCAGCGTGGGCGAGGGGCTGCAGGTGCTGGTCTATGCGCCGGACCGCCCCGACCTGTTCGCGCGCATCTGCGGCTACTTCGATGGCGCCGGCTTCTCGATCCAGGATGCCAAGGTACACACGACCAAGAAGAGTTACGCGCTGGACACCTTCCAGGTGGTGAGCTCCACCCTGGACGATCCCGAGCCCTCGGCCTACCGGGACATGATCTCTCTGGTGGAGACACAGGCCACCCAGGCCCTGGCCAGCATGGCGCCACTGCCGGAGGGCGGCATGCGCGGGCGGGTGTCCCGGCGGGTACGCTCCTTCCCGGTCAAGCCGCGGGTCGCCCTGCGGCCCGACGAGCGCCGCCAGCGCTGGCTGCTGTCCATCAGCGCCAGTGACCGGCCCGGCCTGCTCTATGCCATCGCCCGGGTCCTGGGGCGCCATGAGATCAGCCTGCAACTGGCCAAGGTGACGACGCTGGGCGAGCGGGTGGAGGACACCTTCCTCGTCTGCGGCAAGTCCATGCAGCAGCCCAAGATCCAGCTGCAGGTCGAAAGCGAACTGCTGGACGCCCTGACACCCCCGCGCTGAGGCCGGCCACCTCGGGACCAACCCGGTGGCGGGCGCCGAGTCTGACATTGACACTTGGACAGCGCCTGTTTCGGCGCGGTGAGCATGTCTGTCAGGAGAGCCGTCATGTCCATCCACCTGGCCGAGAAGGCATTGATCGAGTCCCGCAGCTACCGGGTGCGCGCCCTTCCCCTCTGGCAACCCATGGCCTGGCTGGGGCGGGGATGGCGGGATTTCATGCGCTGCCCGGTGCCCGGCCTGCTGCACGGCCTGGCGGTCAGCCTCTTCGGCATGCTGCTGGCGGCCGCAGGCTGGCACCACTTCTGGCTGCTGATCGGAGCTTTCACCGGCTTCCTGCTGATCGGGCCGCTGCTGGTCACCGGCCTGTACGCGATCAGCCGCGATCTGGAGCGCGGGCTGTCGCCAAGTTTGCACACCGCGCTGTCATGCTGGGCTCTGCGGGACGGGCGGCTCGTGGTTTTCGGTATCCTTCTGGCTTTTGCCGGCACGGGATGGGTGTTGACCTCCGCCCTGCTGGTCACCGGTTTAGTGCCCAGACACCTCGAAACGCTGGAAGACTTCTTGCGTTATGTGGTACTGGCACCGGAAGGACTGGTGTTCGAATCCTGGCTGGCGCTGGGAGCTCTGCTGGCCGCACCGGTGTTCGCCTCCACAGTGGTGGCCATGCCCTTGCTGCTGGATCGCCCGATCGGGGTGATGGGCGCCGTGTTCACCAGCTGGAAAGTGATCCTGGAGCACCCTGCCGCCATGGCCTTCTGGGCAGCCCTGCTGATGGGCCTGACCGCCCTGGGCATGGCCACGGCCATGCTGGGATTGATTGTGATCGTGCCCTGGTTGGGGCATGCCAGTTGGCATGTCTACCGGGATGTTGTGGACGGCTCTGCCCGGGCGGGCCGTGATGGATAGATGTTCGGTTTCACGGAAGAACAGATTGCCTGGTTCGGCCTGACCTTCGGGGTCACGGCCTTCATGCTGTACATGGTGTTCATCATCCTGCAGCTGGCCCGGGAATCGAAGGCAGGACGCTTCGGCACCTTCGTGCTGCTGCTGGGGCTGGGGGTGGGGCTGCTGGGCTTTGCGGCCAAGGGCCTGATCAAGTTCTTCCTCGCTGGCGTCATCGAATGAGCGCCGCCACGTCTTCCGCAGCGGCCACCGAGGCCGCCGCCGCGCAACGCCACACCTTGTTCGAGGATGTGCAGGCCCTGCTGATCGGCACCTTGTTCGTGGCCGTGGGGCTGACGCTGTTCCGCCAGGCCGGCCTGATGACCGGCGGCACCGTCGGCCTGGCCCTGCTGACCCGTCTGGCCACCGGCTGGTCTTTCGGGCCGGTGTTCTTCATCATCAACCTGCCCTTCTACTGGCTGGCCTGGCGGCGCCTGGGGGGGCGCTTCACCCTCAAGACCCTGCTGGCGGTCAGCCTGCTGGCCCTGCTCAGCGAGTGGATGCCGCACTGGCTCCGCCTGGAGATGGTGCAGCCCCTGTTCGCCGCCATCGGTGGTGGGTTGATGATCGGCACCGGCTTCATCATCTTGTTTCGCCACCGCGCCAGCCTGGGCGGTCTGAACGCCGTGGTGCTGTGGCTGCAGGAACGCTTCGGCTGGCGGGCCGGCAAGGTGCAGCTGCTGCTGGACGCCACCATCCTGCTGGCCTCCCTGCCCTGGGTGGATGTGCAGCGCCTGCTGCTGTCCATCCTGGGTGCCGCGGCCATGAACTTCGCGCTGGCCGTCAACCACAAGCCGGGCCGCTACACTGCCTTCTGAGCCATTTAGGGCCGAACGGATGACAAAAAGGGCGCCCGCAGGCGCCCTCCTTTGCGGTGGTGACTGGATCAGCCCATGTGCAGGCCACCGTTGCAGGAGAAGTCCGCGCCGGTGGTGAAGCCGGAGTCCTCACCGGCCAGCCAGCCGACGATGGATGCGATCTCTTCCGGTGCGCCCAGGCGCTTGACCGGGATGCTGGCCACGATCTTCTCCAGGATCTCGGGCTTGATGGCACGCACCATGTCCGTGCCGATGTAGCCCGGGGAGACGGTGTTGACGGTCACGCCCTTGGCGGCCAGTTTCTGGGGCCAAGGCCATCGTGAAGCCGTGCATGCCCGCCCTTGGCGGCCGAGTAGTGGGTCTGGCCCGGCCTGCCCC
>NZ_BADL01000166.1 GCF_000333615.1 Ideonella sp. B508-1 | reverse complement strand
CGATCACGATCGAGCCCATGCTCAACGCCGGGCGCCGCGAGATCAAGGAAGGCCCGGACGGCTGGGCCATCGTCACCAAGGACCGTTCGCTGTCCGCCCAGTGGGAGCACACGGTGCTGGTGACGGAGACGGGCTATGAGGTGCTGACCGTGTCGGCCGGCACGCCCAAGCCGCCGGCCTTCGTGACCGCCTGAACGTTTCCCGGCCCCGCAGTTCCATGGCCCGCGACGACGACAGCACCACCCCCGCCCCGGCGCCGGCCGGCCCGCTTCCGATGAGCGAGATCCGCCAGCGCTTCAAGCAGGGCAAGGCGGAATTGCTGGATCATTTCCGCGAAGCGCGTCCGACGGTGATCAGCGCCTCGCGGCTGATGAAGGCCCTGGCGCGGCATGTGGACACCACGCTGTCCCAGCTGTGGCACCAGGCCGCGCTGCCGTCGCAGGCCGCATTGATCGCCGTGGGCGGCTACGGGCGGGGCGAACTGTTCCCCTATTCCGACGTGGACGTGCTGGTGCTGCTGCCCGAGGCCCAGGCGCGCGACGAGGCGGTCAAGTCCGCGGTGTCGGACTTCATCACGGCCTGCTGGGACGTGGGGCTGGAGATCGGCTCCTCGGTGCGCACACTGGCCGAATGCATCACCGAGGCCAAGGCCGACGTGACGGTGCAGACCGCTCTGCTGGAAAGCCGCCTGCTCTGCGGCACCCGCAAGGTCTACAAGCAGTTCGCCGATCGCACGCTGGCCTCGGTGGAGCCGGAGAGCTTTCTGCGCGCCAAGACGCTGGAGATGCGCCAGCGCCACGAGAAGTACGAGGACACCCCCTACGCGCTGGAACCCAACAGCAAGGAAAGTCCGGGCGGGCTGCGCGACCTGCAGGTGGTGATGTGGGTGGCCCGCGCCGCGCGCCTGGGCAAGACCTGGACCGAACTGTCGGCCAAGGGGCTGATCACGCCCTTCGAGGTCAAGCAGCTGCAGCGCAACGAGGGCATCCTCAAGCTGATCCGCTGCCGGCTGCACCTGGTGGCGGGCCGGCGCGAGGACCGGCTGGTCTTCGACCTGCAGACCGCCGTGGCCGAGAGCTTCGGCTTCCATGCCAGCGGCAGCGAGCGGGCCTCCGAGGTGCTGATGCACCGCTACTACTGGGCGGCCAAGGCGGTCACGCAGCTCAACCAGATCCTCATGTTGAACATCGAGGAGCGGATCAACGCCTCCGAGAGCGCGCCGATGCGGCCGATCAACGCCCGCTTCCTGGACCGCGCCGGCATGCTGGAGGTGGCCAGCGACACGCTGTACCTGGACAACCCTCACGCCATCCTCGAGACCTTCCTGATCTACCAGCAGACGCCGGGGATCAAGGGCTTGTCGGCCCGCACGCTGCGCGCCCTGTACAACGCCCGCGGGGTGATGAACGGCGCCTTCCGGCGCGACCCTTTCAACCGCGATCTCTTCATGGAGATCCTGCAGCAGCACGAAGGCCAGACCCACGCCTTCCGGCTGATGAACCAGACCTCGGTGCTGGGGCGCTACCTCTGGGTCTTCCGCGGCATCGTCGGGCGCATGCAGCACGACCTGTTCCACGTCTACACGGTGGACCAGCACATCCTGATGGTGCTGCGCAATGTGCGGCGCTTCTTCATCCCCGAGCATGCCCACG
>NZ_BADL01000167.1 GCF_000333615.1 Ideonella sp. B508-1 | reverse complement strand
GTACGGCGCCCTGATGCACGACGACGAGATGCTCAGCGGCCTGTGGCTGTCGATGAAGGTCGCCTTCTTCTCGGCCACCGGCTCGGTGGTGCTGGGCACCTTCGCCGCCTTCGCACTGGTCAAGTACAAGCGCTTCTGGGGTCGCACCATGTTCTCCGGCATGGTCAACGCGCCCCTGGTGATGCCCGAGGTGGTCATTGGCCTGTCGCTGCTGCTGATGCTGGTGGAGATCCAGCGCGTCACCGGCTACCCGGACCGCGGCGCGATGACCATCTGGCTGGGCCACCTGCTGCTGGGCATGTCCTACGCCACCGTGGTGGTGCAGGCCCGCCTGCAGGAGCTCAACCCCAGCCTGGAAGAAGCCGCCATGGACCTGGGCGCCAAGCCGCGCAGCGTGTTCTTCCTGATCACCCTGCCGATGATCTCGCAGGCCATGATGTCCGCCTGGCTGCTGACGTTCACCTTGTCGCTCGATGACGTGGTGGTGTCGGCCTTCCTGTCCGGCCCGGGCTCCACCACCATGCCGCTGGTGATCTTCTCCCGGGCGCGTCTGGGCTTGAACCCCAGCGTCAACGCCATGGCCACCTTGATCGTGTTCGCCGTGTCGGTCGGCGTGATCATCACCAGCTATGTGATCGCCCGCAACGAACGCCGTCGCCAGCAGGAAATCGCTGCTGCCGCCCGCGAGTGAGCCCCCTTTCTCCGAACAACGCCCCCTCACACCGCAAGCAAGAGAAGGAAACCCCGTGATGAAGTCTCTGAGCCCCACCCTGCTGGTTGTTGCCATGACGGCGGCATTTCCGGCGGCTGCCCAGTCCAACGACGAGTTGCTCAAGGAACTCCAGGCGCTGAAGCAGCGCGTCACCGAGCTGGAATCGAAGCTCAAGCAAGCCGCACCGGCCACGCCCGCTGGGCAGGCCCAGTGGGGCATGACCCCTGAACAGAGCGCAGAGTTCAACCGGATTGCCTCCAAGACCGAGGGGCTTGAAGACAGCATGGTGGCTCAGGGTTTTCATGGCCTGAAGATCAGTGGTTACATCGAGCCGGTTTACATCTACAACCAGCGTCAAAACCGAGCCGGCTTCCAGTTCCTGAACCAGCAGTCCGACGGCTACTCCTACGACACCTCATTCATGGGCGCCGCCTCCCTGGACCTGCTCAAGGAAACCGAGAGCGGCACGCTGTGGCATCTGACGCTGGCGCCCAACCGTGGCGTGGGCGCCGCGATCGATGGCAAGAGCATCATCCAGGAAGCGTCCGTGTCGGTGCCGCTGTCGGATGCCCAGACCCGCTTCATCGCCGGCCAGATTCCGGACTGGTCGGGCTATGAGTACCAGCAGCCCACGCTGAATCCCTTCACCAGCCACAACCTGCTGTACGACTTCACCCTGCCCGTGGCCTACACCGGCGCCGGGGCGGACATCAAGAGCGGCCCCTGGTGGTTCCGCACCGCGCTGGCCAACCTGAACTCGCCCATGCATGGCCCGGGCGAGCGTTCACCCGCGTGGGCCTTCCGCACCGACTACGGCAAGGACGAGTTCAGCGGCGCGGGCTTTGCCAGCATGATTGGTACCGCCCCGGTCTTTAATGCCGATGGCAACGTCGAGAAGC
>NZ_BADL01000168.1 GCF_000333615.1 Ideonella sp. B508-1 | reverse complement strand
CGGACTCGCTGAACACGACCTGCGCCGCCTGCAGACCCGCAACTTTTAATGCTTCAAGAGCGGNCTGTGAGGAACAGGCACGCCCCTTGACGCAATCCCCCGCCAGCACCGCCCGCGACGACAGTGCCTTCCTCCAGATCCACAACGTGGTGAAGGATTTCGGAGGGTACAAGGCCGTCAACAACGTCAGCCTGGACATCGCCAAGGGCGAAATCTTCGCCCTCCTGGGTTCTTCCGGCTGCGGCAAGACGACCTTGCTGCGGATGTTGGCGGGGTTCGAGACCCCCACCTCGGGAAAGATCATTCTCAACGGCCAGGACCTGGCGGGTCTCCCGCCTTATGACCGGCCGCTGAACATGATGTTCCAGTCGTACGCGCTGTTCCCCCACCTCACGGTGTGGGACAACATCGCGTTCGGCCTGCGTCGTGATGGCATGGCCCGAGACGCGGTCGCGGACCGCGTCGAGGCCATGCTCAAGCTGGTGCAGCTGGGCAAATACGCCAAGCGCAAGCCCCACCAGCTCTCCGGCGGCCAGCAGCAGCGGGTGGCCCTGGCCCGCAGCCTGGCCAAGCAACCGCAAATGCTGCTGCTGGACGAGCCGCTGGGCGCCCTGGACAAGAAGCTGCGCGAGCAGACCCAGATCGAACTGGTGAACATCATCGAGCAGGTCGGTGTGACCTGCGTGATGGTGACCCACGACCAGGAAGAGGCCATGACCATGGCCAGCCGCATCGCCGTCATGAGCGAGGGCCGCTTCCTGCAGGTGGGCTCGCCCAGCGAGATCTACGAGACTCCGCAGACCCGCTTCGTGGCCGACTTCATCGGCAACGTGAACATGATGGACGGCACGGTCGAAGTCGATGAGAACGACCACGTCGTCATCGCCGGCGAGGACTGCAAGCATTATGTCGGGCACGGCATCACCGGCACGCTGGGCATGCCGGTCACCGTGGCCCTGCGCCCCGAGAAGATCCACCTGACCCGCCACAAGCCGGCCGACGAGTTCAACTGCACCGAAGGCGTCATCGAGGAGATGTCCTACTTCGGCAGCTTCACCGTCTACCGCCTGAAGCTGGGCAGCGGTGCCACCCTGAAGGTGAGCATGGCCAACACCGTGCGCCAGCGCGAGGACGAGCTGACCTGGGGCGACAAGGTCTGGGCGCACTGGTCGCGCTCGGCCCATGTCGTGCTCACCCAGTGAGGACACCACCGCCATGGAACGCCTGATCCATCTCCTCACGCATCGGCCCAGCTGGCTGCGCGGCCGCCTGGGTGTCATCGGCCTGCCCTACGCCTGGCTGCTGGTCTTCTTCCTGTTTCCCTTCCTGATCCTGGCCAAGATCAGCATCTCGGAAATGGACGCGGTGGTCGTCAAGAACATCCTGTCCTACGCCGATGGCGTGATCACCCTGGTGATCAAGCTGGGCAACTACAGCTTCCTGGCCAGCGACGACCTCTACTGGATGACCTATGTCGCCAGCCTGAAGTACGCCGCAGCCACCACCGTGCTCTGCCTGTTCATCGGCTACCCCTTCGCCTACTTCATGGCACGGGCCAAGTCCACCGCGCAGCCCGCCCTGCTGATGCTGGTGATGCTGCCCTTCTGGACCTCCTTCCTGCTGCGTGTCTACGCCTGGAAGGGCCTGCTGAGCGAGCATGGCTGGGTGGCCGACCTGCTGATCTCCACCGGCCTGGACCAGGTGCTGCTGGCCCTGGGCCTGATCTCGGCGCCGGGCAAGTTCATGAACACGCATTTCTCGCTGGTGCTGGGCATGACCTACACCTACCTGCCCTTCATGATCCTGCCGCTGTACTCCAACCTGGCCAAGATGGACGTCCGTCTGCTCGAGGCCGCCGCCGACCTGGGCTCCACACCCTGGGTGACGTTCTGGAAGATCACCGTGCCGCTGTCCAAGGCGGGGATCATCGCCGGCTCCATGCTGGTCTTCATCCCCTGTGTCGGCGAGTACGTCATCCCCGAACTGCTGGGCGGGCCGGAGACGATGATGATCGGCCGCGTGGTCTGGGACGAGTTCTTCTCGAACAACGACTGGCCGATGGCCGCCACCGTCGCGGTGGTGATGATCCTGCTGATCATCGTGCCACTGGCCATCTTCAAAAGTACCAGGCTGAACCCCAGGAGCCCGCTGATGTGCGCCTGTCCCCTGC
>NZ_BADL01000169.1 GCF_000333615.1 Ideonella sp. B508-1 | reverse complement strand
AGGCCCGCAGCAGATGGCCCAGGCCCATGCCGTGGGCCACGGCGGCCGCTTCCAGAGGCACGTCGGCCGGGTCGCGCTCGGCCAGTCGGCCCGGCTGCCCCGCGGGTTCGGCGCGTCCACCAGCACCACGGCCCGCGCGTCCATCAGCCAGGCCAGGGCATCGAGCCCGCGGGTGCCCACGGCCTGCACCGACCAGCCGGGTGGCAGGCCTGCGGCGATCAGCGCCTGCCCCACCGCCTCGGCCACGCCATCGTCACCGTGCAGGGCATTGCCGAAGCACAACACCACACCCCCGGCGTCATGGCTCATGCGGGCACCTTCAGGCTGGGCGCAGCGGCGCCCGCGAAGTGGACGGTGCACACCAGGCAGGGGTCGTGCGAGCGGATCAGGTGGCCGACCTCGATCGGGTCCTCCGGGTCCTGCACGCGCAGGCCCACCAGGCTGGCCTCCCAGTGGCCGGGCTGGCCCAGGCTGTCGCGCGGCGAGGCATTCCAGCCGGTGGGGGTGATGATCTGGTAGCGGTGGATCACCCCGTCGCGCACCTGCACCCAGTGGCCCAGCGCGCCGCGGGCGGCCATGAGGAGGCCGGCGCCATCGCCGTCCACCTCGGTGCCCGGCGCGGGCGGCACGAAGTGCGGTTCGTCCAGGTGGGCGCCCAGTTCGTCGAGCATGCGCAGGCCGTGCCGCAGGGCCACGCCGATGTGGCGCACCCGCGCGAACTGGCGCAGCCAGGCCCCGCCGCCCTGACGGACCCACAGGTCGCGGATCAACGGATCGCCCGCGATCAGCAGCTCGGCCAGCGGGCCGGTCTGCACGACGCGGCCGTCATAGCGGGGCGCCTTGGCCCAGGTGTAGCGGTCGGTCCCGGGCTGGTAGTCCGGCACGGTCTCACCCTCGAAGGGGTGGCGGCCACCCTCGTAGGGGCGGAACCAGGAATGCCGCACGTGCTCGGCGATGCGCGTCGGGTCCAGCGGCTGGACCTGGCCAGTCACACCGTCCAGAAAACCGGCCGGCAGGGCGTGGCGTGCCTCGCCGCGGGCCCAGGCCTCGGGCTCGCACCAGGTACCGAAGGCCAGCAGGTGCGGTGTGCCCTGGCCCAGCCTGTCCAGGCCCTGCCCGCGCAGAAAGCGGGTCAGCAGGCCCAGGGCCGCGGCGGCCGGGCCGGGCTGGGCCAGCCAGGCCTCGAAGGCCTCGGCCGAGTCCAGCGCCAGCCAGGCGTCCAACCCACCGCCCAGGATGCGTTGCTCGTACCAACGCTGCAGGCCCAGCAGCACGCTGCGGCAGGCCACCAGGCGCCGGGTGTCGGCCGGGGTCACCACGCCACCGGGCAGCATGTAGGACGAATGCGGCCACTGCCCGCCGAAGTGCGCGACGATCTGCAGCACCTGGCGGGTCTGGGTCAGGGTCTCGCGGTAGATGCTGCCCTTGAAGGGCTCGAAGGCGGCCATCAGCGGCGCGTGCAGCGGGTCCGCCGCATAGCGCGGGTGGCACAGGTCCGGCGCGAAGAAGAGGAAGGTCTGGCGCAGGTCGTTCTGCAGGCCCTCGGCGATCAGGCAGAGGTTGCGGATGCGGGTGGCATTGGGCGGCACCGGGGTGGACCAGATCTGCTCCAGCGCCAGCACGCCGGCATACAGATGGGCCGTGCCGCAGATGCCGCAGACCCGCGGCGTGATCACCATGGCGTCGCGCGGGGCGCGGCCCAGCAGGATCTGCTCGAAGCCGCGGTACATGGTGCCCTGGGTGCGCGCGGCCACCACCACGCCGTCCTCCAGCGTGACCTGCACGCTGAGGTCGCCTTCGACGCGGTTGAGATCCAGGTTCAGTTCGATGCGGGCCATGTGGACCGATGCTAGCCGCGCCCCGCTCAGGGCTTCATCTTCTTGTCACGCACCCGTTGCGGCGCCGCCGCACGGGCCAGGTTCTTGTAAGCCATGTAGCGCGGTCGCTCCACCCCCAGCGGCAGGTGGATCGGGACCTCGCCCATCTTCTCGGTGCGGAACAGGTCCCCATCGCGAGGAAACCCGGGGGAGGTGCAGCCGAAACAGGGCACGCCTGCGCGGGTCTTGCTGCTGACGCCGTTCCACAGCTCGGTGTTGCACACCGCCTGGGTCATCGGACCCTGGCAGCCCAGGTTGAAGAACAGGCAGGCGCGGTCGCCCGGCTGGGTGTCCTCGACGTCGTACTCGTGGTATTCGTTGCGGGTGCAGCCCTGGTGCACCACGGTGCTGAAATGCGAGGCGGGACGGTTCAGCCCGTCCAGCGGCACCGGCAGGCCCAGGGCCAGCGCGGCCAGGGTCTGGGCCATGGTCTGCGGGTGGGCGGGGCAGCCGGCCACGTTGATGACGGGCAGGCCCCGGCGCGAGCGCCAGTCCGGCGCCAGCAGTCCGCCGGGCTGGGCGTGGTCGAACTGCAGGCCGATACAGTCCGAGGGGTTGGGCGGGGCCGCGTGAACGCCCCCGAAGGCGGCGCAGGTGCCCATGGCCACCACCACGCCGGCCCGCTCGGCCAGGTCACGCACCAGCGCCATCTTGCCGCGGCCGCGGTAGGGATCGCACAGGCCGGTGCCGCGCGGGGCGGTGATGATGCTGCCCTCGACGCACAGGATGTCCAGGGCCTGCCCGCCGGCCAGGATGGCGTCCACCAGGTGGTCGAAGCGCCGGGCATGGCCGTGCGAGAGCGAGGGATGCCAGAGCATCTCCACCCCGCCATCCAGGAGCAGTTGCTCCAGGCTGGGCGATTCGGCGCTCAGGATGGCGAGCGAGTCGCCACCACAGGCGCCAGTTTGAAGCCAGAACAGAGTTGCCATCGGGTCCAGGTGTCCAGCGGGGTTGCCCCCATCCGAGCGCAGCGACGCTGACCCGGCTGATCCTCTTTTCGGCGCAATACCGTGCGGACTCAAGCCCGCGGATCTGGACCCGATTGTGTCAAACGGCGCAGCTCAATAGAGCCAGCCCCAGGACAGGCCAACCACGTCCTCGCTCAGGTGGACGTTGGCCTCACCCCCGCCGAAGCTGGCCGGGATCGAGCCCTGACCGTGCACGGTCTTCTTCAGGGCGCGGCCGTAGAAGGCGCTCCACTCGCTGCGAGCACCGGCTTTCCAGCTCAGGCCCAGCGTGGCATGGTCCTGCACCACCCCGGGCGCCAGGATGTTGAAGAAGGTCTGGCTCTGCGGCACGGGTTCGCTGGCATGGCTGTACCCTGCCCGCAGCGTCACCGCGGGCGACCACTGGTAGGCGGCCCCCAGCTTGACCACATGCACGTCTTTCCAGCCGAAGCCCGCGCCGCCGTCGGCCCCCAGGGGTTGGCCGGCCAGCAGCGGCGCCAGCGGCGTACCCACCGACTTGACGCCGCTGTACTGGATCACCTGGTAGTCCAGCGCCAGCGTCCAGTCACTGCCCGGCTGGTAGGCCAGGCCCACGCCGTAATTGGCCGGAATGTCGAAGCTGCCCTGGTCGGCGAACAAGCCCCGGTACTTGTCGAAGCGGCCGTGGATCTTCGACGACCAGGTGGCCCCCAGCCGCCACCCAGGGCTGAGCTGGCCGATCCAGCCTAGGCGCACACCGGCCCCCAACGAGCTGTCATTGCCCTGGCCGCTGACCTGGGTGGGCGCCTCTGAAGCCGTGGTGAAGGGGCTCAGGCCCTCGGCGGAGAAACGCTGGTAGGCCAGATTGAGCGCCACGCTCACCGCATGGTCCTCGGTCAATCGGTAAGCCACCGAGGGCGAGATGAAGAGCTGCTCCAGGTTGACACCGGTATGCCCGGTCTCGCCAAAAGCGGCAAACGGACTGCGGTCGTACTGGGTGTTCATGCCACCGTTGCCATAGACCGCCAGACCCAGGCTCAGGCGCTCATCGAGCTGCCGCGTCAGACCGAACTCGGGGATGAAGAATGTCTTGCGGCCATTGCCGCTGTAGTCGCCGTCCAGCCCGGCGCCATTGCCCTCGATGCTGGCGCCGCGGCTGGGCAGGAAGAGGTTCAGGCCAGCATCCAGGCGGTCACCGACCCAGGCGGTTCCGGCGGGGTTGGTGGCCCCGGTCAGGGCGTCCTGCGGCAGCGCAATGCCGGTGCCGGCCATGCCCTCGCTCTTGACGCCGTAGCCATGGGTGAAATAGCCGTTGGTGGCATGGGCCACCCCGGGCAGGACACTGGCACCGCCCAGCAGAACGGACAGCAGGGACAGCGGGAAGCGGCGAGACATCGATACATCCTGAGGTATGAAAGGGCTGCCCACTGTAGGGGCCCCACCCCGCCCGCCCAAGGAAAAGATCGCTATGTGCTCATGACGAATCTGTCACTGGCCCGAGGCCGCCCGTGCAGACGAGCGCCGCGACACCCAGCGCGCCACCGCCGGCCCCACCGCCAGCACGGCCAGCAGGCGCCCGGTCTGCATGGCCATCACGAAAGGCGCGTCGACCTGACTGGAAGCGGCGATCAGGGCCACAGAATCCGCCCCGCCCGGGCTCATCGCCAGGTAGGCCGTCAGCGGGTCGACGCCCATCCAGCGCACCAGCAGACCAGCCATGCCACCGCACAGCAGGAGCAGCAGCGTCAGCACCGCGAACAGCCGTGGCAACACGCGCAAGGCGTGACTGACGACCGCGCGATCGAAACGCAGGCCGATGTTCCAGCCCAGACACAGGGCCGCGGCCGCCAGCAGCCAGGGTGGCAGCACGACGGCCTGCCCCGCCACATCCTGTATCAGCACGCCACCGACCAGCCCCAGCACCAGCGCGCCGCCCGGCGGGCGCCAGCGCCAGGCGGCTGCCGCCGCGAACGCCGTGCCCGACAGTGTGAGGCCCAAGCCTGGCACGTCCACCGGGGCCAGCCAGTCCGCGAGCAAACCGGCCGGTGGATTGCCGGCTCCACCCACCAAGCCGGACACCGCCATCATCAGCGTGGCCACCATCACCACCCGCAGGTACTGCATCAGGGCCACCAGGCGCACGTCCGCACCGAACTCGCCGGCCAGCAGCGTCATGGCCGAGGCCGCGCCCGGGAAGGAGCCCCAGATCGCGGTCGAGCCCGGCAGCAGCTTCCAGCGGGCGAGCTGCCAGCCCAACCCCACGCTCAGTACGATCACCGAGGTGACCCCCAGCAGGAACACCTCCCAGTGGCGCATCAGCTCGGCGAACACCGGCAGCGGGCAGGCCCGCGCGATCATTAAGCCCAGCAGGGCCTGAGACAGCATGAAGGCCGACATCGGCACCCTCACCCGCTGCCCCGCCAGTCCCAGGGAGACACCGGCCACGATGGCCCCCAGCAGGCTGGGCGCTGGCACACGGAGCCAGGCCATCGGCAGAGTCAACACCAGCGTCAGGAGCACCAAGCAGGCCCAGCGCCGTGCCGCGGGCAAGGGCGCCGGTGCGGCCGGCAGGGCATCGGGAAGAGGAGCAGACACGGGCGGCAGTCTATCCACCCGGCCCAGCGCCCTCTGATTCAGCGCTGGAGCAGACGCTGTCCGGCGTCGGCCGGCAGGGTCCAGCAATCCACCAGCGCCAACAGCGCCAGCGCGGCCATCATCAGAAAGGCCCCGTGGAAATCGGCCACGCCGGGCTGGCCGGCCGGCGTGCCGCGCAGCAGCTCGGTGACGCTCAGGGCCAGGGCGCCCAGGGCGATGCCCATGCCGGTGTTCATCTGGGCCAGCACCGAGAAGAGCGTGGTGGCACTGCGCATCTGCGCCTGCGGCACATCGGCATAGGCCAGGGTGCTGGTGGCGGTGAACTGCATGGAGCGGTTCATGCCGCTGATGAAGACCAGCAGCGCCGTCCACAGCCGGGGGGTGTCGGGTTCCAGCCCCGCGCAAGCCGCAAAGCCCAGCGCCACCAGCAGGCCATTGACCAGCATCACCCGCCGAAAGCCGAAGCGGTTGAGCAGCCCCGTGGTGGCCGGCTTGATGGCCAGGTTGCCGGCAAACAGCCACAGCAGCATGGCGCCGGCCTCCACCGCCGACCAGCCGAAGCCCAGCTGGAACATCAGCGGCAAGAGGAAGGGCGCCGCGCTGATGGCCATGCGAAACAGCGAGCCCCCCACCGCGCAGGCCCGGAAGGTGGCGATGCCCAGCGGTTCCAGTCCGAACAGGGGTTCGGGCGCCCGGCGCAGGTGCCCCACGCCGAGACCCAGCAGGGCCAGGCCCGCCAGCAGCGCCGCCACCCAGCCCCAGGCCGGCAGGTCGGCCCGGCTGGCCATCTCGATGCCGCCCATCAGCAGGGCCAGCGCCGATCCGGTCAGCACAAAGCCACGGCGGTCGAAGCCCAGCGTCGTCGCCACGCTGGGCGGCAGCAGGCGGGCGCTGGCCAGCAGGGCCAGCCCGCCCAGCGGCAGGTTCAGCCAGAAGATCCAGCGCCAGCCCCAGTGGGTGCTGATCCAGCCGCCCACCGGCGGGCCGAGCATGAAGGCCACCAGCCCCGGCCAGGTGAGGATGGCCACGGCCCGCACGATGCCTTCCTTGGGCGTGCCGCGCAGCACCAGCATGCGGCCCACCGGCACCATCATCGCCCCGCCGATGCCCTGCAGCGTGCGGGCCAGCGTGAAGCTCCACAGGCCTTGCGCGGCGGCACAGGCCAGGGAGGCCAGCGAGAACACCGCGATGGCCAGCGAGAACACCCGGCGCGCGCCGAAGCGGTCCGCCGCCCAGCCGCTGACCGGGATGAAGACCGTCAGGGCCACCAGGTAGGCCGAGATCCCCACCGACAGATGGGCCGCGGCCTCGCCGAAATCACGCGCCATGGCCGGCAGCGCCGTCGTGATGACGGTGGCGTCCAGGTTCTCCATGAAGTACACCGCCGCCACCAGCAAGGCGACGGCGGTGCGGCGGTCCAGTCGGGCCGGGCCCGCCTTGAGGGCCTCAGACAATGTCGTCCACCACGCCGCCATCCACCCGCAGGGCCGCGCCGGTGGTGGCCGAGGCCTGCGGCGAGCAGACGTAGACCACCATCGAGGCCACCTCGTCCACCGTGGCCGCGCGCTGGATGATCGAGCTGGGACGCTGGGTGCGGACGAAGCCGTTGAAGACCTCCTCCAGGGACTGACCGGTGCGGGTCACCTCGTCCTTGAGCATCTCGGCCACGCCGTCGGACAGCGTGGGGCCCGGCAGCACGGCATTGACCGTCACCCCGCTGCCGGCCACCCGCTTGGCCAGGCCGCGCGAAAGGGACAGCTGCGCCGTCTTGCTGACGCCGTAATGGATCATGTCGGCCGGGATGTTGCGGGCCGACTCGGAGGCGATGAACACCACCCGACCCCAGCCCCGCTTCACCATGGCCGGCAGCAGCGCCCGCGACAGGCGCACGCCGGACATGACGTTGGTCTGCCAGTAGCGCTCCCAGGTGGCGTCGTCGGTCTCGAAGAAGTCTTGCAGGCCGTAGATGCCGGCGTTGTTGACCAGGATGTCCACCGCCGGCGCGGCCGCCAGCAGGGCCTCGGCACCGGCAGCGTCGCTCAGATCGGCCACCGCGCCGCGCAGGCGGGCCCCGGGCAGCGCAGCCCGCAGCGATTGCAGGGCCCGGTCCACCGTGGCGGCGCTGCGGCCGTGCAGCACCACCTCGGCGGCGCTGTCGGCCAGACCGCGGGCGATGGCATGGCCGATGCCGGCGGTGGAGGCCGTGACGAGGGCCACGCGGCCCGTGAGATCGATGTTCATGCGAATGCTCCTGAAGGTGAGAGTTTGGCCCGAAACGGAAGGGGGCTGTTCACAGGGCCACCAGACCCATTTGCTGCAGCAGGGTCAGGTTGTCCTCGAGGTGCCAGTTCTCGGCAATGCGGCCGTCCTGCACGCGGTAGATGTCGGTGGCGATGAAATCGATGGCCTGGCCCTGGCCGGTGCGGCCATGGAACTGGCCGCTGAAGTGACCGGTGAAACGCAGGTGGGACACCACCCGATCGCCCGCGACGATCATCTGTGCGATCTCGCAGCGCAGGTCGGGCACGGCCTGGCGGAAGCCCGCCGAGGCGGCCAGCGGGCCCGCCAGCCCCTGGGCGCGGCCGGGCGGCAGGGTGCGGTCCATGAAATCCGGCGCCAGGGCGGCGCGGGCCAGGGCCTCCTCGCCGGTCGACCAGAAGCTGCCGTAGCGGCGCGCGGCCAGGATCTCGCGTTCGGCCTGCGCCCGGTCCAGCTGGGCATCCACCACCAGCGTGCGGGGCTGGATCAGCGCCTCCTCGGCACGGGCGGGACCGGCCAGGGCCAGCAAAGTGGCCGCGGTGGCCACGGTGGTCAGAAAGCTCAGCCCGGTGGGCCGTGAAGAAAGGCGCTGCATGTCGATGTGCTCCCTCGCAGTGGATGACAGGAAAAGCCGGGATCCGGCATGGAGAGCGACTTTGATTTAACGTTCTCGCAAGATAAAGAACGCCCGATCTCAAATACTTTCCTCGCAGGCAAGAAGATGATCCGCATCGACGATCTGCAGGTCTTCGTTCAGACGGCCGAAGCCGGCAGCTTCTCGGCCGCAGCCCGGCGGCTGGACCTCACCCCGGCCCTGGCCAGCAGCGCGGTGCAGCGGCTGGAGCGTGAACTGGGTCTGCGCCTCTTGGTGCGCTCCACCCGCAGCATGCGCTTGTCGGACGAAGGCGCGCGCTACCTGCCCCACGCCCGCGCGGTGCTGGCGGCGCTGGCGTCCGGCCAGGAGGCGCTGGACCAGGGCCGCGCCGAGATCGCCGGGCCGCTGCGCCTGTCGGTGCCCTCGGACCTGGGGCGGCAGGTGCTGCTGCCCTGGCTGGACGACTTCCAGGCCGAGCACCCGCGGCTGCAGCTGCAGCTGCGGGTCAGCGACCGCTTCACCGACCTCTTCGGCGCCGCGGTGGACGCCGGCATCCGCTACGGCCAACTGGCCGACTCGGGCCTGGTGTCACTGCCGCTGGCGGCGGACAACCGCCGCATCGCCTGCGCGGCCCCGTCCTACCTGGAACGCCACGGCCGCCCGGCCACGCCGGCCGAGCTGCTGCAGCACAACTGCCTGCGCTATGTGATGGGCGAGCACACCCACGAGCGCTGGAGCTTTCACCTGCCCTCGGCCCAGGGCGGCCCGCAGACCGTGCCGGTGCGCGGCGACCGCATCAGCGACGACGGCGAGGTGGTGCGGCGCTGGGCCTTGTCGGGCCAGGGCATCGCCTACAAGTCGGCGCTGGACGTGGCCGAGGATCTGCGCAGCGGCCGACTGGTCGCCCTCTTTCCGCTGGACTGGGGCGAGCCCGCCCCGCTGCAGATGGTCTGCCCGGACCGGGCCAGCCTGGGCCCGGCCATCCAGCGCCTGCGCGACTTCCTGGTGGCGCGCTGCCAGCGCGTGCTGGACGGCCTCGGCCCCGGCTGACCGGCCGGGTCAGCGAATCTCGACCTCGTACTGGAAGCCGTCGGCCGCCCCCCAGGTGCTGCGGCACTCGACCGGCTTGCCCGCATAGTCCAGGGCCACCCGGCTGACGTTGATCACCGGGTCGCCCGGTGCGGTACCCAGGGTTTGGGCCATCTGCGCATCGGCCCGCGCCACACGCAGCGTCTCGCGGGCGGTGGCCACCACCTGGTGGCACAGGCGCTCATAGAGGGGATAGAGCAGGTCACCAAAATCGGCCGGCGCCAGCATGGTCAGCGCCTCGAAGCCATCGCGCGGCACCCAGATCTCCTCCGACAGCACCACCCGGCCATCGACCAGACGTTGGCGCGACAGGTGGATCACCTTGGCGTCCGGGCCTAGTTGCAAGGCCGCGCGCAGGCTGTCATCCGGTTCTTCGACACTGCGCTGGAGGATGCGGGCGGTGGGCTGGACAGGGTTCCCGCTGGCCGACTTGAAACGGAAAAACCGGAACAGTGACGAATCGAAGCGCGGCCGTCGAACAAAAGTCCCCCGGCCTTGGCTGCGGGTGAGCACGCCCTCGGCCACGAGCAGGTCGATGGCCTTGCGCAGCGTGCCGGTGGACACCCCGTAGGCGGTCGACAGCTCGACTTCCGTGTGGATGGCCTCGCCAGGCGCCCATTCTCCGGCGGCGATGCGCCGGACCAGGTCGTCGCGCAACTGCTGGTAGCGCGGCAACCGTTCGTCGGGCGAAGGGAGCGAGGGGATCACGCGTGGGGGCCTCTGGATGTCTGAATCGGCAGAACTCTATCAGCCGGCCTGCGCGCCGGTGATGCGACCCAAAGCAAGGGTTTGCCCTGTACCGCCCGGCGGGCTGAACTCCTAAAGTTTCATATAGTCATCTATATGACTGAATGTCTTAAAGAGGACCCTCTCATGTTCACTTGGTACCGGCGCTCGACGCCGCTTGAGCAGCGCACATTCCGCGCCTGCTTTGCCGGCTGGGCGCTGGATGCGCTCGACGTGCAGATGTTCACGCTGGCCATTCCGGCCATCATCGCCGCCTACGGCATCGACAAGACGCAGGCCGGCGCGATCAGCAGCGTCACCCTCGTGGCGTCGGCGCTGGGCGGCTGGATCGCCGGCGCGGCCTCCGATCGCTTCGGGCGGGTGCGCACGCTGCAGCTGACCATCCTGTGGTTCGCCGCCTTCACCTTCCTGTGCGCCTTCGCACAGACCTTTCCGCAGCTGCTGTTCCTCAAGGCACTGCAGGGCTTCGGCTTTGGCGGCGAATGGGCCGCCGGTGCCGTGCTGATGGCCGAGACCATCCGGCCGGAACACCGCGGCCGCGCCATGGGCGCGGTGCAAAGCGCCTGGGCCGTGGGCTGGGGCGGTTCGGTGCTTCTGTACACGCTCATGTACTCCTGGCTTCCCGCGGACATCGCCTGGCGCACCATGTTCGCCGTGGGTCTGCTGCCGGCCCTGCTGGTGCTGTGGGTGCGACGCAGCCTGAAGGAACCGGACCCGGCGGCCTCGCCCAAGGCCGCGCCGTCCTCGGGCTCGGCCTGGACCCAGGTGCTCCAGGTCTTCCGCCCCGACGTGCTGCGGGTGACCCTGCTGGGCGCCCTGCTGGGCACCGGCGCCCATGGGGGCTACTACGCGATCATGACCTGGCTGCCCACCTTCCTGGCCAAGGAGCGCCACCTGTCGGTGCTGGGCACGGGCGGCTATCTGGCAGTGGTGATCGTGGCCTTCTGGTGTGGTTGCATGGCCAGTGCCTACCTGCTCGACCGCATCGGGCGGCGGCGCAACATCGCCCTCTTTGCCGCGCTGTGCATCGTCACCGTGCTGGCCTATGTGATGCTCCCCCTGAGCGACCAGCAGATGCTGGTGCTGGGCTTCCCGCTGGGCTTCTTCGCAGCGGGCATCCCGGCCAGCCTGGGCGCGTTCTTCAATGAGCTGTACCCGGCGGACATCCGGGGCACGGGCGTGGGCTTTTGCTACAACTTCGGCCGCATCGCCTCGGCGCTGTTCCCCATGCTGGTGGGCCACATGAGCCAGTCGATGCCGCTGGGCGATGCGATCGGCATCGACGCGGCCATCGCCTACGGGGTGGCGATGCTCGCGGCCATGATGCTGCCCGAAACCCGCGGGACGTCCCTGCGCCCCGCGGCTGTGACCCAAGGGGTGACCTCCACCTCGGACGCCACCCACCATGCCTGAGCACACCCGGCCCCTGGTCCAACACCGTCCACCGCCGTCGGCGCCCGCGCCCGGTCTTCAACTGGAATGGAATCCATGTCAGCCACACCCTCAAGACGCCAGTTCAACCTCGGCCTGCTGGGCCTGGCCGTGGGCGGCCCGCTGGCGGCCTGCGCCAGCACAGGAGCACGCATGCCGGTGACCGCCGTGGACTGCCACGCCCATGTCTTCCGACGTGATCTGCCCATGCCGGACCGTCGCCGCGCGCCCTCCGGTTACGACGCCACGCCGCAGGACTACCTGCACATGCTCGACACGCACGGTCTCTCGCATGGTGTGCTGATCCAGCCCAGCTTCCTGGGCACCGACAACAGCTACATGGTCGAGGCACTGCGCGCGCACCCCGATCGCCTGCGGGGCGTGGCGGTGGTGGAGACCGGCATCACCCCGGATGCGCTCCAGGCCCTGGCCGCCGCCGGGGTCGTCGGCATCCGGCTCAACCTCATCGGCCTGCCGACCCCGCAGTTCAACTCGGCCCCGTGGCGGGCGTTGCTGCCGCAGCTCAAGGAATTGCAGTGGCAGGTCGAGGTCCACCAGATCGCCAGCCAGCTGGAGCCGGTGATCGACCCTCTGCTGGCCGCGGGCCTGAACGTGGTGGTCGACCACTTCGGGCGCCCTGACGAAACGCTGGGCGTCAACGATCCGGGCTTCCGCTACCTGCTGTCCACGGGGCGTTCGCGCCAGGTCTGGGTCAAGCTGTCGGCGGCCTATCGCAACGGCGGACATGGCGCCGGCGAAGCCACGGCCCTCGCCGCCCTGCCCCTGCTCAAGGCTTCGCACGGCCTGGATCGCCTGATCTGGGGCAGCGACTGGCCGCACACCCTGTTCGAGCACAGCGCCGACTACGGCACCGAACGCCATCTGCTGGACCGCTGGCTGCCCGACCCGGCGGAAAGAGCGATCGTCCTGCGCAGCACGCCCCAGGCCCTGTTCGGCTTTGCCGCCTGACCCACGGGCCTAAGACGCCAGGTCCGTGACCGGACGGGCCTGGGTGCCCATCGCGCTGGCACCCACCACCCGGTTGCGCCCCTGGCGCTTGCCTTCGTACAGGGCGGCGTCCGCGCGCCGGATGACCTCGGCGAAGGAGCCGGCGCGCAGGGACTGGGCCACGCCGATGGTGACCGTCAGGCCGACGGGCTGCTCCTGCGTCACCAGGGTGTCTTCGGCGATCGCCATGCGCAGGCGCTCGGCCAGCTGGAGCGCATGGGCCTCGTCCGTGTCCGCCAGCAGCAGCAAAAACTCCTCGCCGCCCCAGCGGGCCACCACGTCCGAGCTGCGGGCGGTGCGCGAGATCAGGTCGGCGACATGGCGCAGCGCCCGGTCGCCGATCTCGTGGCCCCAGCTGTCGTTGACCTGCTTGAAATGGTCCACGTCCAGCAGCACCACGCTGAACGGCCCGCCCTGCGGCCGGTCCATCAGGCGCGCCACCAGGGCCTCGCCGGTGGCCTGCACGTGGCGGCGGTTGAACAGCTGGGTCATCGGGTCGTGCAGGGCCAGGCGGGTCATGGCCAGATGCTGGCGGCGCACCAGGGTGAAGAAGTGGTGGACCAGCACCGCCGGAGCCAGCCCCAGGGCCAGCAGGTTGATGTCGCGCAGCTGCTGCAGGGTTTCGGCCGAGGGCAGCTGCGCGGGTTCGGTGGCGGCCCGCTGCACCCAGCGCGCGGTGCTGGCGGCGTCCAGCCAGAGGGCCAGCAGGCAGGCCCCGGCCACCAGCACCACCTTGACCCACGGCGGCATGCGTCCCGAAGTGACCAGCACGGGCGTGTAGGCCAGCAGCAGGGCATGGAACAGGGCGGCAGGGCCATAGGCCAGGGCCAGCACCGCGATCGACACCGTGCAGGTGAGGATCAGCAGCAGCAGCGCCGCGATGAAGCTCCGGTAGGAAGCCTGCCGCCCGAAGCAGGGCTGCAGCGCCACGGCCAGCAGGGCGATCACGCCGTGGTGCCACCAGTGCGGATCGCCGATCCGCCACAGCGCCACCGCATAGACACAGGCGATGCAGGCGATGACCACCGCCGAACCACGGATGGTGGTCCAGAAGTTCTGGCGGATGAATTCGTAAGCCTCGTCAGGCACCAGGCCATTCGGATCAGGCAGGCTCACACCGCAGCACTCCAATCCCACGACGTCCTCGCCTGCGCTTCTGCGAGCACCAGGTCACGCTGAATAACAGTGTAAAGGTGCGCTGGGCGATCCGCTTCAACCCCTGGACAGCCATGGTTGGACCTGGGCCTCGCCCGCCGAGGGGCGTTCGGCTTCCGTCGGGGGCACCCATTCGGCCCAGTCCGGTCCGAACAGTTCCTCGGGGTGCTGCGTGCGGTCCGAACCATTGCCGCAGGCCATGGCCTGTGCGGGGCAGTAGCGGTCACATCCCCAGCAGGTTCTCTCTGGGTGGGCCGGGTGGAGTGGGAAGCGCTTGGCCATGGCCGCAGTGTGCGCGTCGGCAGCCAGCGAGCGCTTGACGTCGGGCAAGCCAGTGGATCCGCACCAGGCTGGGGCGAAGCGCCCAAGGGCGGCTCGCGCCCGCACCGTCGCAGTCCTCGCCGCCCGACCGGCCACGCAGCCGCCCCGGGGCAAGCCGCCTCTGGCAGGCCTGGCACCCAAGTTGCTTGATGGCTGCACCGAGGTCCACGGGGTGCTGCTGCCCCGCCCTCACCCGCTAACGACGGCGGTTTTCTGTGGGTACCGGTTCGCGCCGCGTGCCCCTCCTGATGTGCGCACGCTGGGCGTGTGCCGCTTCCCTTCGGAGCACCACATGAAAATCGTCGTCGCCGGCCACGGCATGGTGGGCCACCAATTCCTGCAGAGCCTGGCCGAGACCGGCCTGACCGATGCGCAGGTCACCGTCCTGTGCGAGGAAGCCCGCCCGGCCTACGACCGGGTCCACCTCTCCGAGTTCTTCACCGGCAAGTCCGCCCAGGATCTCTCCCTGGTCGAGCCCGGCTTCTTCGAGCGCACCGGCTTCGACCTGCGCTTGGCCGCCCGGGCCGCCAGCGTGGACCGCCGGGCACGCACCGTGACCACCGCCGATGGCGAGGTGCTGCCCTATGACGTACTGGTGCTGGCCACCGGTTCCGTGCCCTTCGTGCCGCCGATCGCCGGCCGTGAACGGCCGAACTGCTTTGTCTACCGCACCATCGACGACCTGGAGGCCATGCAGGCCGCCAGCGCCAAGGCGCAACGCGGCGTGGTGGTGGGCGGCGGCCTGCTGGGCCTGGAATGCGCCAAGGCCCTGCGCGACCTCGGCCTGGAAACCCATGTGGTGGAGTTCGCCCCGCGCCTGATGGCGGTGCAGGTGGACGAGAGCGGCGGCCGCATCCTGCGCGAGAAGATCGAGGCCCTGGGCGTGCACGTGCACACCCGGCGCAGCACCACCCAGATCACCGACGGCGCCGAGCACCGCCACCGCATGGTGTTCGAGGACGGCAGCCACCTGGAGACCGACCTGATCGTCTTCTCCGCCGGCATCCGGCCGCGCGACGAACTCGCCCGCCAGTGCGTGCTGGCCATCGGCCCGCGCGGCGGCGTGGTGATCGACGAGCACTGCCGCAGCAGCGATCCGCATGTCTACGCCATCGGCGAATGCGCGTCCTGGAACGAGCAGACCTTCGGCCTGGTGGCCCCGGGCTACGAGATGGCCCGCGTGGCCGCACGCCACATCGCCGGCGAGGCCTCGGCCGCCTTCGCGGGCGCCGACATGAGTACCAAGCTCAAGCTGATGGGCGTGGACGTGGCCAGCATCGGCGACGCCCATGGCCAAACGCCGCACTGCCGCAGCTTCTCCTTCACCGACGAACTGAACGGCATCTACAAGAAGATTGTCGTCAGCGAGGACGGCCGCCAGCTGCTGGGCGCCGTGCTGGTGGGCGACGCAGCCGAGTACGGCACCCTGCTGCAGATGGCCTTGAACGGCATCGCCCTGCCCGAGCACCCCGAGGCGCTGATCCTGCCGGCCAGCGATGGCCAGGCCAAGGCCGGCCTGGGCGTGGACGCCCTGCCCGACAGCGCGCAGATCTGCTCGTGCAACAACGTCAGCAAGGGGCAGATCGCCGAGGCCGTGGCCGGCGGCGCCACCACCATCGCCGCGCTGAAGGCCGGCTGCAAGGCCGGCGCCACCTGCGGCGGCTGCGTGCCCCTGGTCACCCAGGTCATGAAGGCCGAGATGGCCAAGCGCGGCCTGGCGGTGAACAACCACCTGTGCGAGCACTTCCCGCACTCGCGCCAGGAGCTGTTCCACCTGGTCCGCGTGGGCCAGATCAAGACCTTCGAGGACCTGCTGGCCCGCCACGGCCAGGGCCTGGGCTGCGACATCTGCAAGCCCGCGGCGGCCAGCATCTTCGCCTCCTGCTGGAACGACTTTGTGCTGCAGCCCGAGCTGGCGCCGCTGCAGGACAGCAACGACTACTTCCTGGGCAACATCCAGAAGGACGGCAGCTACTCGGTGGTGCCGCGCATGCCCGGTGGCGAGGTCACGCCCGAGGGCCTGATCGCCGTGGGCCAGGTGGCCAAGAAGTACGGCCTGTACACCAAGATCACCGGCGGCCAGCGGGTCGACCTGTTCGGTGCCCGCGTCGAGCAGCTGCCGCTGATCTGGGAAGAGCTGATCGCCGCCGGCTTCGAGAGCGGCCATGCCTATGGCAAGAGCCTGCGCACCGTGAAGAGCTGCGTGGGCAGCACCTGGTGCCGCTACGGGGTGGACGACAGCACCGGCCTGGCCATTGCGCTGGAGAACCGCTACAAGGGCCTGCGCGCGCCGCACAAGATCAAGTTCGGCGTCTCGGGCTGCACCCGCGAATGCGCCGAGGCCCAGGGCAAGGACGTGGGCATCATCGCCACCGACAAGGGCTGGAACCTCTACGTCTGCGGCAACGGCGGCATGAAGCCGCGCCACGCCGAGCTGCTCGCCTCGGACCTGACCCAGGACGCGCTGATCCGCCTGATCGACCGCTTCCTGATGTTCTACGTGCGCACCGCCGACCGCCTGCAGCGCACCAGCACCTGGCGCGACAACCTCGAAGGCGGGCTGGATTACCTCAAGGGCGTGCTGCTGCGCGACACGCTGGGGCTGGCCGCCGAGCTGGAGGCCCAGATGCAGTTGGTGGTGGACCGCTACCAGTGCGAATGGAAGACCGCCGTCACCACGCCCGCCGTGCGCCAGCGCTTCCGCAGCTTCGTCAACAGCACGCAGCCCGACGAGCACATCGTCTTCGTGCAGGAGCGCGGCCAGATCCGCCCGGCCCGGCCGGAGGAACGCGCCGATGCGGCGCCCGCCGCATCCACCGATCTCACCGCCTGACCCCGGAGCCCCGAACCATGGACACCCTCGTCTCCGACTGGACCGCCGTCTGCGCGGTCGACGACATCCTGCCGGACACCGGCGTCTGCGCCCGCGTGGACGGGCGGCACGTCGCCATCTTCCGCGTGGGCCGGACCCAGTTCTTCGCCATCGACAACGTGGACCCCAAGGCCGGCGCCAGCGTGCTCTCGCGCGGGCTGGTGGGCAACCTGGGCGAGCACCTGGTGGTGGCCTCGCCGCTGTACAAGCACCACATCGACCTGCGCACCGGCGTGTGCCTGGAATCGCCCGAGTGGTCGGTGCGCACCTATGGCGTGCGGGTGGAGGATGGCCGGGTGCTGGTGAGCACCGCAAAGGTCTGAGCCTTGCCGGGGGCTCAGCATCGTGTAACACCCGTATCCAAACCTTGCCATAGGCCCGCCTTGGGACGTGACACCCTCTGCTGGGGGATGGTGACGCGGCACGGGATGGCGACACTGGCCGCTCCGTCATTCGCCGGTGCCCCGCATGGCTGCCTCGTTTCCTGATCTCGGCGTTCTCAGCGCCTTCACCTGGCTGGAAGAGACCGAGCGGCTGATCACCCTGCGCACGGCGCTGCCGGCGCTCAACCTGGTGGCCACGCGCCTGGTGATGCGTGAGGCCGAGGGGCAGGGCTTCGAGCTGATCCTGGACGCGGTCTCCACCTCGGCCTACCTGCCGCTCAAGAGCCTGATCGGCGAGCAGATGACCGTGGGCCTGCGCCAGGCCGATGGCACCTATGCCCCCTGGCACGGCTACGTGACCGAAGCCGCCCAGCTGGGCAGCGACGGCGGCCTGGCCCGCTACCGCCTGGTGATGGCGCCCTGGGTGGACATGCTCAAGCTGCGCCGCGACAGCTTCGTCTTTCAGGACAAGACGGTCCCCCAGATCCTGGACGACATCTTCGCCGACTACCCTCCTGCCCAGTGGCGCTGGGACCTGACCGAGCCCGAGGCCCTGCGCCTGCGCTCGCTGTGCATCCAGTACCGCGAGAGCGACTGGGCCTTTGTGCAGCGCCTGCTGGCCAGCGAGGGCCTGAGCTGGCACATCGAACACCTGGGGGACGACGACGCCGCCACCGCGGATGAACAAGGCAAGGCCCGCCATGTGATGGTCATCACCGACGCCGGGGCCGAGCGCGCCGACCTGGGCCCCATCCGCTTTGCCGCCCTGCACCCCACCGCGGTGGTGGCCGGGCTGGAAGACCCGATCACCGGCTTGGCCGCCCAGCGCAGCCTGCCCCCCAACGCCGTGGCCCTGGGCAGCTGGAACTACCGCAGCCTGGCCGGGGCCAGCGCCGAGCTGGCCAGCGCCCTGGACCTGGGCGAGGTGCCCTGGCTGGAACAGTACGACGGCAGCGGGGCGTATCGCTTTGCGGACACCCAGGCCGCCGAGCGCGCCGCCCGCCTGGCCCTGGGTGCGCTGGAACTGCGGGCCAAGCGCTTTGCCGGCCAGGGCGGCGCCCGGGTGCTGCGCGCGGGCGCGCAGTTCCAGCTGATCGACCACCCCCTGTACGGCGCCAACACCACCGCCCCGAGCTATGCGGCGGCCCTCACCGCCAGCCATGATCGCCCGGACAACGCCTTCACCGTGCTGGCCGTCGAACACCATGTGGCCAACAACCTGGGCGACCAGGCCGCCGAGCTGCTGAAGAACACCAGCCTGGCCAAGGGCGGCTACCGCAACCAGTTCCAGGCCGTGCCGGCCGCCGCCCCCGTGCTGCCGCGCCCCCAGCGCCGGCCCACCGCGCCCACCTTGCTCACCGCCCGCGTGGTGGGGCTGCAGGATGAAGCCCTCACCACCGAGCGCGACCACCGCGTCAAGGTGCAGTTCCACTTCCAGCGCGGCAGCGCCCCCAACCCCGGAGGCCTGCCGCATGCCTACAGCGCGGACGAGACCGGCAACGCCCCAGGCAACGAGCAGAGCGGCACCTGGGTGCGCGTGGCCACCCCGGCGGCCGGGGCCAACTGGGGCGCCGTCTGGGTGCCGCGCATCGGCTCGGAAGTGGCGGTGCAGTTCATCGAAGGCGACATCGACCGACCCATCATCGCCGGCGGCCTGCCCAACGGCGACCAGCCCCCGCCCTTTGCGGCGGGCGTGGACGCCGGCGTGAACCACCCCGGCGTGCTGGCCGGCCTGCACAGCCGCACGCTGGATGGCCAGCACACGCAGCAATGGGTGGTGGACGACGCCCCCGGCCAGCTGCGCACCCGCCTGGCCACCACCCACACGGGCAGTGAGCTGAGCCTGGGCCACCTGATCAACCAGAGCCCCAGCAGCGCCCAGCGCGGCGCCTGGCGCGGCAGCGGCTTCGAGGCCAACACCCAGGGCTGGGCCAGCCTGCGCGCCGGAGCGGGCCTGCTGGTGAGCACCCAGGCCCGCAGCGGCACCTACGGCTCGGCCCAGGGCCCACAGATGGACGCGGCCGAAGCCCTGGCACAGCTGCAATCGGCCACCGAGCTGGGCCAGCGCCTGTCACAAGCCGCCCAGGCCATCGGTGCCCAGGCCCTGACCAGCACCGAAGAGGGCCAGGACCTGGCCAAGCTGCACCAGGCCCTGGACCCGGCCCAGGACGGGCGCCACCCGGACCAGGTCAACGGCCAGGAGGCCAAGATCCCTGCCGATGGACGAGACCCCAGCCAGGGCGATCCCGTCCCCGCCTTCGCCCAGCCCGCCGTGGTGCTGGACAGCGCCGCCGCCCAGCTGCTGGCCACCCCGGCCAGCGTGCAGCAGTTCAGCGGCCAGCG
Source organism: Ideonella sp. B508-1 (assembly GCF_000333615.1). GTDB lineage: Bacteria > Pseudomonadota > Gammaproteobacteria > Burkholderiales > Burkholderiaceae_C > Ideonella. The sequence continues at coordinate 1,146 of NZ_BADL01000169.1, read as the reverse complement.
CCTGAGCCAGATCGTGCAGCAGGACCTGCAAACCACGGCCGCCCACACCGCCTCCATCGCCGCGGGCCAGACCGCCAGCCTCTACGCCCACCAGGGCGGGCTGCAGGTCAAGGCGGCCAACGGGCCGGTCTCCCTGCGCGCCCACACCGACGAGTTGAAGCTGCTGGCCGACCAGAGTGTCACGATCACCAGCGTCAACGACGAGATCCGCATCAGCGCGAACAGCAAGATCGAACTCATCGCCGGCCAGTCGGGCATCACCCTGGAGGGCGGCAACATCACCGTCACCACCCCGGGCAGCTTCGCGGTCAAGGGGGCCACGCATGGGTTCTTGGGCGGGGGGAGCCGGGCGGCGAGTTTGCCGACCTTGCCCACGGCCAAGCTGGGCGAGCAGCCGCTGGACCTGGAGCTGCACTACCACTACGACGACCTTAGCCCGGTTCCCGGCGCGCCCTACAAAGTCACTTTCGAGAACGGCACGGTGATGCAAGGCACGCTGGATGGCAACGGCTACGCCTTGCTCAAGAGCGTTCCGCCTGGGGGCTACACGGTGGAGTACGGCGAAGACAGCCGCGACTGGGTCTGCCCTGCACCGCCACCTGACGACGCGGACTTCGCCAAGACAGAGGTTCAGCAACAGGGCCAGTCCGCCATCGAGAAGATGCTGGCCAGCCAGCCGCCCATTGGAGACACCAGTGAACCCACACTGGAGGCCAGCGCATGAATCGCCAAGACATCGAGAGCTTCTTCAAGACCCTGCTGCTGGGCGACTTCGAAGAGAGTCACAACACGGCAGGTGAAGTCATTGGAGGCCTCATCGCACTGATCCCCATCCTGGGGCAGGTCATGGCCGCGCGCGACGTGACCGGCAGCATCTACGCCATCGGCGTGAAGGGGGGCTTCAAGAACGCCACCCCCGTACAACTGGTGAACCTGGGCTTTGCGGCCTTTGGTGCCATCCCGTCGAGAAGATCCGTCACCGTCCGCACGGCGCGAGCCTGCGGCGGGCACTCGCGGCGGCGCAGGGCGCGTTGAGCTTCTCGTTCCGTTCCGTCGACACGGACCGTGCCTTCACGCGCGGCTACCTGCTGCGCGAGGCGGCGGACTGCCCGGGCAAGCCCCGCATCGTCGAGGCCGGCCCGCTGG
>NZ_BADL01000170.1 GCF_000333615.1 Ideonella sp. B508-1 | reverse complement strand
TCGGCGGTGCGCCGGCGCACCAGGGTCTCCACCCGCACCACGTGGAAGACCCACCACAGCCCGGCCAGCGCCGCGAAGACGAACCAGGGCCAGTGCTCGCGCAGGATGCCGCCCAGCGTGGTGTGGCCCAGGTAGGCATAGGGGCCGATGTGCAGCTCGCGAAACAGCGCGTGGACGCTGGTGTAGTCCTGCGGCGCGGTCCAGGCACGGCCGTCCACCGGCGACATGGTCAGCAAGGCGGCGGTCACCGCCTTGGCCAGGTCCGGCGGGGTGCCGGCCAGGCGGGCAAAGGGCCAGTCCGGGTACAGGCGCGAGGACAGCCGGCAGGGAAAGCCGCTGGGCGGCTGTTCGGCCACCACGGCGAACTCGTCGGGCCGCACCCGGCCGGCCGCGATCTCCTCTTCCAGCAGGCAGGTGCGCAGCACCCCGGCATCGGCCCGGCCCTCGCGCAGCGCGGTGATGACGGAGGCCATCGGAAAGCCGATGCTCACCAGGGCCTGCAGGCGCTCGGGCGGCACGCCAGCCTGGTCCATTTCGCGCCAGACGACGCGCCAGCCGCCGAAGGCATCGGGCGAGACCACGGCCAGCCGGCGCCCGGCCAGATCGGCAAAGCGCGTGGGGTGGCCCGCCCGGTTGGGGGTGATGACGATGGAGCCCACGGTGTCGGTGGGCACGGCATGGTCGCGGCTTTCCAGCGTGGCCAGGCGGGTGACGCCGTGGCCGGCCTCCAGCTCCACATAGTCGCCCGGGTTGGTGACGACGAAATCCACCGTGTGCTCGGCCACCGCCAGCTCGATGCCGGCCGGGTCCAGCGCGGCCAACTCGAAATGGTGCTGCGGCAGCGCGGCGTTGAGCTGGGCCAGCGTGGGCTCGAAATCCTTGGCGGCGCGCTCCGAGCCCTGGAAGGCCAGCACCGCGATGCGCACGGTGTCGGCCTGGGCCGCCACCGGCGTGCCGGTCGCCGCGGCCAGGGTCAGGAGGGGGACAAGCAGGGAGCGCAGCACAGGGTTCACGCTAGCACAGCAAGGCAAAAAGGCCGGCCACCTGGGCGGGCGGCCGGCCGAACAGGCCGGGGTCTCAGTGGCCTGACGGAGTTGGCGAGGATCAGTAGCGTGCATCCTTGGGCTTGGGGTCCTTCGGCCAGTCCTTGACCTTGTCAGGGAAGTCGGGACGGTCCTGGTGGGTGAAGTACTCGGCCACGTCCACCGCGTCCTGCTCCGACAGGCCGCCCTGGCCCAGCGGGAACTTCTCGTGGAAGCCGATGGGCATGTTGCGCTTGACGAAGGCAGCCGCGGTGTAGGTACGGGCCATGCCGGCGCCGATGTTGAAGGAGCGATCACCCCACAGCGGCGGGTAGACGGTGCGGCCGGCCGCGTCCTTCAGGCCTTCGCCGTTCTGGCCGTGGCAGACGGCGCATTGGGCGCCATAGACCTTCTCGCCGTGGGCCACATTGGGCACGAGCTTCGGATCGACCTTGCCCACGCCGCGGCCGGGCACCTTGTCTTCCTTCTGGGTGTGGCCCTTCATCCAGTCGAAGTAGGCCACCATGGCCTTCATGTCGTCCGAATCGGGCGGCAGCGGCTTGCCGTTCATCGAGCGGCGGAAGCAGCCGTTGATGCGATCTTCCATCGTGATGACCTTGCCGGCGCGCGGTGCATACGAGGGGAAGAAGGCCGACACCCCGACGTAGGGCGAGCCATCGGCCACCGTGCCCGCATTCAGGTGGCAGGAGGTGCAGTTCAGGTCGTTGCCCACGTTCTTGGGCAGCAGGATGTGGGTCTCGGCATTGAGCCGCATGCCCCGCACCAGTTGCGCGGCATTGGGCGCGTCCAGCAACTGGGCCAGGCGCGGGGTCTCGAAGGGCGTCTTGTCGATCTTCGGGTCCAGGCTCTTGCGGGCATCGGCCACCGCGGCGGCATCCACCGCGCCGGCGCCCTGCCCCCAGCTGGCCCGCACATAGCTCAGGATGTCGGCGATCTCGGCGTCGCTCAGACGGGCGAAGGCCGGCATGGTGTAGGTGCGTGGGTGGGCGCCGGTGGAAGCGGTCTTCCAGCCCGTGAGCGCGATGTGGATCAGTGTGGCCGGGTCCTGGGCTGCCACGGTCGGGTTGCCGGCCAGGGCCGGGAACACGCCCTTCACACCGCCACCGTCAGCCCGGTGGCAGTCGGTGCAGAACTGCACGTAGCCCAAGCCACCCCGGCTGGTGTAGGCCGCCACCGGGGTGGCAGCAGGCGTGGCCGAGGCCGCCACCGGCGCGGGCAAGGCCGCCCGGGGCTGGTCCGTGGGCAAGGACTTCAGGTAGGTGGCAATGGCTGTCAGATCCGGATCGCTGACATATTGCGTGGAATGCAGGATCACGTCAGTCATGCTGCCCGAGGCGGTGGCAAAGCGGTTCTGCCCGGTCTTGAGCAACTCGACGGTGTCGGGCACGGTCCACAGGTCACGCAGGTTCACCGCATTCCAATGTTCCACCTGGGCCCCCGAGAGGAACAGATGCCCCTTGGAACCCAGGTCGCTCATGGCCAGCTCCTGGAAGCCGATGCCGCGCGGGGTGTGGCAGGCGCCGCAGTGGCCCAGGCCCTGCACCAGGTAGGCGCCGCGGTTCCAGATGGCGTCCTTCTGCGGGTTGGGCACGAAGGGGGTGGTGTCGGCGAACAGCGCATCCCAGTAGGCCAGGCCCCAGCGCTGGTTGAAGGGGAAATGCATGCCCAAGGGCTTGTTGGACTGGTCGACCACCGGCACGCCCTGGCGCAGATAGGCCCACAGCGCCGCCATGTCCTCGTCGCTCATCTTGGCGTAGGACGGGTAGGGCATGGCTGGATAGAGGCGACGCCCCTTGGCCGTCACGCCGTGGCGCATGGCCCGGTCGAAGGCGGCGTAGCTCCAGTTGCCCAGCCCGTGCTGTTTGTCCGCGGTGATGTTGGTGGAGTAGATCGTGCCGAAGGGGGTCTCCAGCGCACGGCCCCCGGCCAGCTCGGCCCCCCCGGGGGCGGTGTGGCAGGCGACGCAATCGCCCAGCTGGGCCACGTAGCGGCCCCTGGCCACCAGGGCGGGGTCGGCCGTGCCGCTGAAGCCGGGCGTCTTGGTCTCATCCAGCCGGGGAGGACGCGCCATCCAGACGGCAGCGATCGCACCCACGACGACGATGGCGGCGGCGGCGCCCAGGGCCAGGCGACGACGACGAGGGCCTGTGTGTTCTCTCATGGTGCAAGACCTTTCACTTCTCAAGGTTTTGCAGCAGAGATTAGGCGTTTACCCTGATTTTGGAGAGCCGGGCTTTTCCGCGACGCAACCCGGGTTTCCCCGGGTCGCCTCGGCACAGCGTTGGGCAAAGCCCGCCGCCGGCATGGGCCGGGCAAAGCCGAAGCCTTGCACCAGGTCGCAGCCGTGCGCGGTCAGGAAGGCGGCCTGGCTTCGGTTTCCACGCCCTCGGCCTGCACCACGAAGCCCAGGCCATGGCCCAGGCCGATCACCGCCCGGGTCACGGTGGCGCCGGCGGTATCGCGCTCCAGGTCCTTGATGAAGGCGCGGTCCACCTTGAGCTTGGACAGCGGCAGCCGCCAGAGGTGGCTCAGCGAGGTCTGGCCGGTGCCGAAGTCGTCGATGGCCAGCGCCACCCCCAGCTCGCGCAGCTGGGCCAGCTGGCGCAGGTCGCGCTCGGCGTGCCGCATGATGTAGGACTCGCTGATCTCCAGCTCCAGGCGCTCGGCCGGCAGGCCGGTGCGGGCCAGCACCGCGGCCACCGTCTCAGCCAGGTCGCCGCGCTGGATCTGCAGACCCGCCACGTTGACGGCGATGACGCCGATGGCCAGGCCCTGGTCCAGCCAGGCGCGGGCCTGGCGGCAGGCCTCTTCCAGCACCCAGGCTCCGATGGGGATGATGAGCCCGCTGTCCTCGGCCACCGGAATGAACTCGGCGGGCGACACCGGGCCCCGCTCGGGGTGGGTCCAGCGCAGCAAGGCCTCGGCGCCCACCAGCTGGCGGTCGGCCAAGGTGAAGACCGGCTGGTAGTGCAGCTGGAACTCCTGGCGCTCCAGGGCGCGGCGCAGGTCGCTTTCCAGGCGCATGCGGTCCAGGGCCTGCTCGTTGAGTCGGGGCTCGAACAGGCGGTAGCCGCCGCGGGCCGATTCCTTGGCCTGGTACAGCGCCAGATCGGCGAACTTGAACAGGCTGGTGACGTCAGCGCCATGTTCGGGGTAGAGGCTCACGCCCACGGTGGTCCCCACCGACAGGCTGTGCCCCTCCAGCACGAAGGGCTCGCGGAAGGCCTGCAGGATGCGCTGCACGCTGGCATCGACATCCAGCGTCGATTCGACGTTCTCCAGTAGTACCACGAACTCGTCGCCGCCCAGGCGGGCCACGGTGTCGGTGTCGCGCACGGCCTGTTGCAGGCGGCGCGCCACGGCCTGCAGCAGGGCGTCGCCCACCGGGTGGCCCAGGCTGTCGTTGATGTGCTTGAAGCGGTCCAGGTCCATGAAGAGCATGGCCAGGTGGCTGTGGGCCCGCTTGGCGCGCGACAACGCCTGGCGGCAGCGGTCCATCAGCAGGGTGCGGTTGGGCAGGCCGGTCAGCGCGTCGTAATAGGCCAGTTGGTGGATGCGCCGGGCCTGGGCCTTCTGCTCGGAGATGTCCGAGAAGATGCCGATGTAGTGGCTGATCGCCCCCTGCTCGTCCCGCACCGCGGTGATGCTTTCCCAGATCGAGACGACGAGTCCGTCGCGGTGGCGGTTGAGCACCTCGCCCTCCCAGTGGCCGCTTTCCAGCAACTGGCCCCAGAGGTCCTGATAGAAGCTGACCGCGTGCTGGCCGGACTGCATCACGCTGGGCCTGCGGCCCAGCACGTCGGCCTCCTCATAGCCCAGGATGGCGGTGAAGGCGCGGTTGATCTTGCGGATGCGGCCCTCGGCGTCGGCAATCAGCACGGCATTGAGGCTGGCGTCGAACACGGTGGCCGCCAGGCGCAGCTCGTCCTCCACCCGGCGGCGGGCGGTGATGTCCTGCACCGTGCCCACGCCGCGCAGGCCCTGGCCCGGCAGCGCCTGCAGGCTGGCCCGCAGATGGACCCAGCGCAGCGTGCCGTCGCGGGTGTCGATGCGGAACTCCAGGTCGCAGCTGCGCCGCGCGGCCAGCGCCTCCATGAAGGCCTGGGCACCGGACAGGCGGTCCTCGGGGTGGATGGCGGAGAACAGCGCCGACAGGCTGGGGTCGGTGTCGGGCGAGGCATCGAGCAGGGCCCGGGTCTCGGCCGACCACTTCATGCGCTCGTTCACCGGGTCGAGCTCCCAACTGCCCAGATGGGCCACGCTCTCGGCGTCCTTGAAGCGGGCGTCGCTGGCCAGCAGCTCGGCCTCCTTCTGCTTGAGCAGGCCGATGTCGGCCCCGGTGATGACCGCGCCCTCCTCCTTGCCCTGGGCGCTGTACAGCTGCACCGCCTCGATCAGGTGGTGGCGGTAGCCTCCGTCGCGCAGGGCCAGCCGATGTTCGGCGCGGTAATGGCCATGTCGGCGCACCTGCTCGAACAGCACCGACTGCACCGGCCAGGGCAGCGGTGGCAACTCACCGGCCAGCCGCATCTGGTCCTCGGCATGCAGCAGCTGGTCCACGCTGTCGCCGTCCGCCAGGGGCCGCAAGGTCTCGCGGGCGCGGCTGTTGCAACGCCGCAGCCGCCCCTGGGCATCCAGCACGATGACGACGCTGCCCACGGTGTCCATCACCCGTTCGGAAAAAGCGGGCAGCGCCTGCTCGCGGTCGCGCGCCGACTGCAGGGCCGCGCGCTGCTGCTCCAGCTGGGCGAGCATGGCATCGGCCTGCTCGGCCCCGGACATCAGCTCGAATTCCAGCGCCCCGTTGGCCAGGCGCAGGG
>NZ_BADL01000171.1 GCF_000333615.1 Ideonella sp. B508-1 | reverse complement strand
GGAGCCCCCGGATCAACAGCCGCGTGCCCGGCTCGACACGCAGGGGCGGCACATGCGTGAGCATGCGGCCCTGCGGCGTGCGCAAGGCGATGGGGCCGCTCACCAGCGATGCGCCGGCCTCCCGGGTGACGGAGATGCCGCTGGGGCGGTTCTGTGCCTCGTCCAGTGCGGCGGAGAGGTCGCCGGGCCAGATGATCGACGGCCTGGCGCTGGGCGAGACCACGCCGGGGCCGCTGATCATGGTGGTGTCCTATGTCGGTTTCGTCGGTGGCTGGGGCCAGGCCCTCTTCGGTCCGCAGGCGCTGCCCTGGGCCGGCGTGGCGGCCGCGGCGGTGGTGACCTTCTTCACCTTCCTGCCGTCCTTCTTCTTCATCTTCCTGGGCGCGCCCTTCATCGAATCCACCCACGGCAAGCTCCAGTTCACCGCGCCGCTGACGGCCATCACCGCCGCGGTGGTGGGCGTCATCGTCAACCTGGCCGTGTTCTTCGCCTACCACGTGCTCTGGCCGCGGGGCTGGGCCGGCGGCTTCGAGTGGGCGGCTGCGGTGATCGGCCTGGCGGCCGCGCTCGCGCTGCTGCGCTTCAAGGTGGGCGTGATCCCGGTGGTGCTGGGCGCGGGCCTGCTGGGCGGGGCCTGGCGGCTGCTGGGCTGAGGCGGCCGGCCCGCCTCAGACGTAGCCCAGCGGCAGCGCCGTGGTGAGCTTGAGTTCCTCCATCGCGAAGCTGGAGCTGACGTCGTGCAACTGGGTGCCGTCGGTCAGTCGCTTGTAGACCTTGTCGTAGGCGGCGATGTCGGGCACCACGACGCGTAGCAGGTAGTCCACGTCGCCGCTCATGCGGTAGAACTCCATCACCTCGGGAATGGCCTGCACCGTGGCCCGAAAGCGCTCGAACCATTCCTGGGTGTGGGTGCTGGTGCGCACCGACACGAAGACGGTGACGCCCACCTGCACCTTGTGCGGGTCCAGCAGGGCCACCTGCCGGGTGATGACCTTCTCGTCCTTCAGGCGCTGGATGCGCCGCCAGCAGGGCGTGGAGGACAGGCCCACCCGGCTGGCGATCTCGCCCACGCTCAGTTCGGCATCGTTCTGCAGCAGGTCCAGGATCTTGACGTCCAGGGCATCGAGTTTCACGGCGGGCTTCTACTTTGGAATGCAATTCCACACAGCATAGCGAAAGTAGGCCATGCATTGCGCGGCGCGAGGTGCCAACGACCTGGCCGCCCTGAAGGCGACAATCGGCGCCGTGACCACCATTGTTCTGACCATCTTCGTGCTGGTCTACCTGGGCATGATCCTGGGTGGGCTGCCCTTTCTCCAGCTGGACCGCACCGGCGTGGCGCTGCTGGGGGCCATCGCCATGATCGGCACCGAGGCCATCTCGGTGGACGCGGCGGCGCAGGCGGTGCACCTGCCCACGGTGCTGCTGTTGTTCGCCTTCATGGTGGTCTCGGCCCAGATGCAGCTGGGCGGCTTCTACGACTGGGTGACCTTGCGCCTGGCCGGCCTGAAGCTGGGCCCGCCCGGTTTGCTGGCGGCGCTGGTGGTGGTGGCCGGCGGTCTGTCGGCGGTGTTCAGCAACGATGTGGTGTGCCTGGCGGTGGCGCCGGTGCTGGTGGAGGCCTGCCTGCGCCGCCGGCTGGACCCGGTGCCCTTCGCGCTGGCCCTGGCCTGCGCGGCCAACATCGGCTCGGCCGCCACGCTGATCGGCAACCCGCAGAACATGCTGATCGGCCAGACGCTGCAGCTGCATTTCGGCGGCTACATGGTCGAGGCCCTGCTGCCGGTGGCGGTGGGCCTGGGCCTGACCTGGGCGCTGGTGGTGTTGAGTGTGCGCGGGCGCTGGATGCTGGCCGACGGCGCCGCCGGGCCGGGGCCGGCCGAGAAGAACGCCGAGGCCGTGCCGCTGGACCGCTGGCAGACCGCCAAGGGCCTGGGCGTGGCGGCCGGGGTGCTGCTGGCCTTTCTGTTCACCGACTGGCCGCGCGAGGTGGTGGCCCTGGTGGGCGCGGGCCTGCTGCTGATGAGCCGGCGCATGCGCTCCAGCCGCGTGCTGGGGTTGGTGGACTGGGAGCTGCTGGTGCTCTTCGTCGGTCTGTTCGTCGTCAACGCCGCCTTGCAGCACACCGGCCTGCCGCAGCGCCTGGTGGCCGACATCGCCGCGCACGGCGTGCACCTGGACCAGCCCGGGCCGATGGCGCTGGCCACCTTCGTGCTGTCCAACATCGTCTCCAACGTGCCGGCGGTGATGCTGCTGCTGCCGGTGGCCACCCACCCGCTGGACGGTCCGCTGCTGGCCCTGGTCAGCACCTTTGCCGGCAACCTGTTCATCGTGGGCAGCATCGCCAACATCATCGTGGTCGATGCGGCCCGCCGCCGGGGCGTGGTGATCGACTGGCGCCGCCATGCCGCACTGGGGGTGCCGGTGACGCTGGTCACGCTGGGCGTGGTGGCGGCCTACCTGGCCTGGCGCTTGGGTTGACGTTCGGGGCGAGACCGTGCAGCGCCCCCGCATCCCCGCCGCCATCTGGGCCCTGGGCCTGGTGAGCATGTTCATGGACATCTCCTCGGAGATGATCCACAGCCTGCTGCCGATGTTCCTGGCCACCTCGCTGGGGGTGTCGGCCACCGCCATCGGCCTGATCGAGGGCCTGGCGGAATCCACCGCGCTGATCGTCAAGGTGTTCTCCGGCGTGCTCAGCGACTGGCTGGGCAAGCGCAAGGGCCTGGCCCTGCTGGGCTATGCGCTGGGGGCCTTCACCAAGCCCTTCTTTGCCCTGGCCACCGGCGCCGGGCTGGTGGTGGCGGCCCGCCTGGTGGACCGGGTGGGCAAGGGCATCCGCGGGGCCCCGCGCGACGCCCTGGTGGCCGACCTGACGCCGTCCGAGGTGCGCGGTGCGGCCTTCGGCCTGCGCCAGTCGCTGGACACCGTGGGGGCCTTTCTGGGGCCGCTGCTGGCCACCGCCTTCATGCTGCTGTGGGCCGACGACTTCCGCGCCGTGTTCTGGGTGGCGGTGGTGCCGGGCGTGATCTCGGTGCTGGTGCTGGCCCTGGGGGTGCGCGAGCCGGAGCGCCACAGCGGTGAGCGTCGGGTCAACCCCATCCGCCGCGAGACGCTGCGTCAGCTCGGGTCTGGCTACTGGTGGGTGGTGGCGCTGGGCAGCGTGTTCACGCTGGCCCGCTTCAGCGAGGCCTTCCTGGTGCTGCGGGCCCAGCAGCTGGGGGTGTCCATGGCCCTGGTGCCCCTGGTGATGGTGGCGATGAACGTGGTCTACGCCGCCTCGGCCTATCCCTTCGGCTGGCTGGCGGACCGGGTGTCCCACACCCGGCTGCTGGGCGGCGGCCTGGCGGTGCTGCTTGCCTCGGATGGGCTGCTGGCGCAGGCCGCCGGTCTGCCGGCTCTGCTGGCCGGCGTGGCGCTGTGGGGCATCCACATGGGCATGACCCAGGGCCTGCTGGCCGCCATGGTGGCCGACACCGCGCCCGCGCCGCTGCGCGGCACGGCCTACGGCGTGTTCAACCTGGCCAGTGGCCTGGCCATGCTGGTGGCCAGCGTGGTGGCCGGTGGTCTGTGGGACGCCTTCGGGCCCGCCGCCACCTTTGGGGCCGGGGCGGGCTTCGCGGGGCTCAGCCTGCTGCTGCTGGTGTGGCACCCGGGTCGGGCCCGCCCAGCACCCCGAACTCCACCGGCGTCTTGGTGAAGAAGACATTGGCCTGGGCCGCGGTGAGGGCCTGGGCCAGCCGGGTCCATTCGTCCTCGCTCACCACCAGCGTCACCTCGATGGGCTGGTCGGACAGCTCGAAGAAGTGGGCCGAATGCAGGCGGCCGTCGCGGCCGATGCCGTCCGTGCCGACGCTCAGCGTGGCGCCGCGGATGCCCAGTTGCCGGGCGGTTTCCATCAGCCACGCGCCCATGGGCTGGTGACCGTGGTGCCGGCCTTCGCCGGTGAAGAAGGTGATCTGGAAGCCTTGCATGCTCATGCTCCTGCCAGCCGGAGGTGGCGCACCAGGGAGACGGTGCCGATGCCCAGCAGCGTCATCGTGATGCTGCCGGCCACATCCCGGTGCTGACCGACGGCCGCGTCGCCACCATCCAGGCCGTGGGCTCCAGCGGCGGCCTGAAGGTGGGCGCCGACTTTCTGCACCGCTGGTTCCCGCAGAGCCAGATCTGGGTCAGCG
>NZ_BADL01000172.1 GCF_000333615.1 Ideonella sp. B508-1 | reverse complement strand
CGAGTGCGTTCCCGGCGCCGGGCTGACCCTGCGCGCCCTTTTGCCCCAGGGCCACAAGCTGGCGCTGGTGGACCTGCCCGCCGGCAGCGCCGTGCGCCGTTACGACGTGACCATCGGCACCACCAACCGCGATCTGCCGGCCGGTGCCTGGGTGCACGAGCGCCTGCTGGACCTGCCCGCCGCGCGCGAGCTCCAGGGCCTGCCCATGGCCACCCGCGCCGCCACCCGTGGCGAGCCGCTGACCGGCCACACCTTCCAGGGCTACCGCAATGCCGATGGCTCGGTGGGCACGCGCAACCTGCTGGCCATCACCACCACCGTGCAGTGCGTGGCGGGCGTGGTCGAACATGCGGTGCGCCGCATCCGTGAGGAGCTGCTGCCGCGCTACCCGAACGTCGACGGCGTGGTGGGCCTGGAGCACGGCTACGGCTGCGGCGTGGCCATCGACGCGCCCGACGCGGTCATCCCCATCCGCACCCTGCGCCACATCAGCCAGAACCCGAACTTCGGCGGCGAGGTGCTGGTGGTGAGCCTGGGCTGCGAGAAGCTGCAGCCGCAGCGCCTGCTGCCCCCGGGCAGCTTTGCCATCGAGAGCGCCGCGGCCGACGGCGGCCCCGACACCGTCTGCCTGCAGGACGCGGCCCATGTGGGCTTCGCCTCCATGATCGACGACATCGTCGCGCGGGCCGTGCCCCACCTGGAGCGTCTGAACGCCCGCCGGCGCGAGACCATTCCTGCCAGTGAACTGGTGGTGGGCGTGCAGTGCGGCGGCAGTGATGCCTTCAGCGGCGTCACCGCCAACCCGGCGGTGGGCTTCGCGGCCGACCTGCTGGTGCGGGCCGGCGCCACCGTGATGTTCTCGGAGAACACCGAGGTGCGCGATGCGGTGGAGCAGCTCACCGCCCGCGCGGCCACGCCGGCCGTGGCCGAGGCCATCGTGCGCGAGCTGGGCTGGTACGACCGTTATCTGGCGCGCGGCCAGGCCGACCGGGCCGCCAACACCACGCCCGGCAACAAGGCCGGCGGCCTGTCCAACATCGTCGAGAAGGCGATGGGCTCCATCGTCAAGAGCGGCAGCGCCCCCATCGACCATGTGCTCTCGCCCGGTGAGAAGCTCGGGCCCGATCAGCGCGGCCTGGTGTTCGCCGCCACGCCCGCGTCCGACTTCATCTGCGGCACGCTGCAGCTGGCCGCCGGCATGAACCTGCACGTCTTCACCACCGGCCGCGGCACACCTTATGGCCTGGCCGAATGCCCGGTGATCAAGGTGGCCACCCGCAGCGACCTGGCCCGCCGCTGGCACGACCTGATGGACCTCAACGCCGGCGTGATCGCCGACGGCGAGGCCAGCATCGAGGAGACCGGCTGGGCCCTGTTCCGCCAGATGCTGGCCGTGGCCAGCGGCCAGCCCACCTGGGCCGAACGCCACCGCCTGCACAACGCGCTGGTGCTGTTCAACCCGGCGCCGGTGACCTGAACGGCAGACGGTTGTCACAGGCCGGGGGGCCCGTTCGTCTTGGGGGATGAGACCGTCGTGGTCTCGCTTCCCAACCGAACCTGGAGCCCTGTGATGAGCCAACGCCTGCACTACGCCGAACTCGCCCCCGACCTGTTCAAGAAGTACCTGGACTTCAGCCTGGCCCTGCGCCAGAGCGGTCTGGAGACTGCGCTGCGTGACCTGGTGACGCTGCGCGCCTCTCAGCTCAACGGCTGCGCCTTCTGCGTGGACATGCACGTCAAGGAGGCCACGTTGCATGGCGAGCGGCCGCTGCGCCTGCACCATGTGGCGGTGTGGCGCGAATCGACGCTGTTCTCCCCGCGCGAGCGCGCCGCGCTGGCCTGGACGGAGCTGCTGACCCAGCTGCCCGCGCACGGCGTGCCCGAGGCCGACTACCAGGCCGCCCGCGCCGAGTTCAGCGAGGCCGAGCTGGCCGCGCTGAGCTTTGCCATCGTGGCCATCAATGGCTGGAACCGCCTGTCGGTGGGTTTTGCGGTGGTGCCGGGCTCGCAGGACCGGCTTTATGGCCTGGACCAGGCCGGCCTGGCCTGAGGCGCGTCGTATGCTGGCGGGCCCGCCCACTGCTCCGAAGCCCGCGCCGTGTTCACCATCGCCAAGTTGACCGCCCAGGATGCGCCGGCCTACCGCGCGTTGATGCTGGAGGCCTATGCCCAGCCGGGGGACGCCTTCACCTCCACGGCCGAGGAGCGGGCGGCCCTGCCGCTGTCCTGGTGGGCGCAGCGGGCCGCGGCGGCCGATGGCTCGGGGCTGGCGCTGGGGGCCTGGGTGGACAACACCCTGGTGGGCAGCGTGGCGCTGGAGTTCTCCAGCCGGGCCAAGACGCGGCACCGTGCCCATCTGGTGGGCATGTACGTGCAGCCGGCCCAGCAGGGCCAGGGCATGGCCCGCGCGCTGATGCAGGCGGCGCTGGCCGAGGCGGCGGCCCACCCCGGCGTGCGCTGGGTGACGCTGACGGTGACCGAAGGCAATGCACCCGCCCAGCGCCTGTACGAGTCCTGCGGCTTTCGCGTCTTCGGGCTGGAGCCCGAGGCCATTTGTACCGACCGGGCCTGTCTGGGCAAGGTCCACATGGGCTGCCCGCTGGACCTGCCGCCGCCCGCACCGCGCCGGGCGCAGCCGGTGCGGCTGCGCCCGGCGGTGGCGGGGGACGCCACGGCGCTGGCGGCGCTGGCGGCGCGCTGCTTTCACGACACCTACGCGGCCGACAACCGGCCCGAGGACCTGTGGGCCTACATCACCGCCCACTTCCACCCGGCGCAGCAGCAGGCCGAACTGGCCGACCCGGCGCTGCGCACCTGGCTGGCCGAGGAGGGCGATCGCCTGGTGGGCTTTGCCCAGCTGGCCTGGGGCGGCGAGCTGCCCGCGGCGGTGACGCAGGACCGGCCCGTGGCCCTGCACCGCTTCTACGTGGTGCGCGAGCAGCAGGGCACGGGCCTGGCCGGCCGCTTGATGACGGCCATCCGCCAGGAGGCGGCCCAGGCCGGTGCGGGCCATCTGTGGCTCAGCGTCTGGGAGCGCAATGCGCGGGCCATCGCCTTCTACCGCAAGTGCGGCTTCGAGGCGGTGGGCCACACCACCTTCGACGTGGGGGCCGACCGCCAGCGCGACTGGGTGATGGTGGGGGCCACCGGCGGCTGAGCGGGCCGCCGGCCGCGCGCTTCAGGGCACCGGGTGGCCGTTGGCCAGCTCGTAGAGCTCGAACCAGGTCTGCCGGTCCATCGGCACTTGCAGGGCCTGGGTGAAGCCGGCGATGCGTTCGGGCTGCAGGCTGCCCATCACCGGGATCACCCCGGCCGGGTGGTGCATCAGCCAGGCCATGGCCACCGCGGTGGTGTCGGTGCCGCTGGCGCGGGCCAGCTCGGCCAGGCGCGGGGCCAGGCGGTGGGCGGCCGTGCCGGGCTGCTGCGCCTCGGTGTGCAGCCGGCCGCCGCCCAGCGGCGACCAGGCCATCACCGGCATGCGGTGATGCTGGGCATGGGCCAATTGGCCATTGGTGAAGGGCGCGGTGTGCAGCAGGCTCAGCTCGATCTGGGTGAGCTGCAGGCGGTGTCTCATGCGCGACTGCAGCAGGTCCATGTCCCAGGGCATGAAGTTGGACACGCCCACGCCGCGCACCTTGCCGGCGTCGATCAGCGCGTCCAGGCAGGCGCCCAGGGCCTCGGCGTCGCACAGCGGGTCTGGGCGGTGGATCAGCAGCAGGTCGATCAGCTCCACGCCCAGGCGTTGCAGCGAGCGCTCGACGCTGGCCTGCACGTGCGCGGGGCGGGTGTCGTAGTGCTTGACGCGGGTGTCGGGCCACTGCGCCGACTGCAGCATGATGTCGGTCTTGGTGACCAGCTCGATCTGCTGGCGCAGGGCGGGGCGGGCGCGCAGGGCGGCGCCGAACAGGGCCTCGCAGCGGTAGTCGCCGTAGATGTCGGCGTGGTCGAAGGTGGTGATGTCCTGGGCCAGGCAGGCGTCGATGCGGGCCAGCGCGGCGTCCACGCCGGTGTCGGTGGTGTCGGCCCAGCGCCAGACGCCACAGGCGATCGGGCTGAGGGTGTGCTGGTTGGGCAGCGTGATCCGGTGCATGGTGTCGGGGGCGGTCGGGCGAGGGGCCGCATGTTGCCAGCTCAAACCTCGGTCTGCACCGCGGCGGGGGCTTGCCCCCGCATCAGCAGGGCCGCCAGCATGGCCGCCAGCACCACCGCGCCCAGCAGGAAGAAGCCCTGGCCGTAGGCGGTGAAGAGGCCGTCGGCCTGCTCCCGGTAGGCGCCTTCGCGCCATTCGACGAACACCGCCGTCATGGCGACGCCGAACACCCCGCCCAGCTGGCGCGCATAGGTGACGATGACAGAGGACTGGGCCAGCTGGTGCGGCGCCAGGTGGCGCAGCGTGGCCAGGTTCAGGGCGGGCAGGATCATCCCCAGGCCGATGCGGCCGACCACGGTGGCCGCGATCAGCGTGGCGTAGCCGATGTGCTGGCCCAGCACGTAGAAGGCGAAGAAGGAGCCGCCGAACAGCAGCAGGCCCGCGATGGCCACCGCCTTGGGCGGGTACTGGTCGGTCAGCCGGCCGGCCAGGGGCGTGCACAGCACCAGCGCGATGCCGCCGGGAACGAGCGCGTTGCCCGCCGCCGTGGCCGTGTAGCCCAGGGCGCTTTGCAGGAAGACCGGGACCAGGTAGGTGGAGCCGTAGAGCCCGAAGCCGTAGGTGAAGGACACCACGCTGCCCATCGTGAAGGTGCGGCTGCCGAACAGGCCCAGCTGGATCAGCGGTGCCGGGCTGCGCCGGGCGTGGCGCACGAAGGCGGCCAGGGTCAGCAGGGTGAGGGCCGCGTGGGCGGCCGTCCATGCCGAGAGGACGCCGCTGCGGTGCAGGCGGGTCACGCCGTCCACCACGGCCAGCGTGGCCAGGGACAGCAGCAGGGCACCGGTCCAGTCGAAGGGGTGCTTCTGGCCGGGGCTGGGTGCCGGCAGCAGCCAGGCGCCCAGGGCCAGGGCAGCCAGGCAGAAGGGTGTGTTGAACAGGAAGACGGCGGCCCAGCCGAAATGGTCCACCAGCACGCCGCTGAAGGCCGGCGCCACCGCGGGGGTGATGACCAGCCCCAGCGTGAGCAGGCCCGAGGCCCGGCCCTGCATGTGCGGCGGGAACAGGCGCAGCACCACCATCGTACCCAGGGGCTGCAGGATGCCGGCCGCAGCCCCCTGCAGCACCCGCGCCAGCACCACCTCGCCAAAGTTCTGGGCCAGGCTGCCGGCCACGCTGGCCACCGACAGCACCGCCACGGCCGTCAGGAACAGCCGCCGAAAGCCGATGCGGTCCAGCAGCCACGACGTGGGCAGCATCGACAGGGTCATGGCCGCCATGAAGCCGGTCACCGCCCACTGGACTTGGTCATGACCCAGCTTGAACTGCTGGCTCAGCGCGGTGATGGCGACGTTGAGGGCCGTGGTGGCCAGCACACCGGCGATGGTGCCGGTGGCCACGGTGATCAGCAGCAGCCACTTGTAGCGGGGGCCGTGGCGCTGGCTCAGCGCGTCGAAAGACAGGGCGCGGCGGATCATGGTCGGGCAGGGTTGTGCCCACTGTAACCCGCACGCTCCTTCTCAGCCCAGGTGGCCCGGAATGGCCCCTCGCTGGGTCAGGCGCAGACTTCGTCGCTCGGGGTTGTGACCCTGGCCGGCGCCCGAAGCGTGAGCCGCCAGCTGCACACGGCCAGGTAGAGGAGCTGCCAGGCCATGCCGCTGTGGGCCCGGTGGGGGGCCACATAGCGCATGAGGGCGTCCACCTTCTCCGGATCGGGATGGGCGGTGCTCATCAGGGCGCGCCAGGCGTGCGCGGCGCGGTGACCGGCGGCGAGCACAGGGTCGGCCGGCGCCTCGCCGGCCGCCGTCGAAAAGTAACGGATCATCTTGGCGCACACCTCTTCGGTGCTGTCGCCGGGCTGGATGTTCAGATTGACGTGGGCCATGCTGGTCGGGCGCTCTCACCATCGATGATGGAAACCGTCCAGAGGGGCTCGGAGGCCCACCGGACGGCCACGAGACTGCAGGGTCCAGTGTGGGCCTGAAACCGCCGGATGGAACGTCACCTGAAGAGGGGGTTACTCGCGCGTCATGGCGTGATCTGAGGACGTTTCCGGCCGCCTTCAGACAAATACGCTGGACAAGCGCGCCCAAGTGGGCTTGGGCTGGGATGCTCAGTCCATCAGCCAGCGGCGCATCAGGGCGGTGGTGGCCTCGGGCTGCTCCAGCGTGGGCAGGTGGCCGCAGTCCGGCAGGGTGTGCAGTTGGGCCTGGGGGATGGGGGCTGCCAGGGCCTGCAGCACCGCGGGCGGGGTCAGGGTGTCATCGGCACCGCCCAGCACCAGGGTGGGCTGGGTGAGCGTGGGCAGCAGCGGGCGCGAATCGGGCCGGTGCAGGATGGCGGTTTGCTGGCGCCGGTAGGCCTCGGGGCCGACACGCTGGGCCATGGCCTGCACCGCCTGGCCCACCGGGCCGCGCACATGGCGGGGGTGGACCAGGGTGGGCAGCAGCTGCTGGGTGACGCCCAGAAAGCGGCCGCGCTTCAGGATGGCCAGGCTGCGGCGGCGTTGCAGCGCGCGCTCGGGGCTGTCGGGCGCGGCGGTGGTGTCCAGCAGGGCCAGTCGGCTCACCCGCTCGGGCGCCTGGCGCAGGATCTCGAAGGCCACATAGCCGCCCATGGACAGGCCGGCCAGCGCGAAGCGCGCGGGCGCCTGGGCCAGCACCCGCGCGGCCATGGCCTCCACCCGCTCGTCCTGGGTCAGGTCGGCCACCTGCACCTCGGCCACGTCGGCCAGGGCCTCGGCCTGGTGGACCCAGAGCCCGGCGTCGCACAGCAGGCCGGGCAGCAGCAGCAGGGGCGTGCGTTCAGCCATGGCGGGCGTCCTGGTTCGGGCGGCCTTGGGCCCAGGCCAGACCCAGGCCGAGGGCGGCCAGGACAGTGGTCAGCGCCACCTCGGCCGGCCAGCCGCCGTGCAGCCAGAACCAGCCCCCCACCGCACCGATGCTGCTGGAGCCCAGGTAGTAGAACAGCAGGTACAGCGAGGCCGCGTGGCCCTTGTGCGCGCCGGCCAGCTGGCCCACCCAGGCGCTGGCCACCGCGTGGGCGATGAAGAAGCCGATGGTGACCAGGCCGACGCCGGTGGCGATGGCCGCCAGCGAGCTGCCCAGCGTGACCAGCACGCCCAGGCCCATCATGCCGCCGAAGGCCGTGCCGCCCACGTACAGGCCCATGGCGCTGCCCAGGCGGCGGGGTTCCATCTCTTCGGCCAGATAGGCCATGGCCACGGCGGGCACGCCGCCCAGCACCAGGCCTTCCAGCAGCCGGCAGGTCAGCAGCAGGGGCCAGCTCGGCGCCAGGGCGGCCGCCAGGTTCAGCAGCGCGGCCAGCACCATCGACGTGGCCATCAGCCCGCGCCGCGGCAGGGCCTGCGACAGCGCGCCCATCGAGAAGATGGCCACGGCCAGCGCCCCGGTGGCCAGCGACAGGGCCAGCGAGCTCTGCGCCGGGCTCAGGCCGAAGGCGCCGGCGAACTCGGGCAGCAGCGGCTGCACGCAGTACAGCAGCGAGAAGGTGGAGAAGCCGGCCAGGAACAGCGCGAAGCTGATGCGGGCAAAGGGCACGGGGGTGTCGGCGGACACCGGGACGGCCGCATCGGCGCGGTGCGTCAGGGGCAGGGACGGCATGGGCGAGAGCATGCCCTCGGCAGCGTCATTCGTCCAATCGATGGTGACAGTAGTGTCTATCTGTTGGGCGTATGGCGAGGGATCAACCGGCATCGCTCACCGGCAGCGTCAGCTCGGCCACCTCCACCCCCGGCAGCCGCTGCAGCACGGCCGGCGCCAGCAGCAGCTTGGTCTCCCGCACGCCTGCGCCCATCACGACGAACTCGCGTGCCATCACCGCCGCATCCACCAGGATGCGCAGGCTCGCGGGCAGGCCGAAGGCCGTGATGCCGCCGAAGGCCATGCCGGTCAGTTCGGTGGCCACCTCGCGCCGGGCCATGGACACCTTGCGGGTGCCCAGGGTCAGGCGCACAGCGCCGTTCAGGTCCAGCCGGCGCGAGCCCAGCGAGACCAGGGCGGCAAAGCGGTCCTCGCCGTTCTGCGGGTACTTGACGATCAGGGTGTTGGCGCAATCGTCCAGGCCGAAGCCGTAGCGTTCCGAAAACGCAGCGGTGTCCGAATGGGCGTCTTCGCAGGCGAAGACGATCACGCCGTCCGGCGGCAGGGCCGCCGCCACCGAGGCGGGCAGCGAGGCCTCGCTTGGGGTGAGGGGCTGGATGGGAAAGCGGCGGGCGATGGCGTTCAGGGGCATGGGGCAGCGCAAGGGGCAGAGGGTTGGAACATAACCCAGCGCCCGCAAGGCGGTGACCCGGGGTGCTTTCGCCCACGGACGGGAAGGGGGTTGCGGGCCGTCTTTGTACATTCATCACATGCCGTGATAATTGCTTCATGACCTCCTGGCTGATCCTCACTGCCACCCTGCCCACCTCGCCCAGCGCGCTGCGGGTCAAGGTGTGGCGTGCCTTGAAGGCACGCACTGCGCCACGCTGCGCGAGGGCGTCTACATCCTGCCGGTCCAGGCCAGCACCGCGGCGGCCTTCCCCGCCTTGAAGGCCACGATCCGCGACGCCGGTGCCAGCGCCCTTTTGTTGCAGGCCACGGCGCCGCGACGCGGCCCAGGAGGGCGGCTTCCTGGCGCTGTTCGACCGCAGCCAGCCCATGCCGAGTTCCTGCAGGCCCTAAAAGCGCCCCCAAGGCCCTGGGCGCGCGAGGCGCTGCGGGGGGCGGGGGGCAGACGAGGTGGCGGCCGCAAAGCCCTTGCGCCAGCTGGCCCAGCAGCTGCAGGCGCTGCAGGCGGCGGATTTCTTTCCCGGTGCGGCGGCCAAGCAGGCCGAAGCCGCCCTGCAGGCTTTGCGGACCGAGCTGGAGCGGCGCTGGTCGCCCGGCGAGCCGGCCCCGGCCGAGGCCCCATTGGCCCGCTTGTCGGTGGCCGATTTCCAGGGCCGCACCTGGGCCACCCGGGCACGCCCCTGGGTGGACCGTCTGGCCACGGCCTGGCTGATCACGCGGCATGTGGACCGTCAGCCCCGCTTCGTCTGGCTCAAGCCGCCGCTGCGCACGCCCCGCGGGGCGCTGGGCTTCGACTACGACGGCGCGCGCTTCACCCACGTGGGCGAGCGCGTGAGCTTCGAGGTGGTGGCCGAGTCCTTCGGCCTGATGGACCAGCCCGGCCTGGCGGCCCTGGCGGCGCTGGTGCATGGGCTGGACGTCGGTGGCGTGGTGCAGGACGAGGCCGCCGGCATCGAACTGCTGCTGCGCGGCCTGCAGGCCACGCATCCCGACGACGACGCGCTGCTGCAGGCCGCGCTGCCAATCTTTGATGCCCTGCTGGCCGGCCTGGCCGCAGCCCCTGCTTCCGGGAGCCGACCATGAGCACCACACCACCTTCCGTGGCCGAGGCGACCACGGCGCCGTCCATGGCGCCGCTCGCGCCCACCCTGGGCCAGGCCTTCGTCTACTGGCTGCGCCTGGGCTTTCTGAGCTTTGGCGGGCCAGCCGGGCAGATCGCACTGATGCACGAGGACCTGGTCGAGCGCCGGCGCTGGATTTCCGAGCAGCGCTTTCTGCATGCGCTGAACTACTGCATGGTGCTGCCAGGGCCCGAGGCCCAGCAGCTGGCCACCTACATCGGCTGGCTGATGCACCGCAGCTGGGGCGGGCTGATCGCAGGCGGGCTGTTCGTGCTGCCCTCGCTGCTGATCCTGATCGCGCTGTCCTGGGTCTACATGGCCTGGGGCCAGGTGCCGGCAGTGGCCGGGGTGCTCTACGGCATCAAGCCGGCGGTCACCGCCATCGTCGTGTCGGCCGCGGTGCGCATCGGCTCGCGCACCCTCAAGAACCGCTGGCTCTGGGGCCTGGCGGGGGCGGCCTTTCTGGCCATCTTCGCGCTGGGTCTGCCGTTTCCGCTGATCGTGGGCCTGGCGGGGGTGGTGGGCTACCTGGGTGGTCGGCTGGCGCCGGCCCAGTTCGCGGTGGGCGGCGGCCACGGTGCACAGCGGGCCTCGCAGGGGCCGGCGGTGATCGACGACGACGCGCCCACGCCGGCCCATGCGCGCTTCTCCTGGCCCCGGTTCTGGCGCGTGGTGGCGGCCTGCGGAGGTCTGTGGGCGCTGGCCCTGGGGGCGCTGGTGTGGGCCTGGGGCTGGGACGGCGTGCTGACCCAGATGGCCTGGTTCTTCACCAAGGCCGCGCTGCTGACCTTCGGCGGCGCCTACGCGGTGCTGCCCTATGTCTACCAGGGTGCGGTGGACCATTTCCACTGGCTGACGCCGGGCCAGATGATCGACGGCCTGGCGCTGGGCGAGACCACGCCGGGGCCGCTGATCATGGTGGTGTCCTATGTCGGTTTCGTCGGTGGCTGGGGCCAGGCCCTCTTCGGTCCGCAGGCGCTGCCCTGGGCCGGCGTGGCGGCCGCGGCGGTGGTGACCTTCTTCACCTTCCTGCCGTCCTTCTTCTTCATCTTCCTGGGCGCGCCCTTCATCGAATCCACCCACGGCAAGCTCCAGTTCACCGCGCCGCTGACGGCCATCACCGCCGCGGTGGTGGGCGTCATCGTCAACCTGGCCGTGTTCTTCGCCTACCACGTGCTCTGGCCGCGGGGCTGGGCCGGCGGCTTCGAGTGGGCGGCTGCGGTGATCGGCCTGGCGGCCGCGCTCGCGCTGCTGCGCTTCAAGGTGGGCGTGATCCCGGTGGTGCTGGGCGCGGGCCTGCTGGGCGGGGCCTGGCGGCTGCTGGGCTGAGGCGGCCGGCCCGCCTCAGACGTAGCCCAGCGGCAGCGCCGTGGTGAGCTTGAGTTCCTCCATCGCGAAGCTGGAGCTGACGTCGTGCAACTGGGTGCCGTCGGTCAGTCGCTTGTAGACCTTGTCGTAGGCGGCGATGTCGGGCACCACGACGCGTAGCAGGT
>NZ_BADL01000173.1 GCF_000333615.1 Ideonella sp. B508-1 | reverse complement strand
CTCGCCCTGGGCGATCTTGGTGAGCTTGCCCACCATGCCGGCAATGACCACCTCGCGCAGGCCGCGGGCCACCGCCTCGTCCAGGGCGTAGCGCAGGAAGTCACCCATCTGCACAAAGCAGGTGGCAGGCAGCTGTGGCCGCTCGGCCATCGCGAACTTCTCGGTGCGCCCGCCGGTGGTGAGCACCACCACGCCGTGCGGCAGCGTGGCCATGCTGCTGAACCTGTGCGGCGCCCATGCCCCTTTCTTCACCCGCAACCTGGTGCTGCTGCATGACAGCGCCGGTCGCACCGGCATCGGCGAGGTGCCGGGCGGGGAGGGCATCCGCCGCGCGCTGGAACGCATGGTGCCGCTGGTGGTCGATCAACCCGTGGGCGCCTGCAACGCCATCCTGGCGCGCTTGCGCACGGCCCTGGCCGGTGGCGGCACCGCGGCGCACCAGGCCACCGTCCACCAGGTCAGCTCGGACGCCGAGGCCGCCGTGCTGCGCCAGCCGCACGAGATCAACCTGCGCATGGACAATGTGCTGACGGCCGTCGAGGCCGCGCTGCTGGACCTGCTGGGCCAGCACCTGGGTCTGCCGGTGGCGGCCCTGCTGGGCAACGGCCAGCAGCGCGAGGCCGTGCCCATGCTGGCCTACCTGTTCTACATCGGCGACCGCACCCAGACCGACCTGCCCTACCTGGACGGCGCCGGCCAGCCCGGCCACGACTGGTACCAGCTGCGCCACCAGGTGGCCATGGACCCGCAGGCCCTGGTGCGCACCGCCGAAGCCGCGGCCGACCGCTACGGCTTCCAGGACTTCAAGCTCAAGGGCGGGGTGTTCGATGGTGCCGACGAGATGCAGGCCATCGCCGCGCTGAAGGCCCGCTTCCCGCAGGCCCGCATCACGCTGGACCCGAACGGGGCCTGGACACTGGACGAGGCCATCCGGCTGTGCAAGGGCCAGAGCCACCTGCTGGCCTACGCCGAGGACCCCTGCGGCCCCGAGGCCGGCTACTCGGGCCGGGAGATCCTGTCCGAGTTCAAGCGGGCCACCGGCTTGCCCACCGCCACCAACATGGTGGCCACCGACTGGCGTCAGCTGCACCACTCGGTGCGCCTGGAGGCGGTCGACATCCCGCTGGCCGATCCGCACTTCTGGACCATGCAGGGCTCGGTGCGGGTGGCCCAGCTGTGCGACGACTGGGGCCTGACCTGGGGCTCGCATTCGAACAACCACTTCAACGTCTCGCTGGCCATGTTCCCCC
>NZ_BADL01000174.1 GCF_000333615.1 Ideonella sp. B508-1 | reverse complement strand
GCCCGCTGCTGCAGACCAGCGTGGGCGGCCGGCTCGAAGCCCTGAGCCCGGCCAGCGTGCGCCGGGCCTGCTTCGGCACCCCGCTGATGACCCTGGGCGTGATCGCCCGCATCCACTGGCAGGCGCTGCAGCTCTGGCGCAAGCGCGTGCCCTTCTTCGGCAAACCCGCCGCCCCCGAGCACTTCGTCACCCGATGAACACGACCACCGCGACCTCCCCCCGCTCCGCGGCCGTGCCCGGCGCCACGCCCGCCGCCGCCCGCCGCGTGCTGAACCTGCTGGCCCGCCTGCCCCAGGGCCGGCTGGACCTGCAGCTGCCCGATGGCCAGGTGCAGCGCCTGCCCGGCACCGGCGCCAGCGGCCAGCCCGGCGGCAGCATGGTGCTGCACAACTGGGCCGTCTTCGAGCGCACCCTGAAGGCCGGCGACATCGGCCTGGCCGAGAGCTACATCGACGGCGACTGGGACAGCCCCGATCTGGCCGCCCTGCTGCGCCTGTGCATCCGCAACCGCGAACACATCGAGGGCCTCATCTACGGCCGCTGGTGGGGCGCCCTGGCCTACCGGCTGCGCCACCTGCTGCGGCGCAACACCCGCAGCGGCAGCGCCAAGAACATCCATGCCCACTACGACCTGGGCAACAGCTTCTACCGCCGTAGACCCGGAAGTCCGGCGAGATCTCGGGCAGTGCCGCCGCGGTGAGCAACCGGACCTTGGCCGGGCGGGCCAGGTGGTCGTAGACGTAGAGGCCCTCGAAGATGTGCGCAGTGAGGATGCGCGAGTACAGGTCCTGGATCTTGGCCGGGTCGAAGCCGGTCTCGGCCACCTTGAATGCGTAGCGCAGCACTTTGGGGCCGGCTGCGGGCGTGGGCGGGCTCGCCATGGCGGCCGCGGGCGAACTGCCCAGCAGGGCACCGGCGCCGGTCAGGCCGGCGGCCTGCAGCCATGCCGGCGCTG
>NZ_BADL01000175.1 GCF_000333615.1 Ideonella sp. B508-1 | reverse complement strand
GATGCAGGGCCGCAGCTTCCAGGTGCAGCAGGTGCTGGGCACGCAGGGCACGCGCACCGTGATCAGCGCCACCGTGTCCTTCCAGACCGAGGAGCCCAGCCCCGAGCACCAGCGGGCCATGCCCGACGCGCCGCCGCCCGAAAGCCTGCGCACGCTGCAGGAGGTGGGCGCGGCCTATGCCGACCGCATCCCCGCCGCCGCGCCGCGCCGCCTGGGCCAGTCGCGCACGGCCGAACTGCGCCTGGTGGACCCGGAGACCTTTCTGTTCCGGCGCGAGCCCGAGGCCCGGCTGCGCTTCTGGATCAAGCTGCAGCGCGACCTGCCGGACGACCCGGTGCTGCAGCGCGCGGCCATCGGCTACCTGTCTGACTACTGGATGCCGCTGACCCCGCTGATGGCCCACCTGGAGGCCAAGATCGGCACCGGCCTGTACCTGGCCAGCCTGAACCACACGCTGTGGCTGCACCGCGCCCCGCGGGTGGACGACTGGCTGCTGGTGGACGCGCAAAGCCCCTTCAGCGGCAACGCCCGCGGCCTGACCACCGGCCACTTCTACCAGCGCGATGGCACCCTGCTGGCCACCGCCACCCAGGAATGCCTGTTCCGCGGCTGGGTGGAGGACGGCCAGGGCGGCTTTCGCGTGCCGGGCATGCCGGCGCGCTGAGCAGGCCGGCGCGCCCCCCGATCAGACGCTGGGGATCAGCCCGCCGTCCACCCGCAGCGTGGTGCCGGTGATGTAGGCCGCCCGCTCGCTGGCCAGGAAGGCCACCGCATCGCCGTATTCCTCCGGCCGGCCATAGCGGCGCATCGGGATGGCGGCGGCGGCCTCGGCCTCCACGCTGGCGGCGTCGCGCCCCTCGCGCTGGGCCCTGGCCTGGTCCAGAAAGGCGGTGCGGGCCGTGGCGATGCGCCCGGGCACCACCACGTTGACGGTGATGCCCTGGGCGGCCACGTCGCGCGCCAGCGTCTTGGACCAGCCGTGCAGCGCGGCCCGCAGGCTGTTGGACAGCCCCAGGTTGGGAATGGGCGTGATGACGCCCGAGGAGGTGCTGGTGATGATGCGGCCCCAGCCGCGTTCACGCATGCCCGGCAGCAACAGGTCGGTGATGCCGAAGACCGACAGCACCATGGCCTCGAAGGCCCGGCGCCAGACCTCCGGGGCCTGGCCATCGGCCGGCCCAGGCGCCGGGCCGCCGGTGTTGTTGACCAGAATGTCGATGCCGCCCACGGCGTCCAGCACGGCCTGCACGCCCGCGCGCCACTGCGTCTCCTCAGCCAGGTCCCAGTGGAAGGCATGGGCCTGGCCGCCCGCGGCCCGGATCATCGCGGCGGTTTCCTCCACCGGCGCGGCGCTGCGGTTGGCCACGCACACCACCGCGCCCTCGCGCGCCAACGCCAGGGCGATGGCCCGCCCCAGCCCGCTGCCGGCGCTCAGCACCAGCGCCCGTTTGCCCGTCAAACCCAGGTCCATGTTCCTCTCTCCGCGCATCGGGGCCACCTCATGCGACGCCCGTGAGCACCCAGCTTACGCAGCGAGGGTAGACCCTGCCCGGCGCAGGGCTCAGTCCGCGCCGCAGCGGGTGTGCCACTCGCGCTCGAAAGCCTGGCGCTCCTGCGGCGTGCGGCCGTCGTCGAAGCGGGTGCTGCCGGTCTCGGTGATCCAGTCGACGGTGACAATGAGCCGCTGCTTCCAGGGTGTGCCGGGGCCGGAAGGCGTGAAGCTGCCCAGCGCACAGACGTGGTACTTGAACATCGCATCCTCGCGGTCGAGGATCTGCGAATGCGCGGGGTCGAGGTCGACATCGACCTCGTCCACGCTCTGCTGGGCAATGGCCTCGGCCAGTTCCAACTGCTCGGCCGGCGCTTGACTGCACCCACCCAGCATCAGCAGGCCGATCGCACCCCAAACGCCCAGCCGCCACCCGCGGGCCGCCCCACGGGCAGGCTCCGACGCTGGCGGCGCCTGTGGCGCAGCGGCACGACAGACAGTGCAGGACACAGCAGCAACCCCTTTTTGGATCGGCGCCACCCTCCCCGGGCGGCCGCCGCCCCGCGATGCTACCCAAGCGGCAGGCCATTCAAGGCGAGCGTGGGGGGTGGGAATCCCCCCTAGCTTTCAGCTGACGGTCAGGCGCGGTCCGGCCAGGGCGAGACCTGGGGCGGATTCTGGGCCTCGGCGCGCAGCTCTTTCATGCGGTTTTGCTCGTCCATGAAGACCAAACGGGGCTGATGCTGGCCGATCTGGTCTTCATGCACCTGGGCGAAGGCCGCGATGATGACCACATCCCCCACCGCAGCCCGGCGCGCGGCCGAGCCGTTGAGCGAGATGATGCCGCTGCCGCGTGGCGCCTTGATCACGTAAGTGACAAATCGCTCCCCGTTGTTGACGTTCCAGATGTGGATCTGCTCGTTTTCGCAGAGGTTGGCGGCCTCCATCAGGTCTTCGGGAATGCCACAGGAGCCCTCGTAGTGCAGCTCGCAGTGGGTGACGATGGCGCGGTGGATCTTGGACTTGAGCAGGGTGCGGAACATGGGCGCGGTCGGACCGACGTGGCCGGTCGGGCGTCAGGTTGAAAACCCGCATTCTCCCCTCATGCGCCGACAAAGATCGCGCGGAAGTCGTTCACATTGGTCAGCGTCGGGCCGGTGACGACCGAGTCGCCCAGGGCCTGGAAGAAGCCATGGCCGTCGTTGTCGTCCAGCCGGGCCCGCGCCGACAGGCCCAGGGCCCGGGCGCGCGCCAGGGTGTCGGGGCCCAGCAAGGCGCCGGCGATTTCCTCCTGCCCATCCACGCCATCGGTGTCGCAGGCGATGGCATGCACCTGGGCCTGGCCCTGCAGCGCCAGGCCCAGGGACAGCAGGAACTCGACATTGCGCCCGCCACGGCCACCGCCGCGCACGGTCACGGTGGTCTCGCCCCCCGACAGCAGCACGCAGGGCGGTGTGAAGGGCTGGTGCCGACTGGCCACCTGGCGGGCCATGCCGGCCAGGACCACGCCGAGCTCACGCGCCTCGCCCTCCAGGCTGTCGCCCAGGATGTGGGCGGGAATGCCGGCCGCCCGGGCCACCGCGGCCGCCGCCTCCAACGCGATCTGCGGGCTGGTGACCATGCGCAGGGTGCTGCCGGCCAGACGGGGATCGCCCGGCTTGACGCTGTCGGCCTCGGGGCTGTCCAGCCAGTCGCGCACCGCCGCGCCGGGATCGATGCCGTGGCGGCGCAGCACCGCCAGCGCCTCGGCGCGGGTGCTGCCATCGGCCACCGTGGGCCCGGAGGCGATGTCGGCCGGGTCGTCGCCCGGCACGTCCGAGATGAGCAGCGTGAGGACCCGCGCCGGGTGGCAGGCCGCCGCCAGCCGGCCGCCCTTGACGAGGGAGAGGTGGCGGCGCACGGTGTTCATCTCCGAGATGGTGGCGCCACTGCGCAGCAAGGCGGCGTTCACCCTTTGCTTGTCGGCCAGCGTGAGGCCCGGCGGCGGCGCCACCAGCAGCGCGGACCCGCCGCCGGAGATGAGGGCAATGACCAGATCCTCGGGCCCCAGGCCCTGCACCTGCTGCAGGATGCGCTGGGTGGCTGCCAGCCCGGCCTCGTCGGGCACCGGGTGGGCGGCCTCCAGCACCTCGATGCGCCGGCAGGGCACGGCATAGCCGTAGCGGGTGACCACCGTGCCGCTCAGTTCGCCAGGCCAGTGTGTCTCCAGGGCCTGGGCCATGGCCGCGGCGGCCTTGCCCGCGCCCACCACCACCGTGCGGCCACGCGGCGGCGGCGGCAGGTGTGCGGCCAGGCAGCGCGCAGGCTGGGCGGCCGCCACCGCGGCATCGAACATGGCACGCAGCAGGGCGCGCGGCGACTCAGCGGACGTCATGGGCCGGACTCTGGACCAGGTTCGTCGGCTGGCCAGCGACGAAGTGCTCGATGTTGTCCATCAGCTGGTCGGCCAGGGCCTGCTGCGCCTCGTCGGACGCCCAGGCCACATGGGGCGTGAGGATCACGTTGGGCCGGCCGGCGATCTGCATCAACGGGTGCTCAGCCGGGGGCGGCTCGCCATCGGTGACGTCAAAGCCCGCTCCGCTGATGAGGCCGCGGTCCAGGGCGCGCACCAGATCGGCCTCGTGCACCAGGCCGCCGCGGCCGGTGTTGATGATCAGCGGCCGGCGCTTCATGGCCTCGAACTCGGGCAGGGCGATCATGTGCCGCGTCTGCGATGTCAGGGGCGAATGCAGGCTGATGACGTCGCTGGTCTCCAGCACCTCCTGCCAGGGGGTGTAGAGGCGGCCCTGCCCGCTGCGGCCCTTGTGGGCGGCGAACAGCGGCTGCATGCCGAAGGCCCGGCCGAGTTCGGCCACGCGCTGGCCCAGCACACCCTCGCCGATCGGCCGGGACGCCGACACCTCGCGGGTGCGGGCCAAGGACCCGGACGCGCCGGTGGTGCTGGAGGTCAAGTCCCTGGCCAAGAGCTTCCACTTCAAGACCGGGCTGTTCGGCCAGCGCGAGTTCCGCGCGGTGCGCGACGTCAACTTCAAGCTCAAGCGCGGCCACACCCTGGGCGTGGTGGGCGAATCGGGCTCGGGCAAGACGACCATGGC
>NZ_BADL01000176.1 GCF_000333615.1 Ideonella sp. B508-1 | reverse complement strand
TGGGCGGGCCCTGCGCTCGGGCGCAGCCCAGCGGTGCTGGCCCCTTTCGTCGGCGTGGGCCTGTTCGACTTCTTCTTCGTGCCGCCGCGCTTCTCCTTCGCGGTCAGCGACGTGCAGTACGTGCTGACCTTCGCGGTGATGCTGGTGGTGGCGCTGGTCATCGGCCAGCTCACCGCGGGGCTGCGTTTCCAGGCCGACGAGGCCCAGCGGCGCGAGCACGGCATGCGCCGGCTCTACGAGATGGCGCGCGACCTCTCCGCCGCGCTGCAGCCCGAGCAGGTGGCCGAGATCGGCAGCCGCTTCCTGACCGCGGAGTTCCGCGCCCAGGTCACCGTGCTGGCCGCCGACGACGAAGGCCATCTGCAGCCGCTGCCCGGCGGGCGGGCCACGGTGGACATGGCCGTGGCCCAGTGGGCCTTCGACCGCGGTGAGCCCGCCGGCCGCGGCACCGACACCCTGCCGGCCAGCACCTGCCTGATGCTGCCGCTGCGCGCACCCATGCGCAGCCGCGGCGTGCTGTGCGTGGAGCCGGCCGCGGGCGAACCGGCCCCCGGCCCCGGCCAGCGCCAGCTGCTGCAGACGGCCGCCTCGTTGCTGGCCATCTCGCTGGAGCGCATCCACTACATCGACGTGGCCCAGGCCAGCACCCTGCAGATCGAATCCGAGCGGCTGCGCAACTCGCTGCTCTCGGCCATGTCGCACGATCTGCGCACGCCGCTGGCATCGCTGCAGGGCCTGTCCGAAACCCTGGCCTGGACCGAACCGCCGCTGGCCCCGGCCCAGCAGCAGACGGTGCAGGCCATCCAGCAGTCGGCCCGGCGCATGAGCGCACTGGTCAACAACCTGCTGGACATGGCGCGGCTGGAGGCCGGCGCGGTGCAGCTGCGCCGCGACTGGCTGCCGCTGGAAGAGCTGGTGGGCAGCGCGCTGGCCGAGTGCCAGGGGCTGCTGGGCCCGCGGCCGGTCACGGTCGAGCTGGCCGAGGACCTGCCGCTGCTGGCCCTGGACGCCACGCTGTTCGAGCGCGTCTTCGTCAACCTGCTGGAGAACGCGGCCAAGTACACACCGGCCGGCAGCGCCATCGAGATCCGCGCCCGGCGCGACGGCGCGGAGGTGCTCATCCAGGTGGACGACCACGGCCCCGGCCTGCCCCCGGGGCGCGAGGAGGCGGTGTTCGAGAAATTCGAGCGCGGCCAGCGCGAAAGCGCCACGCCGGGCGTGGGCCTGGGCCTGGCCATCTGCCGCGCCATCGTGCAGGCCCATGGCGGCCGCATCCAGGGGCAGAACCGACGGCAGGGCGAGCAGGTCGTCGGTGCCCGCTTCACCCTGCGCCTGCCGGTGGGCCAGCCGCCCACCGACGACGGCAGCGCGCTGGCTGGTTAGCATCCGGACCATGAGCGAGCCCCTGCCCCGCGTGCTGGTCGTCGAAGACGAGGCCGACATCCTGCGCTTCATCCGCCTGGCCCTGGAAAGCCAGGGGCTGGAGGTGCACACCGCCGACGGCCTGCAGCGCGGCCTGATCGAGGCCGGCACCCGGCGGCCCGAGCTGATCGTGCTGGACCTGGGCCTGCCCGATGGCGACGGGGTGGACCTGATCCGCGACCTGCGGCAGTGGTCGGCGGT
Source organism: Ideonella sp. B508-1 (assembly GCF_000333615.1). Lineage (GTDB taxonomy): Bacteria > Pseudomonadota > Gammaproteobacteria > Burkholderiales > Burkholderiaceae_C > Ideonella. Next base: position 2,597 of record NZ_BADL01000176.1, on the reverse strand, counting down.
GCCGGTGATCGTGCTGTCGGCCCGCAGCCGCGAGGCCGACAAGATCGCCGCGCTGGACGCCGGCGCCGACGACTACCTGGTCAAGCCCTTCGGCAGCGGCGAGCTGCTGGCCCGGGTGCGCGCCCAGCTGCGCCGCCACAGCCAGCAGGGCGCCCAGGGCGAGCCGGTGCAGCGCTTCGGCGACATCACGGTGGACCGGGTGCACCGCAGCGTGCAGCGCGCGGGCGAGGCCCTGCACCTCACCCCCATCGAGTACCGGCTGCTGACCCACCTGCTGTCCCAGCCGGACCGGGTCGTCACCCACGCCCAGCTGCTGCAGGCGGTGTGGGGCCCCGGCCACCGCGAGGACACCCACTACGTGCGGGTGCACATGGCCAATCTGCGCAAGAAGATCGAGGCCGACCCGTCCCGGCCGCAGCACCTGCTGACCGAGACCGGCGTGGGCTACCGGCTGGTGGGCCTGGCGGGCTGAGGCTCAAAGACACAAGGCCGGCTCAGCCCTTGCCCGCGCAACAGGGCGCTCATCAGTTTGTCGAAGGGCAGGTCGCAGAGCTGCTGCCACATCACCTGCTCGGCCCTGAACTTGGCCCAGTGGGCGTGGATCTTCTTGAAGGCCGGGCTCTTCTCGGCCATCTCGGCATAGAGCGCGTTGGCCGCGCCGAAGGCGGCCTGCGTCACCTCCTTGGGGAAGGCGCGCAGCTGGGCGCCGCCGGCCACCAGGCGGCGCAGGGCCTGCGGGTTCTCGTTGTCGTACTTCATCGTCAGCCACTGGTTGGCCTCGGCCGTGGCGGTGCGCAGCGCCGTCTGGTAGAGCGCCGGCAGGGCGTTGAGCGCCTTGAGGTTGACGAACAGACCCAGCGTGGCCGAGCCTTCCCACCAGCCCGGGTAGTAGTAGTACTTGGCCACCTTCTGCAGGCCCAGCTTCTCGTCGTCCAGCGGGCCGACGAACTCGGCCGCGTCGATCACGCCCTTCTCCAGTGCGGGGTAGAGGTCGCCCGCAGCCAGCTGCTGGGGCACCACGCCCAGCTTGGCCAGCACCATGCCCCCCAGGCCGCCGATGCGGAACTTCAGGCCCTTCAGATCGGCCACCGACTTGATCTCCTTGCGGTACCAGCCGGCCATCTGGGCGCCGGTGTTGCCCACCGCCATCACGGTGAGGTCGTAGGGCGCCAGGAACTCGTCGATCAGGGCCTGGCCGCCGCCCTCGTAGAGCCAGGCGTTCTGGGCCCGCAGGCCCAGGCCGAAGGGCATGGCGGTGTGGAAGCCGAAGGCCGGGTCCTTGCCGATGTAGAAGTAGCTGGCGCTGTGGCCGGCCTCCACCGTGCCCTTCTGCACCGCGTCCAGCACACCCAGCGGCGGCACCAGCTCGCCGGCCGGGTGGACGGTGATGTTGAACTTGCCGCCGGTGAGCTCGCCCACCCGCCTGGCCACCATCTCCATCGCGCTGAAGATGCCGGTCAGGCTGCGCGGGTAGCTGGAGGCCACGCGCCAGCGGATCTCGGGGTGGCCCGTCTGGGCCAGGGCCGGGGCGGCCAGGCTGGCCAGGGCGCCCCCCACGGCACCGGATTGCGCAAGAAACTGTCGGCGGCTCATGGTGTCTCTCCAGCACAGACTCGAGGGTAGGCTTTGTACGCCATCTGAGCCGTCGTATCCTTGAGGGCACGGCTTCACCTGCGGCGACTCCAGCCCCTCCCATGTCCCGATTGATCTCCATCGCCAGTCCTGACGCAGCGTCGGCGCCAGTCACCTTCGACACCCCGCTGGCCATGCTGGCCGAATGCCACCGCCGGGTGGAGGACCAGTGCGCCACCCTGCAGCGCCTGCGGCCCCACCTGGCCACCCACGGCCCGGACCGCGCCGCGGCCGAGGCCGCCACCGCAGTGCTGCGCTACTTCGACCTGGCCGGCCCCAAGCACCATGCCGACGAAGAGGCCGACCTGTTTCCGGCACTGCTGGCATCGATGGCCGGCTCGGACGCGGTGTGCCTGCGCGAACTGACCGATGGCCTGAAGGCCGACCACCGCCGCTTCGAGCAGCTGTGGACCGGTCTGCGGGCCGCGCTGACCGAGATCGCCGCGGGGCGGCCGGCCGCGCTGGACGCGACCGCGGTGGAGGCCTTCTGCGCCCTCTACGCCCAGCACATCGCCCGCGAGGAAACGGAGCTGCTGCCCATGGCCGAGCGGCTGATCGACCCCGCCGTGCTGGCCGAGATCGGCCGGGCCATGCGGCGGCGGCGCGGCGCGCCCGATTGACGCCGGGGCTCAGAACCAGAGCATCAGGCGGCGCAGCCACTCCACGGTGCGGTGGGGCTTGGCGGAATAGAAATCGCAGTACTGGTACTTCATGGTGTCTCCCAACAGGTGTGGCTCAAGGTATAGGTACTGTATGGAGATACAGTATTCCTGAGCAGCCCACGCCGGTCAAGCCCGCGTCGCTATGATCAAGCGAACGACCGTCCTTTTCTGCCGCCGCCCCGATGTCCACCCCCAGCCTCCCCCCGCCCGGCGCCGCCGGCACCGAGAAGTTCAACACCGTCGCGCCGGACCTGGGCAGCGGCGAGGGCTGGGACAAGCTGGGCCTGGCCGAGCTGATGCCCC
>NZ_BADL01000177.1 GCF_000333615.1 Ideonella sp. B508-1 | reverse complement strand
GGTTCCCAGCCCCGGGTTCAGGTTTACATAGGCCTTGGGGTAGGCCAGGCGGGTGTCGTCCGGGTACGGCACCAACGCCACTTTGGCCACCGCCGGGTGTTGCAGCAGCACGGCCTCCAGCTCGGGCGGGCTGATCCGATAGTCGGAGGACTTGAACACGTCGTCCGCGCGACTGAGGTAGTAGAAGCCGCCGTCGGCGTCCCGCCGCGCCAGGTCACCAGTGCGGTAGTGGCCGGCACGCAGGGCCTGGCCGTTGCGCTCCGGCTCGTGCGCATAGCCCAGCATCAGCGGTGGCAGCGGCACATCCAGCGGCAGGCTGATCTCCCCTTCCTGGGCCGGCTGGTCATCGCCGTCCAGCAGTTCCACCCGATAACCCGGCAGTGGCCAACCCATGCAGCCCGGCTGGATGGACCGGCCTGGCGGGTTGCCGATCTGGCAGGTGGTCTCGGTCTGGCCATAGCCATCGCGCAGGCAGAGCCCCCAGGCATCCTGCACCGAGGCCATCAGCCCGGCCTGCAAGGGCTCGCCGGCGCTCATCACATCGGCCAGGGCGGCCGGGCGCGTTCCCAGGCCGGCGCGCAGCAGCATCCGCCAGACCGTGGGCGGCGCGCACAGCGAGCTGACCGGCCGGCTGCGCAGCACATCCAGCACCGCCTCGGCACTGAAACGCGGGTGGTTGAGCACCAGCACCCCGGCCCCGGCGTTCCAGGGCGCGAAGAAGGTGCTCCAGGCGTGCTTGGCCCAGCCCGGGCTGGAGATGTTCAGGTGCAGGTCGCCGGGCCGCAGGCCCAGCCAGTACATGGTGGAGAGGTGCCCCACCGGGTAGCTCTCGTGGCTGTGGGCCACCAATTTGGGCTGGCTGGTGGTGCCCGAGGTGAAGTAGAGCAGCAAGGGGTCGCTGGCCCGCGTCACCCCCAGCGGAACGAACTCGGCCGGTGCCGTGCTGGCTTCGTCGAACGCCCGCCAGCCCGGCGCCGCATGGCCCACGACGATGCGGGTGTAGTCCCCGCCGATGGCATCGAACTTGTCACGCTGGCCGGCCGCGCAGATGACATGGCGGACCTCGCCCCGAGCGAAGCGGTCGGCCAGATCCTGCGGCGTCAGCTGGGCTGTGGCCGGCACGATGACCGCCCCCAGCTTCATCAGGGCCAGCATCGATTCCCACAGGGCCCGTTCATTGCCCAGCATCAGCAGCACCCGGTCGCCGCGCTGAATGCCCTGCCCACGCAGCCACATGGCCACCTGGCCGGAACGCCGGGACAGCTCGGCGAAGCTGACCGTCTCGTCCCGCCCCTCGGCGTCGACGATCCACAGGGCCACCGCTGTGTTGTCGCGGGCCATGGGGTCGAAGTAGTCCAGGGCCCAGTTGAAGTGCTCGAGCCGCGGCCAACGGAAGCCCGCGCAGGCCGTGGCCAGATCGGTGCGGTGGTCCAGCAGCCAGCGGCGGGCGTTCAGAAAGCCCTGCAAACCTTCTGCCGGCACGTCTGCGTTCACGAAGGATTCCTTTCGGCGGTAGCGGGCACGAGGGGCTTGTCCAGGGCCTGCAGATGGCGGTAGATGCGCCCTCGCGAGATGCCCAGCCGCTTGGCGGCCAGCGAGACATTCCCGCCGCAGGCGGCCAGGGTCTGATCGATCAGGGCCCGGCTGGCATCGGCCAGCCGGGGCGACGCCAGGAGAGGCTCCTCATCGGCCGCCTCCGGCCGGGGTATCACCGGCGTGGCGGCGCGCTCCGGCGCGCGCAGGCTGCCGCGCAGCCACACCGTGAGGCCGCTGGGCAGGCACAGGGGCCGGATCACGCCGTCGGTGGCCGGCCAGTTGACGGCCTCGCCCAGCAGCGCCTGGACCGTGGGCAAGGCACCGCCTTCCCAGCCGGTCAGGCGCCGCGCCACGCCGTTGAGCCAGCACACCTGGCCCCGCGCATCCACCCCCAGCAGCGCCGCCAGCGGCGTGCCCAGCAGATCCGGCGAGGTCTGGAACTCGAGCAAGCCATCGACATCGGCCTGCTGCCGCAACAGCTGGTTTTCGATGGCCGAGGCGTACTGGCTCGCCACCGCCACCGGGTCGAAGCCGAAAGCTGGCGCCAGGGTCATCAGCAGCAAGGTCCCCACGACCTGCCCCCTCACATCGAGCACCGGCGCGGCGGCACCGTGGCAGCCCGCCCAGGCCTCGTAGAAGTGCTCGGCCCGGCGCACCTGCAGCGCGCTGCCCTGCGCCAGGGCCAAGGCCACGGCGTTGGTGCCCAGCGCAGCCTCGGACCAGTCGGTCCCCACGTGCAAGCCCGGTGCGTCCATGGCCCCCGGTGCCGAGACCACCGCGCCAGCGGCCTCCAGCACGACGCCGTGGCCATCCGTCAGACCGATGGCCGCCGGGCTGGCCTGCAGTGCCGCCGCCAGTTCCCGCAGCGGCCCATGGGCAGCCAGGCACAGGGCCCGCGCCTGGCGTCGCGCAGTGTCCAGCCGCAAGCCGCTCAGCGCCACCCGCCCCGGCCAGGCGGCCGGATCCCGGCCAGCG
>NZ_BADL01000178.1 GCF_000333615.1 Ideonella sp. B508-1 | reverse complement strand
CTGCCTATAATCTGAGGCTTCACTTCCCCGATAGCTCAGTCGGTAGAGCGCCGGACTGTTAATCCGTAGGTCCCTGGTTCGAGCCCAGGTCGGGGAGCCAGATTCAGGTGTCGAGATCCCGTATCGAGACATCCTCAAGACGCCAAGGTGCCACCGTATGCCTTGGCCGACATAAAAGATATTCCCCGATAGCTCAGTCGGTAGAGCGCCGGACTGTTAATCCGTAGGTCCCTGGTTCGAGCCCAGGTCGGGGAGCCAAATTCAAGGCCCCGCACGTGCAAGCGTGTGGGGCCTTCTTCATTGCCCCGTCCCGGTCCACCCCTTTTTGCGTGAGCCTTCGCATGAGCACCCTGCCCGCCTGTCCCAAGTGCCAATCGGCCTACACCTATGAAGACGGCGCGATGCTCGTCTGCCCCGAATGCGGCCACGAATGGTCGGCCGCAGGGGCGGAGCCGGTGGCCAGCGACGAGGCGCGCGTCGTTCGCGACGCGGTGGGCAATGTGCTGCAGGATGGCGACACGGTGACGGTCATCAAGGACCTCAAGATCAAGGGCTCTTCCTCGGTGGTCAAGGTGGGCACCAAGGTGAAGAACATCCGCCTGGCCGATGGCGACCACGACATCGACTGCAAGATCGACGGCATCGGCGCCATGGGACTGAAGTCCGAGTTCGTCAAAAAGGTCTGAGCAGACCCCCGCGATTCCCGATGGCCATGTCGGACACCCTGGAGGCCCTGCGCGCAGGCCGGCTGCACGGCGTGCAGCGCCTGGACCTGACCCAGCTGGGGCTGCGCGAACTGCCACGCGAAGTCTTCGCGCTGGCCGACACGCTGGAAATCCTGGACCTGGGCGGCAATGCGCTGGAGGACCTGCCTGCCGACCTGCCACGCCTGCACCGGCTGCGCATCCTGTTCTGCACGGGCAACCGCTTCGAACGCATGCCCGAGGTGCTGGGCCGCTGCCCGGCACTGGAGATGGTGGCCTTCAAGAGCAACCGGTTGCGCGAGGTCCCCGCGGCCGCGATCCCGCCCCGGCTGCGCTGGCTGATCCTGACGGACAACCAGATCGAGGCCCTGCCCGACACCCTGGGCGACTGCCCGCGGCTGGAAAAGCTGGCCCTGGCGGGCAACCGACTCAGCACCCTGCCCGCCAGCCTGGCCCGCTGCGAGCAACTGGCCCTGCTGCGCATCGCGGCCAACCGCTTCGAGACCCTCCCCGACTTTCTGCTGAACCTGCCCCGACTGGCCTGGCTGGCCTTTGGCGGCAACCCGCTGACCCTGGATCACGAGGCCGCCAGTCTGCAGCAGACCACCCTGCCCCAGGTGCCCTGGGGCCAGCTGCAGATCGAGGCCCTGCTGGGCCAGGGCGCCTCAGGCCAGATCCACCGCGTGCGCGACACCACCGGTCGCTCGCTGGCCCTGAAGGTCTTCAAGGGCGAGCTGACGAGCGACGGGCTGCCCAGCAGCGAACTGGCGGCCTGGCTGCAGGCGGGCCGACATCCACGCCTGATCGGCGTCGAGGCCCGCCTGAGCGGGCACCCCGAAGGGGCCGAGGGCCTGCTGATGCCGCTGATCGACCCGGCCTGCCGCGTCCTGGCCGCCCCACCCAGCCTGGACAGCTGCAGCCGCGATGTCTATGCCCCTTCGCTGCGCCTGAGCCCGGCGACGCTGCTGCGCATGGCCGCCGGGCTGGCGCATGCGCTGGGGCAGTTGCACGCCCGCGGCGTGGCGCATGGCGACCTCTACGCCCACAACATCCTGCACGATGGCGAGGGCCAGGTCTGGCTGGGCGACTTCGGCGCGGCATCGCTGCTGCAGGCCCTGCCCCCCGCCCAGGCCAGGCGGTGCAGCGGCTGGATGTGCTGGCCTTCGGCCATCTGCT
>NZ_BADL01000179.1 GCF_000333615.1 Ideonella sp. B508-1 | reverse complement strand
CATCGTTGCTGTGGAAGCCCTTGCCCGCATCTACGAAGAATTCCGTCTTGGCCCATGGCCCCAGCACCAGGGCCAGCTTGGGGCGAGAGCTTGCTGGCCTGGGCGCTGCCGGTGTTGGCAGCGGCGGCGGCGTCGCCCTTCAGACTGTCGACACTGAAGTAGCCCTTGTCTGCGCGCAGGCCCACCAGACTGCGCAGCCAGGGCGTCCAGGTCAGCTGGTTCTGGGCGTAGACGCCCACCAGGGTTTCGTGCACATCGTCATCGCGCGTGGTGGACAAGGTCTTGCGGGCCTCGGTGTCGAACAGACCCACCCGCGCGTTGTCGTGGCGCAGCTGCAGCCCCAACTCGGTGCGCGCTTCCAGACCACCCAGGGTGTGGGACCAGGCCTGGCTGGCTTTCAGGCCGGAGACGGTGCGCTTGTCGCGCTGCGAGAACTGGTCGCCGGTGTCCGGCCGCTCCATGGCATAGGTGAAGTTCGACCACAGGGCCAGGCGGTAGCTCATCACGTAGGCCGACACATGGGTCTCGTCGTCGGCGCCACGGCGGTGCCATTCGCCCGACAGGCTGTAGCGGGACGTGTTGCCACCGTCGGTCGGATCCAGCGAATCGAAGCGCCCGAAGGGCTGGCCGTTGTAGCTGCCTGCGTCGATCAGGCGCTGGGGTACCTGGTCGGTGGACGTCCACTTTGCCTGGTAGGCCATGCCTTCCAGGGTGAATCCCTCGTCCAGGGTGCCATGGCTGTACTTGAGCACCGCGTTGTGGCGCTGCAGGTTCTCCGGCACTGTCCAGGGGCCATCGTTGGTCATCAGCTCCACCGCGCCCAGCAGGGTGTCGGTGTCGTTCACGGTGGTGGAGCCCGCGAAGAGGCCGCGGCGGTAGGCGTGCTGGCCCAGGGTCAGCTGGGCGAAGGGTGCCAGGCTGGTCTTGTAGGCGATGTCGGCGGAGCCGGCCGAAGCAAAGTCGCCGTTGCTGGCGAAGTAAGGGCCCTTGCGGTAGTCGATGTGGTCCACCAGCTCCGGGATCATGAAGTTCAGGTCCGAGTAGCCCTGCCCGTGGCCATGGCTGGGCATGTTGACCGGCATGCCTTCCACGCTGGTGGCGAAGTCGGTGCCATGGTCCAGGTTGAAGCCGCGCAGGAAGTACTGGTTGGCCTTGCCGTCACCCGAGTGCTGGGTGACGATCAGGCCGGGCACGAATTCCAGCACCTCGCCCGGACGCAGGGCCGGACGGGCCTTGATCAGATCGGCGCGGATCACGCCTTCGGAGGCTGCATCGCTGCTGCCCACGGCGTTGTCATAGTGGCGGCCCACCACCTGGATCTGCTGGGTTTCACCGGGTGCCGCAGGGCTTGCAGCGCTGCTGTCGGCCGCATGGGCGTGGGGCTGCCAGGCGCTCAGGGCCAGCACCACGGCGGTGAGCCGCCAGGGGGCTCCAGAAGGGGCAATGCGGTGCGGGCGGGTGGTTGGCGTGAAGGTGTGGGTCATGATGTTTCGCGTGCCAGCGGGAAGATGAAGACGTGACAAGGCCTGCTGGACTACGCCCGCCGCCTGCTGCGCCTGCACAACGAGGCCTGCAGCCTGTTCAGCGCCCCCGGCGTGTCCGGCCAGCTGCGGGTGGGCCTGCCCGAGGAGATGATGAAATACGCCTTCCCGGCCGTGCTGCAGGCCTTTGACCAAGCCTGCCCACGCG
>NZ_BADL01000180.1 GCF_000333615.1 Ideonella sp. B508-1 | reverse complement strand
CGAGTGGGACATCCGCAACGGGGTGGTGGCGCGACGCGCCCGGGCCCATGGCCTGCCGACGCCGATCAGCGACGTGCTGGTGCCGCTCCTGGCGGCCGCGAGCGACGGCCCGGGTTGAGCCCGCGGCCGCCCCGGCGTTCAAGGCCTGGGCGCCCCCGCCCGGTACAGCGCCGGCACCAGCAGGGCCGCCGCCGCGGCGGCCACCGCCGCCAGGCCGAAGGCCGCGCCAAAGCCCAGCGCGTGGCTTTGCGAGCCCAGGGCCGAGAAGCCCAGCAGCACGCCGCTGAAGCGGGCGGTGGTGCTGATGCCCGAGGCCATGCCGGCCCGCTGGGGCGGCAGCTGGCCCATGATGGCCCGCTGCGTCTCGCCATTCATCAGCCCACCCCCGGCGCCCAGCAGCGCCATGCCCAGGCCCAGCAACCCGCCGCTGCGGCCGGGGGCGGCCCAGGCCAGCACGGCGTTGCCCAGGGCCACCGCGGCCAGGCCCAGCACCAGCAGCTGCAGGTTGGACAGGCCCGGGCGCTGGTGCAGGACGCGCGCCACCCGCGGGAACACCAGCATGGCCAGCGAGAATGGCAGCATGGCCACGCCGGCCGCCAGGGCGCCGTGCCCGCGCGCGCTCTGCAGGAACAGCGGCAGCAGGGCGGTCATGACCTGGGCCGTGGCGGCGTAGGCGAACATGGCCAGCACCGCGCCCAGCAGTGCGGGGGCGCGGAACAGGCCCACGTCCAGCAGCGGGTGGGCGCGGCGCCGCTCCACCGCGATGAAGAGGGCCATCAGCGCCAGGCCGGCGCCCAGGCGCAGCAGCACCTGCGGGCTGGTCCAGCCGTGGCTGGCACCCTGGATCAGCGCCCAGGTCAGGCCGAACATCGCCGCGGTGAACAGCAGCACGCCGGCGCGGTCCAGCGGCCCGGCGTCCGGCTCGCGCGATTCGGCCACGCAGCGGCGCACGCCCAGGGCCAGCCCGGCGCACAGCGGCAGGTTCAGGAAGAAGGCCCAGCGCCATCCCAGCCACTGGGTCACCGCCCCGCCCAGCAGCGGCGCGGCCACCATGGTCAGGCCCATCACCGTGCCCCAGAAGGCCCAGGCCCGGCTGCGCGCGGGCTCCTGCGGCGCCTGGTGGCCCACCAGGGCCAGGGCGGGCGCCAGCATCAGCGCGGCCCCGGCGCCCTGCAGCGCGCGGGCGGCGATCAGCGCCGGGGCGCTGGGGGCCAGCCCGCACACCACCGAGGCGGCGCCAAAGCCTGCCAGGCCGGCCAGCAGCACCCGGCGCCGGCCCAGGCAGTCCGCCAGCCGCCCGGCCGGCAGCAGCAGGGCGGCAAAGCACAGGGCGTAGGCGCTGACCATCCATTCCAGCTCGGTGGCCGAGCGGGCCAGGGCCCGCGACAGGGCCGGCAGCACGATGCCCACCACATTGGCGTCCAGCACCGTCATGGCGCAGACCAGCGAGGTGAACCACAGCGCGGCGGGGTGGGCCGCCGGAGGGGCAGCCGGGTGGGCCGCTTGGGCGGTGGCCGGGGCGGAGGAGACCAGGGCAGGCATGGCGGGATGGCAGCGATCGGCCGGCCATTGCACCCGCATTGGGAACTCGGATCAATCGTCGCCAGGCAGGAGAAAATTCGGCTCAACCGAATTCAAGGGGAAGAGCCCATGGCCTTGGAACTGCGCCACCTGCGTGGCTTCGTGGCGGTCGCGCAGGCCTTGCACTTCGCCCGCGCGGCCGAGGCCCTGGGCCTGTCGGCCCCGGCGCTGACCGAGCAGATCCAGGCCCTGGAGCGGGACCTGGGCACCCTGCTGCTGCGCCGGACCAAGCGCTCGGTGGCGCTCACCCCCGCGGGCGAGGCCTTCCTGGTTGAGGCCCAGGCCACGCTGGCGCAGTTCGAGCGCAGCGTGGCGGTGGGCCGGCGCGCCGGCCAGGGCGCGCTGGGCCGGGTGGCGCTGGGCTATGTGGGTTCGGCGGTCTACGCGGGCGTGTTGCAGGACCTGGTGGGGCGCTTTCGCACCAGCCACCCCGACGTGACCCTGCAGATCCAGGAGCAGCCGATGGACCGGCTGCCGGCGATGTTGGAGGACGGGCAGGTGGATGTGGCCTTCGTGCGCCTGCCCATGGCGGTGCCGGCGGCCTTGCGGACGCAGGTGCTGGTGCGCGATCACTTCTGCCTGGCGCTGCCGGCTGGCCATCCACTGGCGGCCGCACAGACGCCGGTGCCTGCACGCAGCCTGGCGCAGGCCTCCTTCGTCGCCCCCGAGCAGACGTTCGGCCTGCAGGAGGTGGCGCGGCGGGGCCGCTTCGAGCCCCGGGTGGTGCTGGCGCCTGGCTCCTTGGTGGCGGTGCTGGCCCAGGTGTCCTTGGGCGTGGGCCTGGCGGTGGTGCCCAGCCTGCTGCAGGGGGTGATCGAGCTGCCGCAGGTGGTCTTTCGCGAGCTGGCGGGGGCCCGCATTCCGTCCGAGCTGGGGGCGGTGTGGCGCCGCCACGAGCGGGATCCGGCGGTGTTGGGCCTGCTGCGCCTGCTGCAGGCACCGCCAGTCTGAGCTCAGCCGACCTGGAGGGTCCGGGCCGCCTCGCGCAGGCAGTCCAGCAGGGTCTGGATGGCCGGGTCCACTTCGGTGGCGTCACGCCAATAGAAGCCCAGCGCGCCAGCACTGCCCACCGTCAGCGGCAGTCGGGCCACCAGGCCCTGGGCAGCGAAGTGCCGCCCCACGTGGGCGGACACCGCCATCAGCATGTCGCTGTCGCGCAGCAGCGAGAGGTTGGCCAGCATCGAGGACGACTCCAGGGTGCGGGGCGGCAGGGCCACACCGATCGAGGTCAGCCCCGATTCCAGGTTGGCCCGGATGGGCGTGCCGCTGGGCCAGACGATCCAGGGATGCGCGCGGGCGTCTTCCCAGCCCACCTCGGCGAGGCGGGCCAGCGGGTGATCCGGGCAGCACACCAGCACGATGGGTTCGACGTACAGCCATTGCTGCTGCAGGCCCGGCCAGGGGCGGTCGTCCAGGCGCCCCACCGCCACGTCCAGCTGCACGTGCTCGAGCTGGGGCAGCAGGGCGTCCATGGTGCTCTCGCGCAGGCCCACCTGGATGTCCGGCATGCGCTGCATGTAGAGGCGGATGGCTTCGGGCACCAGGTGGGCGTTGGCGGCGGCCGAGCAGCCCAGCACCACCCGTCGGCGCCCGCCCTGGCGCACCGCGGCCACGTCCTGTTCGGCGCGGCGCATGGCGCCCAGCACCCGCTGCGCATAGAGCAGCAGCAGCTCCCCCACCGCGGTGGGGTGCAGGCCGCGGGCGTGGCGCTCGAACAGCGGGCTGCCCACGTCGTCTTCCAGGTCGCGCAGCCACTTGGACAGGCCTGGCTGGGTGGTGTGGGCCTGCCGGGCGGCTTCGGAGAGGTTGCGGGTCTCCCCCAGCAGGGCCAGCCAGTGCAGGTGGCGCATGTGCAGGTGGCGGGACCAGGCCTGAGGCAACTCGGTATCCATACAAATCAGTTGATATGTTGATACTCAAAGATCATTTCCAGATGATATCTGCGCCGACTTAAGCTGCCGCCAGACGATTTGGAGACAAAGGAATGGCGATGTCACAAGCCAGCGAATTCAATGCGCGCATCGGGGCCGACCACCTGGTGCCCTTGTGGGAACAGCTGCACAGCCTGGTGCCCGAAGTGCCGCCCCGGGTGTGTGCCCCGGCCCTGTGGCGCTACGAGGCCCTGCGCCCGCACCTGATGGAGGCGGGGCGCCTGATCACCGCCGAGCAGGCGGTGCGCCGCGTGCTGGTGATGGAGAACCCCGCGATCCCGGGTCGGGCCTCGATCACCCAGACCTTGTACGCCGGTCTGCAGCTCATCCTGCCCGGCGAGGTGGCGCCCACCCACCGCCACACCCAGTCGGCCCTGCGGCTGGTGCTGGAAGGCCAGAGCGCCTTCACCGCCGTGGATGGCGAGCGCATCCCCATGCAGCCGGGCGACTTCATCATCACCCCCAGCTGGACCTGGCACGACCACGGCAACGCCCTGCAGGCCGAGGGCGGCGAACCGGTGGTCTGGCTCGATGGTCTGGACATCCCGCTGCTGGGCTTCCTGGGCGCGCAGTTCTCCGGCAACTACCACGCCAAGGAGCAGCCTGTCACCAAGGTGGTGGGCAGCAGCCTGGCGCGCTACGGGGCTGGCCTGCTGCCTGTGCGGCACCGGGTGAACTCGCCGGTGTCGCCGCTGGCCCACTACCCCTATGCCCGCACCCGGGAGGCACTGGACACGATGCTGCGCGACGGTGGCCTGGACGACTGGGACGGCGTGAAGATGCGCTATGTCAACCCGGCCACGGGCGGCCCGGCCATGCCTTCGATGGCCACCTTCATGCAGCTGCTGCCCAAGGGCTTCCGCGGCAAGACCTACCGCAGCACCGACGCCACGGTGTACAGCGTGGTGGAGGGGCGCGGGCAGGTCAGCATCGACGGACAGCGGTTCGATTTCTCGCCGCGCGACACCTTCGTGGTGCCGTCCTGGGCGCCGGTCTCGCTCTGCGCAGGCGAGGACTGCACGCTGTTCAGCTTCTCCGACCGCCCGCTGCACGAGGCCCTGGGCCTGTTGCGCGAGCAGCGGCAGGACTGAGACCCCTCTCCCCACGGCCTGTCCTCTGTGTGTCAGCCGGGTCGCCGCGTGCGGCCCGCAGGCCGGGCCTTTTCCGATTTTCTTGATCGACGGAGCATTGTCATGACGTATCTCTTCAACCCCGCCCCGGTCGTGGGCGTGCCCGTGGTGGGCCGCAGCGAGCGCTTCCCCGTCCGTCGCGTCTACTGCGTGGGCCGCAACTACGCCGCCCATGCCCGCGAGATGGGCTTTGACCCCGACCGCGAGCCGCCCTTCTTCTTCTGCAAGCCGGCCGATGCCGTGGTGCCGGTGGCCCAGGGCGAGGTGCTGACGCTGGACTACCCGGCCGAGACCAGCAACTACCACTACGAGATCGAGCTGGTGGCCGCCATCGGCAAGCCGGGCCGCAACATCCCCGAGGACCAGGCGCTGCAGCACGTGTTCGGTTACGCCGTGGGCCTGGACATGACCCGGCGCGACCTGCAGATGGACATGCGCAAGATGGGCCGCCCCTGGGAGATCGGCAAGGCCTTCGACCGCTCCGCGCCGATCGGCCCGCTGGTGCCGGCGGAGGTGGCAGGCGATGTCCACCACGCCGACATCTGGCTTCAGGTCAACGGGCAGGACAAGCAGCGCAGCAGCACCGCGGCGCTGATCTGGTCCGTGGCCGAAACGGTGAGTGACCTGTCGCGCTACTTCGAGCTGCAAGCGGGCGACCTGATCTACACCGGCACGCCCGAAGGCGTGGGCCCGGTGGTGAAGGGCGATGTCATGGTGGGCGGCGTGGCCGGCCTGGGCGAGCTCCAGGTGCGCATCGCCGGATGAAAGCGGCGGGACGCCGCAGCGTCCCGCCTTCCCTGAACCATGTGGGCCACAAGAACAAGAGCGTGCCCACAGGAGGAGACACACATGACTACGACGACGATCGTCAATGCGCAGGGCCTGCTCGATGTCCGGCGCTTCGTGGACGCCCAGAAGATCTCGGGCTTCCAGTGGATGGTGCTGGCACTGTGCTTTCTGGTGGTGGCGCTGGACGGTTTCGACACGGCCTCCATCGGCTTCATCGCCCCGGCCCTGCGGGCCGACTGGGGCCTGAGCCCCGCCCAGCTCAGCCCCTTGCTGGCGGCGGCTCTGGCGGGTCTGACCATCGGTGCGCTGGCGTGCGGGCCCTTGGCCGATCGCATCGGCCGCAAGAAGGTGCTGATGCTGTCGGTGGCGGTTTTCGGTGGCATGACCCTGGCCGCCGCCTGGGCCGACTCGGTGGCCGGGCTCACCCTGGCGCGCTTTCTCACCGGCCTGGGCCTGGGCGGGGCCATGCCCACCGCGGTCACGCTGATGTCGGAGTTCTGCCCGCAGCGGCGCCGCTCGGTGCTGGTCACCACCATGTTCTGCGGCTTCACCCTGGGCTCGGCCCTGGGGGGCATCGTGTCGGCCCACCTGGTGCCGGTCCATGGCTGGCGCTCGGTGCTGGCCCTGGGGGGCGTGCTGCCCCTGCTGCTGGTGCCAGCCATGGCGCTGTGGATGCCCGAGTCCGCCCGCTTTCTGCTGCTGCGTGCCGGCACCGGTGAACGGCTGCGTCGAACCCTGCAGGCCATCGCCCCGCTGCCGGTGGACATGAAGGGCTTTCTGGTCGAGGCCGAAGGAGAGGTCAGCGCCCCGGTGCGTCAGATCCTGGCCGCGCCGCTGCGCCGTGGCACCCTGCTGCTGTGGGGCAGCTTCTTCATGAGCCTGCTCATCATCTACCTGCTGACCAACTGGCTGCCCACGCTGATCAAGGACACCGGCCTCACCCTGAGTCAGGCCGCCCTGCTGACGGCCCTGTTCCAGATCGGTGGCACCGCTGGCGCCATCGGCCTGGGTGCGGCCATGGACAAGCTCAACCCCTACCGGGTGCTCACCGTGGCCTATGCGCTGGGGGCCTTGTGCTTCGGGGCCATCAGCCAGTTCTATACCAACTTCATGCTGCTGGGCCTGTTCGTGGCCGGGGTGGGGGTGTTCATCAGCGGCTCGCAGGTGGGGGCCAATGCCTTGGCCGCCTCCTACTACCCCACGGGGAGCCGGGCCACCGGCGTGGCCTGGGCCCTGGGCGCCGGCCGCGTGGGTTCCATCTTCGGTTCGCTGGTGGGCGGCACCATGCTGGGCATGGGCTGGGGCATGCACGGCATCTTCGCCCTGCTGATGCTGCCGTCCGCGCTGGCCGCCCTGTTCATCCACCGCATGGGCAAGGCCCTGGCCCCTGCGAGCACGCCGGGGGGATCACCGGTGGCCGCACCGGCCGTGGGACACCCGCAGCGCTCCATCCCATCCTGACGGAAACACGCGCATGATTCTCTACAGCTTCTTCAACAGCTCCACCGCCTACCGCGTCCGCATCGCGCTGGCGCTCAAGGGCCTGCAGTTCGAGTTGCGGCCGGTGAACATCCGGCGTGGCGAGCAGTACGCCCCGGAACACCGGGCCATGAGCCCCGTGGGCGGTGTGCCGGTGCTGGTGGACGACGCGGGGAATGTGTTGTCGCAGTCGCTGGCCATCCTGGGCTACCTGGACAGCCTGGCGCCGGAGCCCCTGCTGTTCCCCACCGAGCCGCTGGCCCGTGCGCGGGTGCAGGAGTTCGTCCAACTCATCGCCTGTGACATCCATCCCGTCAACAACCTGCGGGTGCTCAAGTACCTCAAGGACACCCTGGCCGTGGATGAGGTCGCCAAGCATGCCTGGTACGCCCATTGGGTGGCCGAAGGGCTGGGCGCGGCCGAGGTGCTGCTGCAACGCGCGGGCGCGGCCGGGCCCTTTGCCTTTGGCACCACGGTGAGCGCGGCCGACGTCTGCCTGGTGCCCCAGGTGGCCAATGCCTTGCGCATGCAATGCGACCTGAGCGCCTATCCACGATTGATGGCCGTGCACGCGCACTGCCAGAGCCTGCCCGCCTTCCGGGATGCCGCGCCCGAGCGGCAACCGGACTACACCGCCCCCTGACGCATCTCCCGGGCGATACCGGGACCCCCGTGAGGCCGTCGCACGAACGGCCCGCTTCTCACATCGGAGACAAAACCATGAATTTTCGACTGCTGCCCCTGGCTGCAGTGGCCGCGCTGTGCCCGCTGGCCACCGCCCAGGCCCAGAGCGTGACCCTCTACGGCGTGCTGGATGCCGCCGTGGAGCACCTGTCCAATGTCGGCACCGACAGCCACAGCGACAACCGCATGCCCAACCTCGCCGGCTCGGTGCCCTCCCGCCTGGGCCTGCGCGGCAGCGAAGACCTCGGTGGCGGCCTGAGCGCGGTCTTCACCATCGAGCAGGGCTTCGGGGTCGACGGCGGTTCGCTCAACCAGGGCGGCCGCGTCTGGGGCCGCCAGGCCTTCGTCGGCCTCAAGGGCAACTGGGGCCAGGCTTCCCTCGGCCGCCAGTACTCCATGCTGTTCTATTCGCTGCTGGATGCTGACACCCTGGGCCCCAACCTCTTCGGCTCGGGCTCGCTGGACAGCTACCTGCCCAACGACCGCCTGGACAACTCACTGGCCTACAAGGGCAGCTTCGGCGGTCTGACCGTGGGCGCCACCTACAGCCTGGGCCGTGACACGGTCAGTGCCGGCAGCCCCTCGGGCACCGGTTGCGCCGGCGAGGACGGCACCGCGGCCTGCCGCGAATGGTCGGTGCTGCTCAAGTACGACACCAGCACCTGGGGCGTGGCTGCGGCCAATGACCAGTTCCATGGCGGCGCGGGCTCCTGGGCCGCGGCCGGCCTGACCAGCGCAGACAAGACCGACCGCCGCAGCACGCTCAACGGCTGGTTCAAGTACCAGGACCTCAAGCTCAGCGCCGGTGTGATCGACCGCCGCAACGAAGGCAGCGCCGCCACCCCCCGCAGCCAGCTGTGGTTCGTCGGCGGGGCCTACCCGCTGACGCCCGCCTTCACGGTGGATGGCGAGCTCTTCAAGCTGAAGTACCGGGACAGCCCGAACGGCGCCAAGATGCTGGCCCTGCGGGGCACCTACAGCCTGTCCAAGCGCACGGCGGTGTACGCCACCGCAGGGCGCCTCGTCAATGACGGCACGCTGGCCCTGTCGGTGTCCAACGGCGACCCCACGGGCGAGGTCAAGCCCGGTGCGGGTGAGTCCCAGAACGGCTTCGCCCTGGGTCTGCGGCACAGCTTCTGAAGAGGAAGGCGGCTGCGCGCCGCCTGACATGGGCCACGACCCCCACCGACCTGATGGCGCACGCCCTGGGGCGACGCCAGAAGCCCAGCGTTGTGGATGGGGTTTTCATGAGGGGATGCGCTGCGGTATTATTTCTACAGGAATAAATCAGATTGGATATTTCCAATGAAATATTCGACCTTGGCCGTCAGCCCGCCCGACCCCGCCGCCGTGCTGGCCAAGGCCACCGCGCGGGCCAGCGCGCTGCTGGGCCTCAAGGGCGTGACCCTGGCCCGCACCCTGGGCCTGAGCGAGCCCACGGTGTCGCGCGTGCTCAAGGCCAGAAGGGCCTGGCGCCCGATTCCAAGGAGGGCGAGCTGGCCCTGCTGCTGGTGCGGGTGTACCGCTCGCTGGATGCCCTGGTGGGCACCGACGACCAGAAGCGCCTGGCCTGGATGAGCGCCTACAACCAGGCCCTGGGCGGCGAGCCGCTGCAGCTCATCCAGAAGGCCGAGGGCCTGGTGGCCACACTGAACTACCTGGACGCCATGCGCGCGCCGGCCTGAGCCGCGGTTGAGTCGACTCCACCATGGACTGGCAGCCCGACTGGTTCGAGGGCCACATCAGCCCCCAGGCCGCGCTGGCCTGGCGCGGGGTGGAGGCACAGCACGTCGTCTCCACCATGCGCCTGGTGGACAGCGCCGCCGAGCAGGACCTGCTGGAGCAGCTGCTGGAGGGCAGCAAGCCGACCCTGCCGCCGGCCGCCCGGCCGCTGCATTACCTGCTGGCCACGCCGTTTCGCTACCGGCCGCCGCACGCCAGCCGATTTCGGGCGCCGCACAGCCCGGGCCAGTGGTACGGCGCGCAGACGCTGTATGCCGCCTGCGCCGAGGTGGCCTACTGGCGCCACCGCTTCATCCTGGACAGCGCCGGCCTGGCCGGGCGCGAGCTGCTGACCGAGCACACCTTCTTCCAGGGCGCGATCCAGGGCCTGGCCATCGACCTGACCCAGCCGCCCTGGGACCAGGCCCAGGCCCTGTGGACCCACGACAGCGACTACCGCGCGCCCCAGGCCGTGGCCCGCTCGGCCCAGATCCGTGGCGTGCAGTGGCTGGCCTATGCCTCGGTGCGGGCGCCGGGCCACCGCTGCGCCGTGGTCTTCGACCCGGCCTCCCTGGCCGAGCCGCCCGGCGGCCTGGACGCCACCCAGCAGACCTGGCACTGCAAGGCCACCGCGCAGCGGGTGATGTTCCGGCGGGGGCGGGAGCGGCATGAGTGGGCGTGGGCGGGCTGAGAGGCGCCGGGTTTCTGTGCCGCTGTATCCTTGCGGTCTTTACCCCCAACTCCAAAGGATCGTCATGGCACTGGCCAAGAAGAAGCGCATCGGCAAGCGCACCGTTTCCGCCAAGCAAGTTCGCAAGGTGGCCAGCGGCCGCAAGCGCCGCAAGTCGGACGGCACCCAGCCCTCCAAGGTGGTGTTCCCCACCCCGGCGGCCTGACGGTTCAGGCCCGCAGATCGCACCCAGGCGGCTTTGCCGGGCGCGATCTGCGTTCTTGCGGGCCGGGACGGCCCGCCCCCGCGTCAGCCTGTCACGGCCTGGCGGGTCTTCCACAGCGACACCAGCACGCCGCCGGCGATCAGGCCGAAAGTCACGCTCAGCGAGAGCGTTGCCGGGATCTTGCCGATCAGGCCCACCAGGAAGATCTTGCCGCCGATGAACACCAGCACCAGGGCCAGCGCGTACTTGAGGTACTTGAAGCGGTGGATCATGGCCGCCAGCGCGAAGTACAGCGCCCGCAGACCCAGGATGGCGAAGATGTTGCTGGTGTAGACGACGAAGGGGTCGGTCGTGATGGCGAAGATGGCCGGCACCGAATCGACCGCGAACACCAGGTCCACGCACTCCACCAGCACCAGGGCTAGCAGCAGCGGCGTGGCAAAGCGCTCGACCCGACCGGTGGCCGCGTCACGTTCGCGCACCCAGAAGGCCTTGCCGCGCAGGCCGTCGGTCACCCGCATGTGCCGCTTCAGGAACTTCAGCACCGGGTTGTTGGCGATGTCGGGCGTGTGGTCGGCGATGAACCACATCTTCACGCCGGTGATGAGCAGGAAGGCGCCGAACAGGTAGAGCACCCAGCTGAACTGGCTGACCAGCGTGGCGCCCAGGCCGATCATCAGCGCCCGCAGCACGATCACCCCCAGGATGCCCCAGAACAGCACGCGGTGCTGGTATTGCCGTGGGATGGCGAAGAAGGTGAAGATCAGCGCGATGACGAAGACGTTGTCCATGGACAGCGACTTCTCGATCATGAAGCCGGTGTAGTAATCCATGCCGCTTTGCGCGCCCAGGTACCACCAGACCCAGGCGCCGAACAGCAGCGCCACGCTGATGTAGCCGGCCGACAGCAAGAGGCTCTCGCGCACGCCGATCTCGCGGTCGTCCTGGTGCAGCACGCCCAGGTCGAAAGCCAGCAGGGCGATGACGATGGCGATGAAGAGCAGCCAGATCCAGGCCGGCTTGCCCATGAAGTCCACGGAGAGGAAGGGTAGCAGGAGGTCCATGTGGGGCGCTCGGGGGTTGCTGTGGTGGTGGCACCGACGTGGCTCAGTGTGCACAGAGGCGGGGTGCGAACAAATCAGCGTTTTGCGCAACTAAGATTCGGATTTCCCGCACTGAACCTCCGCCAGCGAGGACCGCATGCTGAACTACCGCCATCTGCACTACTTCTGGGTGGTCACCAAGGAGGGCGGCTTTGCCCGGGCCGCCGATCGCCTGGGCATGGCGGTGCAGACCATCAGCGCCCAGGTGCGTGAGCTGGAGAAGGCGCTGGGCCACCAGTTGCTCAAGCCCGCCGGACGCGGCGTGGCGCTCACCGAAGCCGGCCAGGCCGCCTTCGCCCGGGCCGAGGAGATCTTTCAGATCGGCCAGGTCATTCCCGACGAGGTGCGTCAAGCCGCCAGCGGCCCCGTGGTGCGCCTGGCGGTGGGCTTTTCAGACGGCATCTCCAAGCTGGCTGCCCATGCCTTGCTGGCGCCGGTGCTGGCCACCCCGAACTTGCGCCTGATCTGCCATGACGGCGAGTTCGAGCAATTGCTGGGCGAGCTGGCCCTGCACCACCTGGACCTGGTGCTGGCGGGCCAGGCGGCGCCGCGCAACCCCAACCTGCGCCTGTCCAGCGAGCGCCTGGTGAACGCCCCGGTCGATTGGTACGGCCCGGCCCCCCTGGTCGGCAAGGCCCGGCGTGACCGCTTCCCCGACTGCCTGAACGAGTTGCCCGTGCTGCTGCCCACCGGCCATTCGGCCCTGCGGGCGACGCTGGACCATTGGTTCGAGGCACAGGGCCTGCGGCCGCACATCGTCGGCGAGTTCGAGGACAGCGCGCTGCTGGCGGTGTTTGCCGCGCGCGGGCTGGGCGTGTTCCCGGTCAGCCGGCTGGGGGCGGATGACATGGGCCTGCTGCGCGGCCTGCGCCTGCTGGGCAGCAGCGAGGGCGTGCAGGAGGAGATCCACGCCATCCTTTCCCGCCGCGGGCGCCACCATCCGCTGGTGCAGCAGGTGATGGACGCCGCGCAGGCCCGCGTGGGCGGGTCAGGCGGCTGATATCGGATACCGCGGCTCAGGCCGGTTGCCAGGGCGTCGCCGCGCCGGGGTTGGCCAGGGCGGCCCCGGGGATGCGCCACTGCCGGTGCGCAGCCGACAGCACCTGCGCTTCGGCCTCGGCCAGGTGGCGGTCGGCCTGGGCCAGGTCACGGGCCAGCTGCATCACCTTGGCCTGCAGCAGCGGATCGTCCACCTCGGACAGCAGCGAGGCCAGCGTGGCTTCGTCCACGTGGCACATCAGCGCGCCGCTGCCATAGGCGCTGGCCAACAAGTCGTCGCACAGGGTGTGCATCACCTGCGCGAAGCGGCCGGGGGCCAGCCCGAGGGCCTCCTCCACCTGCAGGCGTTGCAGGGTCTCGATCTCCGAGCGGCAGACATGGCCGTCGGAGATCAGCACCAGCGCGAGGAGGCGGGCGCCGGCTTCAGGGCTGTTGCGGGGATAGCTGCGCATGCGCGGGGTCCTTTCCGGTCCATTCCGATGGGTGGGGTGTCGACCAAGGGGCGACGGGCCGCACTGTGCCCCAGAAGATCCCGGAAATGTTCCTGTTTTTCCGAAGTAAGTGTTCTCAAAACACTTCTTTTTTCGGAACCCGAAAGCGCCGACAGTGTGGACTCCCCCGTCACTCACTGGAGACCCCGATGCAAGTGCTCTTCAAACCCCGCCATCCGGGCGCGGCCGAGCTGCGCGAACTGACCGAGCGGCGCGTGCGCTTCGTGCTGCGTCGCCTGGGCGCGCGCGTGCCCCGTGCCGAGGTGCAGATGTGGGACGAGAACGGCCCGCGCGGTGGCGTCGACAAGCGCTGCCAGGTGGCCTTGCATGCCGAGGGCGCCGGTCCCGTGGTCGTCACCTCCGTGGCGAGCGACTGGCGCGCGGCCCTCAACGCTGCGCTGGCGCGCGCCGCGCGCTTCCTGCTGCGCCAGTGGCGCCGCGGCAGCGACACCCGTCGCATGCGCCAGCGCCTGCCCGAACCGGCTTGAAACCCGACTGAAACCCCAACGAGGATCCCATCATGAACCCCCTGTCGTCCAACGCTTCAACCGCCCGTTCCGCACCGGCCGTGGCGGTGCCCCTGCGCGGCGTGCGCAGTGCCAGCGCCGATCGTGTGCTGCGCAACACCTATGCCCTGCTGGCCATGACCCTGCTGTTCAGCGCGGCCGTGGCTGCCGCTGGCGTGGCCTGGCAGCTGCCGGCCCCGGGGCTGCTGCTGACGCTGGTCGGCTACTTCGGCCTGCTGTTCGGCATTCACCGGCTGCAGAACAGCGGCTGGGCGCTGCCTCTGGTCTTCGCCCTGACCGGCTTCATGGGCTACACGCTGGGCCCGGTGCTGGCTCGCATGCTGGCCCTGCCGGGCGGTGTGCAGACGGTGATGCTGGCGCTGGCGGCCACGGGCGTCACCTTCCTGGCCCTGTCCGCCTGGGTGCTGACGACCCGGCGCGACTTCAGCTTCATGGGCGGCTTTCTGTTCGCCGGCATGGTCATCGCCCTGATCGCTGGCCTGGGCGCGGTCTTCCTGCAGATGCCGGCCCTGGGCCTGGCGGTGTCGGCCATGGTGGCGCTGCTGTCGGCCGGGATGATCCTGTTCGAGACCAGCCGCATCGTGAACGGCGGTGAAACCAACTACGTGCTGGCCACCGTGAGCCTCTATGTCTCGCTGTTCAACCTGTTCACCAGCCTGCTGAGCCTGTTCGGCATCGGCGGCAGCGACGAGTGAGGGCCTGAGCCCGGCGAGACAAGCCCGCCCCGCGCCGACCGCGCGGGGCGGGTTTCTCTTTTGCGGGTCAGGCGCCGAAGCGTGCGGCCCGGCGGGCCACGGCCTCGCGCGCCTCGCGGTACTCGGCCTTGAGCTGCTCCACCAGTGCGGCCACGCTGGGCACGCTGTCGATGGAGCCCACGCCCTGGCCGGCGCCCCAGATGTCGCGCCAGGCCTTGGCCGCGCTGTTGCCGCCCGAGCCGAAATCCATCTTGCTCTTGTCGGCGCTGGGCAGGTTGTCGGGGTCCATGCCGGCGGCGGCGATGCTGGGCTTGAGGTAGTTGCCTGGCACCCCGGTGAACAGCGAGGAATAGACGATGTCCTCGGCATGGGTGTCCACCAGCATCTGCTTGTAGGCATCCACCGCGTTGGCCTCCTGCGTGGCGATGAAGCGGGTGCCCATGTAGGCGAAGTCGGCCCCCAGGGCCTGGGCCGCCAGGATGGACTGGCCGTTGGCGATGGCGCCCGCCAGGGCGATGGGGCCCTGGAAGATGCGGCGGATCTCGGGCAGCAGGGCAAAGGGACTCAGCGTGCCGGCATGGCCGCCCGCGCCCGCGCAGACCAGGATCAGACCGTCCACGCCGGCCTCGATGGCCTTTTCCGCGTGGCGGATGGAGATCACGTCGTGGAAGACCACGCCGCCGTAGCTGTGCGCCGCGGCCACCAGCTCGGCCGACACCTGCAGGCTGGTGATGATGATGGGCACCTGGTGCTTGACGCAGGTCTCCATGTCGCGCATCAGCCGGTCGTTGCTGCGGTGGCAGATCTGGTTGACGGCAAAGGGCGCGGCCGGGCGCTCGGGGTGGGCCGCGTCGTGGGTGGCCAGCTCGGCCTTGAGCTGGGTCAGCCACTCGTCCAGCAGCTCGGCCGGGCGGGCGTTGAGCGCCGGGAAGGAGCCGACGATGCCGGCCTTGCACTCGGCCGCCACCAGGCGCGGGTTCGAGACGATGAACATCGGCGAGGCGATGACCGGCAGGCTGAGCCGGGATTGCACGCTGTCGAGCCAGGACATGGACGGTCTCCTTCGGGGTGCCACGCTTGCGTGGTTAACACTGTTATTGATGCGCTGAGTTTACAGCGTTAAGTAAGATGGCGCCATGCCCCCTTCGTTGTCATCCGAACAGGTCCTGGAAGCCCGCGCGCGCATCCGCGCCGTGGCCGAGCAGCAGTTTGCCGAGCGCGGCATCGAGCAGACCTCGATGCGCAGCATCGCCCAGGCCCTGGGCTGGACGGCCACCGCGCTGTACCGCTACTACGACAGCAAGGAAGCCCTGCTGGCCGCCACCCGTGCCGCCGCGCTGGACCGGCTTTCGGCCGCGCTGGAAGCGGCCCAGCAGGGCCCGGGCGATGTGTGGGACCGCTCGCGCGCGGTGGGCCAGGCCTATGTGGACTTCGCCTTCGCCGAGCCGGCGGCCTACGGGCTGATCTTTGCGTACACCCAGCCGCACGAGGACGCCTACCCCGAGCTGGCGGCGGCCAATGCCCGTTCACGCCGGACCCTGGTGGCCTATGTGGAGGATCTGGTGCAGGCCGGTCAGCTGGAGGGCGATCCCGAGCTGCTGGGCCACGTGTACTGGGCCGCCATGCATGGCGCGGTGGTGCTGCAGATGTCGGGCAAGCTGGCGGCCGACGGGCCGGGCTTCGACGCCATTCGGCGCGAGGGGGCCCGGCTGATCACCAAAGGGGCGCAGCCCGCCAGCACGCGGGGGCGCCGCCGCTGAGGACGGGCCCCGCCGGATCGGTCAGTGGCCGATCTGGTGGCTGATCTTGTTCTCCTGCTGGTTCAGGGTCTTCTTTTCCTGGGCGGTGATGTGGCCGTGGTCCTGGCTGGCCATGTCACGTTCTTCCTGCCGCACCTGCCGGTCTTCCTTGTGCAGCTTGGCGGCCTGGGCGTGGGTGAGCTTGCCGTCGGCCACTTCCTCATGGATGCGCTTGTCCTGATTCTTCAGGCGCTGGTTCACCTCGGCGCGGTAGGGATGGTCCTTCTTCCAGGTGCCCGGCTTGGACGCTCCGGTGGCTACCGGGGCGGGGGCGGCTGTCTGTGCGAAGGAGGACAGGGTGCAGACACCCATCAGGCTGGCCGCGACGAGGGGGAGCAGAGAACGGTTCATGGTGGACTCGCTGGATGTTGAATGGATCAGAGGGCAGTGGCGCCAAGGGCGTCAGGTCATCGGTGGCCAACCTTGATCATTCAACGGGACCCGCTGGCGGTCGTTGACGCGCTCACCTTTCTTGTCTTGCGCCTAGCTGAGCACCGGCTGGGGTCGGGCGCAGACCTGGATTAGCATGCCAGCCCACATCCAACAGGAGATCGGCATGCGAACAGCCATGATGTGGGCGGTGATGGGCACGCTGGCCTTGGGCGGCTGCGGCGCCGATGTCTCCGGTGCCGCGGCCACCACCGCGGCCATGGAGGCCCAGGCGGCCAGCCAGGCCAAGGCGCAGGAGGTTCAGATCCAGAAGGACCTGAACGCGGCGATGCAGGCCGGGCAGCAGGCCACGGCCTCCGCCGCCGATCAGTGAGTCAGGCCCGCGTCACTTGGCCGCCATGCGGATCGCGCCGTCCAGGCGGATCACCTCGCCGTTGAGGTAGGTGTTGTCGATGATGTGGGCCACCAGGCGGGCGTACTCGTCGGGCTCGCCCATGCGCGGGGGGAAGGGCACCATCTTGCCCAGCGCGTCCTGCACCTCGGTGGGCATGCCCTTCAACATCGGTGTGCCCATGATGCCGGGGGCGATGGTCATCACCCGGATGCCGTAGCGGGCCAGCTCGCGGGCCACCGGCAGCGTCAGCGCCACCACGCCGCCCTTGGACGCGGCATAGCCGGCCTGGCCGATCTGGCCGTCGAAGGCCGCCACCGAGGCGGTGTTGACGATCACGCCGCGCTCGCCGTTCGCGTCGGGCTGGCCCTTGGCCATGGCATCGGCCGCCAGGCGCAGCATGTTGAAGGTGCCGATCAGGTTGATCTGCACCGTGCGGGCAAAGCTCTCCAGCGTGTGGGGGCCTTCGCGGCCCACCACCTTCTCGGCCGGCGCCACGCCGGCGCAGTTGATCAGGCCGTTGAGCTGGCCGAAGGCCGAGAGCGCGGTGTCTACCGCCGCCTGGGCGCTGGCGGCGTCGGACACATCGGCCTGCACGAAGCGGGTGTTGGCGCCCAGGGCCTCGGCCTGGGCCTGGCCGGCGGTGGCGTTCATGTCCACCAGCACCACGCGGGCGCCCTGGTCGACCAGGCGCTGCGCGGTGGCCGCGCCCAGGCCGGAGCCGGCGCCGGTGACGATGAACCCATGGTTGGCGATCTGCATGTCTGTCTCCTTCTTGTGGATGGATGGGCGCGGCCATCGGCGTGGATGACCGGTGTCCCCGTGTGCAAGGGGCAGGCTATCACGTCGTCGTCCGATGCTTCTCCCTGTGCCGGACAGGTCCGGGGGAAAGCTCTATGCTGCGGCCCCCGTGTCATCTCAGGAAGTTTCTGTCATGAAGCTCTACTACAAGCCGGGGGCCTGTTCGCTGGCCTCGCACATCGCGTTGGAAGAGGCGGGTCTGCCCTATCGGATCGAGGCCGTGGATCTGAAGACCAAGGTGACCGCCACAGGCCAGGACTACTGGCAGATCAACCCCAAGGGCTATGTGCCGGCCCTGCAACTGGACAGCGGCGAGCTGCTGACCGAAGGCCCGGCCATCCTTCAGTACGTGGCCGACCAGGCGCCCGCCCGCTGGCTGGCGCCCGCGCCGGCCACCCTGGCCCGCTACCAGTTGCAGAGCTGGCTCAACTTCATCGGCACGGAGCTGCACCGATCTTGCACGGCCTTCTTCCACCCGCAGGCCGGGGACGACTGGAAGGCCATCGCCCGCGCCACCCTGGAGCGCCGCCTGTCCTATGTGGACGGACAACTGCAGGGGCGTGCCTATCTGACCGGGGACGGCTTCACCGTGGCCGACGCCTATCTGTTCACCGTGCTGAGTTGGATGAAGCCGATCGGCATGGACCTCTCCGGCTGGCCGCAGATCGTGGCCTTCCAGGCCCGGGTGGCGGCCCGCCCGGCCGTCCAGGCGGCGTTGAAGGCCGAGGGCCTGGCCTGAGCCGGGGCCGCGCGGCGCTCAGCGCCGCGTGATCAGCTGCGACACCGGGTAGCCGCCCATGCTGCCCACGCTGCCATAGGCCGCCACCGTGGTGCCGGTCATGCAGATGGCGCCCATCATGCCCAGCGCGGTGCAGTCGGCGTAGGCCGTCTGCTGCAGTTGGGCGATGCTGAGTGGGGCGGTGGGGTCGTCCGGGTTCACGAAGATCAGCGCGTAGGCGTTGCCGGTGCCGCCCGAAGCCGGGTTGGCGGCGCTCGGGTAGCCCGCATAGAGTGCATCGCTGGCCGGGCCGGGCTTCCAGCCGGCGTTGCCGTTGGCCACCACGAAGGTGTCGGTGGTGGCCAGCGCGAAGCTGCCCACCAGCAGGCCGGTGCCGGTGCTGTCGCTCAGCGCAACGAGCTGGTGACTCAGGCCGACCGTGCGCATCGGGTTGTCGGTCATCGACTCGGTCAGGCTGCCGCTCAGACCGGACACGCTGCGGGTGGTCGAATCCAGCGTGAAGCGGCCGGTGAAGATGCTGTTGTTGGGCTGGGTCTGCGGCTCGTACACGGTCAGCACGACGTTGTAGTCGCCCAGGATGTGCGCGGTGCCGGAGACCGCGCCCTGGCCCTGGGCGTTGTCGGCGCGGACGGTGAAGGCATGGCCTGCGCAGCTGCCGCCACAAGCCACCGTGGCCGGCAGGCTGGCGACCGTGACCGTGATGCCGCTGGGCACCGAGACGATGGTGTAGCCGGTGATGGGGCTGCCACCATCGTCCACGCTGCCTGCCGAGACCAGCACGCTCTGCGCCGTGCTGCCCAGGGTGATGCTGACGCCGGTGGGCTGGCCGGGCACCGTCAGCGCGTCCGCCGACACCACCGCCACCGGCCAGGTGACGGCTGCGGCCGCGGCGTAACGGTCGTCGCCGGCCTGGTCGGCGGCCAGCACGCAGTCGCCCACCGCCAGGCCTTGCACCAGGCCATCGCCGGCCCCCACGCTGCAGACCGCGGGCGTGAGGCTGCGGTAGGCCACCGCCAGGCCCGAGCTGGCCGAGGCCGCCACCCTGGCGCTGCGCCCCACCCGCAAGCTGCTGGCCGAGCTGCTGGGGTCGAAGCTCAGCGTCTGGGCCAGTGGCGAGCTCACCTGCACACTCAAGGTCTGGGTGACCTGAGGGGCGGAGCGGTGGCTGGCATCACCGGCCTGGTCGGCCGCCACCACACAGTCACCAAGGGCGAGTGCCGTGACCAGCCCGTCTGTGCTGACGCTGCAGACCGTGCTGCTGAGGCTGCTGAAGCTGACCGCCAGGCCCGAGCTGGCCGTGGCGCTGACCTGGGCCGTGCCGCCCAGGGTGAGGGTGGGCGCGGCGTCGAAGGTAACGGTCTGGGCCTCGGCCAGGTCGGCGCCGGACAGGCCGCCGCCGCAGGCGGTCAGGCCGGCGGCCAGCAGCGTGGCCAGAAGAAGGCGGGGGATGCGGAACATGGGGTGTCCTTGTGCGAGGGGGCATCGCTCAGAAGGCGACGCGGGCGCCGACCAGCCAGGAGCGGGCCTTGCCCGGCACGGCCACGCCCCAGGGGATGCCGGTGATGGCCATGGACGAGCCCTGGCCCAGGTAGGCGCCGCCGGTGGGCTGGCTGTAGCGGCGGTCGAGCAGGTTGTCCACGCCCAGGTCCAGCCGCATGCTGTCGTTCAGCTGCCAGCTGGCGCGCCAGTTGAGCAGGGCATAGGCGGGCGTGCGGATCTCGTTGCGCACGGCCGAGACATTCGTCTTGGCCCGCACCACCTGCCACTCCAGCGTCTGCTGCCAGCCGCCCAGGGCGTGGCTCAGGCCCAGGCGCAGGTTCAGCGGCATGACGTTGTGCAGGCCGTCGTGCGTTTGCAGGTTGCGGCCGTGCACCCAGTTCAGCACGCCGTTCAGGCCCCAGCGGCCCCAGGCGCCGTCGTCCCACAGCCGGGCCTGGCCGGACAGGTCCAGCCCCTGCAGCTGGGCGCGCTGGTTGGCGTACTGCAGCAGCACGAAGCTGTCGGTGGCGCTCAAGTTGCCGCTGCCGCACTGGCCGAAGCCGCAGCGCTGGGCGTCGATGTAATGTTCGATGCGGGTGAGGTAGGCGTTGGCGCGCAGCGACCAGGCGGGGTCGACAGGCACGCTGTCGGTGGCGGTGGCCGCCTGCCACTGGCCGCTCAGGCTCAGGGTGTGCGCCACCTCGGGTTTCAGGTCCGGGTTGCCGATGTAGCCGTTGCCGTCGCCCACGAAGTTGTTCATCAGCGCGGCCATGCCCTGGGTGGACCAGGCGTATCGCTGGTACAGATTGGGCGCGCGCGACTTGCGGGCGTAGCCGAACTCATACAGCGTCTGGCCGTCGGGCCGGTAGCGGGCCAGGGCGGTGAGGTCGGCGTTCAGGTCGCTGCGGTCGCGGTCGGCGGCGTTGAAGGCGGCGGCGTCCGCTCCCCACAGCGAAGACAGCGCGTCGTTGTAGCCCTGCACTTCGCCGGCGGCGGTGTGCACCCGGCTCAGGCGCAGGCCGATCTGGTGGCTCCACTGCGGGCTCCAGCGCTGCTCCTGCTCGGCGTAGACGTCGACCTTGTCGCGCTGGCCCAGGTTCAGGTTCCAGAAGGTGTTGGGGCCCATGGTGCCGCCCACGGGGGGCCACCAGTCGTTCAGGCGGTAGCGCTGGTATTCGGCACCCAGGCGGATCAGTTCGTCCGGTGTGCTCATCAGGCTGGCCTGCACCGAGGCCCCCAGGGTGCGGCCGGCCGTGTCCATGGGCATGCCGGTGCCGTAGTGGTCGCGGTCGGGGCCCATGTCCATGCGGTGGTCGGTGCGCTGGCTGTAGGCCTGGGCCTGCAGCTCGCCCCAGTCGTACTGGCCACGGTAGCGGGCGTTGAGCTGGGTGCTGCGGTTGGACGTCATGTCCATCCGCTGGTTGGGGTAGCCCTCGAAGGGGATGTCCTGGTAGGCCGCGCTCAGCTGCAGCAGATGGTTGTCCTGCCGCAGGGCCAGGCTCAGGGCCTGGTTGTGCGCCCGGTAGGCCGAGGAGCCCACCTCGTCGGCCGGCAGGCTGCTGCCGGCGCCGCTGCCGCTGGCCGGGTCCTTGAAGGCCCAGGCCGCGCGATAGTTGTCCGAACGGGTGCTGGCGCCGCTGTAGCGCAGGCTCAGCGCGTCGGTGGCCAGGGTGAGGTTGGTGTCGGCGCTCCAGGCCCGGCCGTTGCTGCGGTAGGCGCCGCCCAGCTCGCCCTGCTGCACCCAGCTGCCGGGCTCGGCCGCGAACAGCGGCGCCGCCGATTCGACCTGCACCGTGCCGCCCAGGCTGTCGCCGCCCACGCTGACCGGCGTGATGCCGGCATAGACCTTCACCTGCCCCACCGCCGAGGCGTCGATGTAGGACAGCGGCGAGTTCATGTGGTTGGGGCAGGCGGCCATCAGGTCCATGCCGTCCACCTGCACCCGCAGCCGGTCGTCGGCCAGGCCGTGCACCGCCGGCAGGGCCGACACCCCGCCCGCGCCGTTCAGGCTCACGCCGGGTTGGCCATCCAGCAGGGCGGCGGCGTCGCTGCTGCCCAGTTTGCGGCGGGCCAGGGTGGCGGCGTCCACCGCCTGGGCCTGGGGCAGGTGGTCCTTCTCGCCCAGCGGGGCCGGGGCGGTGATGGTGACCGTCTGCACCGGGGGGCGGGGTGCCTCCGGCGCCGTCTGGGCCTGCAGGGCCAGGGGATTCAGAGCGCAGGAGGCCGCCAGGGCCAGGGGGTGGGGGCGCAGGGTCATGACTTCTTGGGCGCGGCGGGGAAGGGGTCGCTGTAGCGCGGGTCGCGGATGAACTGGTGGTCCGTCAGCGTCTTCAGGAAGGCGATCAGGTCGGCGCGGTCCTGGGCGCTGAAGTGGCGCGGGCGCAGCAGCGGGCTCTTGAGCGGGCTGTCCTTGCCGGCACCCCGGCCGCCGGCGGCGTACAGGTCGATCACCTCGCCCAGTGTGGCCACCGAGCCGTCGTGCATGTAGGGCGCGGTCAGCTCGATGTTGCGCAGCGTGGGCGCCCGGTACATGCCCATGTCGCTGGCCTTGCCGGTGATCTCGATCACGCCGGGGCTCTCGGCCGGGTAGGCGCCCTGGCCGTCCAGGTTGTAGAGCCCCTTGTTGTGGAAGGAGACATCGGGCTTGACGGTGGCCACGCTCAGGAACTGCCCGCCGAAGTTGGGCTCCTGGTGGCACTGGATGCAGTCCGCCGACTTGAACAGGGCGTAGCCCCGGGCTTCCGAGGCCGTGTAGCGGGCCCGGCCCTGGCGCACCTGGTCGTATTTGCTGTTCGTCGTGATCAGCGCGCGCTCGAAGGAGGACACCGCCTTGACGATGTGGTCCCAGGTGGGCTGGCCGGCCGGGTCCTGCGGGAAGGCGGCGGCAAAGCGCGGCGCATAGGCCGGGTCGTCGGCCAGGCGTTGCAGCACGAGCTTGACGTTGCTGTCGTTGACGCCCATCTCCACCGGCGTCTCGCCGAAGATGGGGTTGGTCATCTGCCGCTCCAGCGTGATCAGCGCCGGGTTGGCCCAGGTGTAGGTGGCGTTCCAGCCCACATTGCCCAGGGCCATGGGGCTGCGCGGGTGGAGCTGGCCGGTGGAGCCCAGGCCGTGGGCGCGGCCATCGGTGAAGGCCAGCTTCTGCAGGTGGCAGGTGGCGCAGGCCTGGGTGCCGTTGCCCGACAGGCGCGTGTCGTAGAACAGGTAGCGGCCCAGGGCCACCTTGGCCTGGGTCATCGGGTTGTCGGCCGGCACGCGCGGGGGCGGCAGGTAGTCGGGCAGCTCCCAGGTCCAATCGCTGGCGGCTTGCGCCTGTACCGCGGAGGCGGGGGATGAGGCAGGGGTGGGCATCACCGAGGCCGAGGCGGCGGGGGTGGCGGGCGCCACCTCCGAGGTGGCGGCGGGCTGCCGTTGGCAGCCCGTCACCCCCACCGTCACGACCGCCAGGACCAGCAGCCACACAGGCCGCAGACGGGGCAGAACGGTCATGTCGGCCTCACCGGCTCAGGGCCTTGAAGACCGTCTGGGTCTGGCCCGCGATGGCGGTGCCCGTGCCCGTGCCGTCCGGGTTGAAGTTCAGGGCCAGGGCGGAGAAGTCGCTCACGCAGCCGGCGTCCGTCGGGCTGGACATGCACATGTTCATGGCCGTGAAGTCCTTCTGCGCGAACAGCGTCTGCACATCCAGGGCGATCTGCTGCTGGGCCGGGTTGAAGTTGGCGAAGTTCAGCGTCAGACGGTTGGGTGCGGTGCAGCCGGTGATGGGTACGCCGTTGGCGGGGTCGCCCACGCAGCCGGTGGAGCCCAGGTGCAGCAGCGTGACCGGGTTGCCGGCCTCGGTGCTCTGCAGCTCGATCTTGGTGAACTTGCGGCCGCCGCGCCAGTTCCAGGACATGCTGGGGTTGACGTCCGAGCGCAGCACGGCCGGGGTGGCGGCATCGGTGGAGCTCAGGTGGTTCAGGCTCAGCGGCACGCCCAGGGTCATCGTCACGCCCACGTATCGGCCGGCGGGCACCGTGCCCTGGATGGCGGTGTTGAGCGTGCCGGTGGTGCAGGCGCCGGTGCCGGCCTGGGACAGGGTGATCAGGCTGACGCTGTCGGTGCTGCCGACGTAGTTGTTGTTGTCGGTGGTCGACAGGGTCAGCGGCACGGTGCTGCCGTCGGCCTTGATCAGCTGGACATCCGAGACATAGAAGCGCAGGTCCTGGATCCGGGCGCTCTTGCTCGTGCTGCCCAGGCCCGTGATGGTGCTGCCGCAGCTCACCGGGGTGCTGCCGGCCACGGCCTCGAACTGCAAGGAGACATTGCCGGCGCTGTCCGTGGACCAGCCGGGGGAATCGTCGCTGCCGCCGCCGCAGGCGCTCAGCAGGGCGGCCAGGGCCAGACCGGCGCTCAAGGTGGACAGGACCAGGGGACGAACTTGGAATGCCATGGATGTTCCTCGTGTGGTGATGGCAGGGGTGTGGGTGGGCCTGCGCTGTGGGCGCGCAGGCCGTGGCCGCGCCTGGGCCCGCAAGGGGACGAAGGCGAAGCCACGCCGGCCGTGGCCGGCGGGTGTCTCAGAAGGAAGGAGGGCGTGCGGCGCGCGTTGCCCGGGTGGGGCGGATGCAGGCCGCTCAGGCCAGCTTTGGTGGGCCGCGGGCAGACAGCCCGCTCGCCGGAATGGCAGACGCGGGGCGTTGATCCGGAGGGATCAGCACCTGGGTGATGGGGGCGTCCGGGTCGGTGGTCAGCACGGCCACGGCCGGTGGCGCCATCATCGGCAGGCACAGGGGACAGTCGATGGCGTGCCGATGGGCGGCGGCCGCGGCCGGGTCATCGGACGGATCGATGGCCACCCATCGGGACGAGCCGCCCGCACTGCAGACCAGTGTCAGGTCCACCGTCTTGAACAGCGGCGAGAGCGTGCCCACACCGACGAACGCGACGTACCACGCCAGCAGGAAGCGTGCGAAACGTTGCAGGGTCAGCCGGTGAGCCATGGAGGGCTGATTATGTAGAAATGTGAAGTGCGGACGGTCGATCGCCGAGCGCCGGGCACGGACTTGCGAACGATCAAGTGGGTCGCCGCGGGCGTTCGAGATCCGCGGGCGCTGATCAGATCCGAACCTGCAGCGTCACCCGCACCGTGCGGGGCTCGGCCGGATGGACGATGCGGTCGTCCACCGGGCTGGCCTCGCCGGGCAGCTGCGAGCTGTAGTAATACTGAATGTCATCCACCTTGCGGTTGGGAGGTGAAG
>NZ_BADL01000181.1 GCF_000333615.1 Ideonella sp. B508-1 | reverse complement strand
ACAAAGGGCCGTCCCTCAGCAGGCCAGGGGGGCGGGGCTGGGTGTGTCCTCGAACACGGCCAGCGTGGAGCAGGCTGCGCAGCGCCCGCAGCCGGCCTTGATGTCGCCCGCGCGCAGGCCGGCGGCACGCACCATGGCGCCCAGCGGGGCCAGCACCGCGCGCATGAAGTCGGCGCTGGGGGCGGGATGGTCTTCCAGCGGGGTGCCGCTGATGGGCACGAAGGGCACGACGAAGGGGTAGACGCCCAGGGCCAGCAGGCGCTCGCTGGTGGCCAGCAGGGTGTCCACGCTGTCGCCCAGGCCGGCCAGCAGGTAGGTGCTGACCTGGCCCCGCCCGAACACGTCCACCGCGGCGGCGAAGGCGTCCCAGTAGCGGGCCAGCGGCACCTCGGCCTTGCCCGGCAGCAGCTGCTGGCGCAGGGCCTCGCCCACCACCTCCAGGTGCATGCCCAGGGTGTCCACGCCGGCGTCCTTCAGGCGCTGGAACCAGGCGTCGGTGTCGGGCGGCTCGCACTGGGCCTGCAGCGGCAGGTCCACCGCGGCCTTGACCGCCTGGGCGCTCTCGCACAGCAGCAGGGCGCCGCGGTCGGGCGTGGGTGGCGTGCCGGTGGTCATCACCATGTGGCGCACGCCGTCCAGCTCCACCGCGGCACGCGCCACCTCGGCCAGCTGGGCCGGGGTCTTGCGGGCGATGGTGCGGCCGGCCGCCAGCGACTGGCCGATGGCGCAGAAGCGGCAGGCCTTGCGCCGGCTTTCGTAGCGGATGCAGGTCTGCAGCACGGTGGTGGCCAGCACGTCGCGCCCGTGCAGCGTGGCGATGTGGCTGTAGGGAATGCCGTCGGCCGTCTGGCCGCCGTAGAAGCGCGGCGTGCGGGCGAACTCGATCTGCGCGATGGGGATGCTGCCGTGGCGCAGCTGGCTGCGGCCGTCGGGCCCCGGCGCCTCGGCCACGAAGGGCGAGTCGAAGGCGCCGTGGGTGTGCACCGGCACCATCAGGGTCACGCCGTCCACCACCACGGCCTTGTGGTCGGACGGCCCGGCGCCGCCGCGGCGGCTGGCGGCGCCGGCGCCCGGGTCCTGCAGGCGCAGACCGCGGGTCTGCAGCTCGGTCATCAGCTGGGTGTTCGTGTTCACAGGGCCTCCGGGGCGGTGGCGGCAAGAGGGGGGAAGGCCTCGAGGGGATCGGTGGCGCCGGCCGTGGCGTCGTAGCCGCGCAGGGGATGGGCCGCGTCGCGGCGGATGGCCAGGCTCAGCAACTCGGGCCGCGCGTAGTGGCCCACCGAATCCATCATCCGCTTGCGCTTGTCGATCAGCGCGAAGTCCAGGTCGGCCACCACCAGGCCCTCGCCCTCGGTCAGCGGCTCGGCCAGGTACTTGCCTTCGGGCGAGACGATGGCGGTGTGGCAGCCGCCGCGCAGCGCGCCCTGCAGGGCCTCGTCGGGCATGATCTGGCGGATCTGGGCGTCGTGCAGCCAGCCGGTGGCGTTGACGACGAAGCAGCCCGATTCCAGTGCGTGGTGGCGGAGGGTGACGCCCATCTGCTCGGCGAAGATCGGCCCCACCAGCGAGCCGGGGAACTGCGCGCAGTGGATCTGCTCGTGCTGGGCCATCAGCGCGTAGCGGGCCAGCGGGTTGTAGTGCTCCCAGCAGGCCAGCGCGCCCACCCGGCCCACGCGGGTGTCCACCGGGGCCAGGCCGCTGCCGTCGCCCTGGCCCCAGACCATGCGCTCATGGTAGGTGGGGGTGATCTTGCGGCGCTTCTGCAGCAGCCGGCCATCGGCGTCGAAGATCAGCTGGGTGTTGTAGAGGCTGCCGTGGTCGCGCTCGTTGACGCCCAGCACCACCACCATGCCGGCGGCCCGGGCCGCGGCGGCCACCGCGTCGGTCATCGGGCCGGGCACGGTGGGCGCGCGCTGCATCAGCAGCAGGTGGTCGGCCCCCTGCCGCACCGGCGGCTGCACGAAGGAGAAGTAGGGGTAGTAGGGCACGAAGGTCTCGGGAAAGACGATCAGCTCCACCCCCTGGCGGGCCGCCTGCTCGATGGTTTCGAGCACGCGCGCCAGGGTGCCGTCGGCGCTGTCCAGATCGGGGGCGATCTGGGCGGCGGCGGCCCGGACCGTGGTGTGGGATGCCGGCATGGGGGCTCCGGGGTGTCAGAGGGTCCAGGTGTCCAGGATGAAGGCGTTCTGCTGGCGGTGCAGCAGCACCACGTCCAGCACGTCCAGCGGGTTGATCGGGCGGATGCCCTCGATCAGCGCGCCTTCGCCGTGGCCGTACAGGGCCTGCAGCGCGAAGCGGCAGGCGTAGACCTTGCCGCCCTCGGCCATGAAGCGTTCGAGCTGCTTGTTGAAGTTCTGGTGGCCGGGGAAGGCCTCGTCGCCCAGCTTGGGAAAGCCGCGCTTGACGCCCAGGGTCACGCCCGGGCCGTAGAGCAGGATGGAGGTCTCGAAGCCCTTGCGCTGCAGCCGCAGGGCCTGCAGCAGGTTGACCAGGCCGATCGAGCCTTCGAAGGCCACGGTGTGGAAGGTGACCAGGGCCTTCTCGCCCGGCGCGGCCTTGACGTCCTCGAAGACCTTTTCTTCGTAGTCGACCAGGAAGTCGCCGATCTGGTGGGCCGGGTAGGTGACGGTGGGCATGGGAGTCCTTTCAGGGGAGGGGGGGCAGGAAGGGCGCTGCGGTGGTGGGCCACGCGGCAACGGGCGCTGTCTTGCGAGGCGCGTGCCGCCGGGCGGCGTGGCGGCGCGATCAATGGCCGATCAACCGGGCGGGGGCCGGGCGCGGCCGGGGCCGGGCCGCGGCCTGGTTTGCGCGGGCGCAAGGCGGCGCCGCACCAAGCCGGGCAGGCGCCCATGCGATCAATGCACCCGATCAATGGCCGGCACGCACCGCGCGGGGTCGCGCCTCGGCGGGGGTGAAGGCCCCGCAAAGCGTTGACATTGGGCAAACTGGCGGGGCGCGTCCGGACCTGACGTACCGCCCGCGATGGCATGCCGTTTTCCCACTGGATTCCCCGCCTGCGCAGCAGCGAGCTGCCCGCCTACCAGCTGATCCCGGAGCTGCTGTCCGAGGACTTGCGCAACGGCCGCCTGGCCCCGCGCGAGCGCCTGCCGCCCCTGCGCGACCTGGCCCAGGTGCTGGGCCTGAACTACACGACGGTGGTGCGCGGGTTCGCCCAGGCGCGCGAGCGCGGCCTGATCGCCTCGCGTCCGGGCCTGGGCTCCTATGCCCGCGGCTCCTTCATCGGCCTGCCGCTGCGCGGCGGCACCGGCGCCGAGATGACGATGAACATGCCGCCGGAGCTGGTGGGCCACCCGGCCGAGCAGCGCCTGCAGGAGGCCGCGGCGCAGTGGATGGCGCAGATGCCGCTGCACGACGTGATGCGCTACCAGGACTTCGGCGGCTCGACCCAGGACCGCGAGGTGGCGGCCCACTGGCTGCGCCAGTGGCTGCAGGAGGCCAGCGCCGAGCGGGTGCTGGTCTGCCCCGGCATCCACAGCGCGCTGACGGCCCTGGTCAGCCTGCTGATCCGCCCGGGCCAGAGCCTGTGCGTGGAGGCCCTGGCCTATCCCGGGCTGAAGGCCATCGCAGCCCAGCTGGGCACGCAGCTGCACCCGTTGCCGATGGACGAACAGGGCGTGCTGCCCGAGGCCTTCGAGGCCGCCTGCAAGACCACGCCGGTGGGGGCGCTGTATGTGTGCCCCAACCTGCACAACCCCACCGTGGTGTCGTTGCCGATGCGCCGACGCGAGCAACTGGCCGACATCGCGCTGCGCTACAGCATTCCGATCATCGAGGACGACGCCTACGGCATGCTGCCGGTGGCCGTGCCGCCGCCGCTGGCCGACTTCGCGCCCGGCCTGACCTACTACATCACCGGCATGTCCAAGTGGCTGGGCGCCGGGCTGCGCCACGCCTATGTGCTGGCCCCCACCGCCGCGGCCACCCAGCGCCTGGCCGGCGCCCTGCGGGCAATGACGGTCATGGCCTCCACCGTCAGCATGGGCCTGGTGACCCACTGGCTGGAGAGCGGCCTGGGCCAGACCTGGCTGGAGGCCATCCGCGCCGAATGCGAGTGGCGCAGCGCGTTCGCGCGCAGCCAGCTCGAAGGGCTGGGCGCACGCACCCATCCCCAGGGCTTCCATGTGTGGC
Source organism: Ideonella sp. B508-1 (assembly GCF_000333615.1). GTDB lineage: Bacteria > Pseudomonadota > Gammaproteobacteria > Burkholderiales > Burkholderiaceae_C > Ideonella. The sequence goes on along the minus strand of NZ_BADL01000181.1, from coordinate 918 downwards.
TGCCGCTGCAGGACCGGGACGATGGCCGCTGCCCCAGCGCCGACCTGGCCGCGGCCCTGCGCCCGCTGGGCGTGGCGGCGGTGGCCAGCCAGGCCTTCTCCACCGACCGCGTGCCGCCCGAGGGCATCCGCCTGTGCCTGGGCGGCGCGCTCACCCGTGACGACTGCGGCCGGGCCCTCCAGGCGGTGGTGGACGCCCTGGCCCGCTGCCGGGAAGGGGCGGGCCTGCCCTGAGGGGGTGCTGGCACACTGTCCTTCTCAAAGGAGCCCGTTTCCATGAGGACAGAACCACCGCTCTCCATCGCCGTCGTCGGCCCGGGCGCCATCGGGACCACGGTCGCGGCGGCGCTGCACGAGGTCGGCCGCACGCCGCTGCTGTGCGGCCGCACCGCCCGCGCTCAGCTGACGCTGCACGATGGCGATCGCCTCGTCACCGTGCCCGGCCCGGTCTCGACGGATCCTGCGCGGGCTGACCGCCCCTGCGATCTCGTCTTCCTGGCGGTCAAGGCGACGCAGGTCGAGGCCGCGGCCCCCTGGCTGGCCGCCTTGAGCGGCCGGACACCGTGGTGTGCGTGCTGCAGAACGGGGTCGAGCAGCTGGCGCAGGTCGCCCCGCACTGCCCCCGCGGGCAGATCGTCCCCGCGGTGGTGTGGTTCCCTGCGCAGGCCCAGGCCGATGGTTCGGTGCGCCTGCGCGGCCAGGCGCGCCTGAGCCTGCCGGACGTGCCGACGGCCCGCGGGGTGGCCCAAGCGCTGCACGGCAGCCGGTGCGCCGTGAACCTGGCCGCGGACTTCCAGGCTCTGGCCTGTCTCTTGCTGCTGATGAACGCGGTGGCCGGTCTCATGGTGCTGGCCCGCCGTCTCGCGGATATGGTCGGTCGGAATGACATCTCCTCGTTGGCCCTGTCCTATCTGCAGGA
>NZ_BADL01000182.1 GCF_000333615.1 Ideonella sp. B508-1 | reverse complement strand
TCAGCCGTGGCTGTCCCAGGCGGTTGATCACGGCCAGGGTGCCTGGCTGCCCGGCCGCCAGCGAGTGGCGGATCTCGGCACTCTGCACCGTGCTGCCGGCCCAATGCTCGGCGTCGGGGTAGCGGGCGACGAACACGCCCTGGTCGTCCAGCAGGGACACATTCAGGTCGTTCTGCTGGGTGACGGCCAGGGTGCGTCCCAGCCAGTTCAGGTTCAGGCCCAGGTAATAGACCGCCAGCACCTCGCCCGTGCGGCTTCGCAGGGCCTTGGCGAAGGTGATCGTGGGCCGCCCCAGCGTGCGGCTGATGGTCATGTCGCCGATCACCATCTCCTGGCTGGCCAGCGCGCCGCGAAACCAGCTGCGGTCCGCGAAGTTGATGGCCCGCGAGGACGCGACGGCCGCGCAGGCCTTGTCGCCGTTGGGCAGGGCCAGGCCGATCTGGTCGTAGTCGGGTTCGAGCTTGAGCAGGTGGGCCAGCAGCGCCTGGCAGCTGGCCAGTGGGGCGGTGGGGGCCAGCGTGGGGTTGGCCATCAGGCTGTTCAGCAGGACGTCGGCCCGGCCCACCAGCGTGTCGCCGCGGGTGGCGATCAGCCGCGCCTGCACCGTCAGGTCGGTCTCGGCCGACTGCAGACGCTGGCGCTGGTCCAGCCAGAGATGCCAGCCCAACAAGGCGCCCGCCAACAGGAACACGCCCAACAGCAGCAGAAAGATCCGGGTTCGCAGACGAAGTCGGTGCATGGATGGAAGCGCTCGCGGGGGTCGGACGTCAAACACCAAAGAATGTGCGATTCGTCCTGCCGTGGCAAGGGACTGCTGCACAGGGTGCACTGTCCTTTCGCGAAATCATGCAAGGTGTTTCCCTCGGGGTGGGGACGCTGTCTTGCCCCATGTCAATACGAGACCGTGGATCGACCTTTCCGGCCCGGGTTGCCCCGATCGGGGCTATCCCGCCCCGGTCCACGCGGCGCCGCACCGGGCGCTTCCCGGGGTCTGCGAGCCCGTGAAAACACGGGTCTGCGCGCAGCAGATCGGTCCATGGGGGCGGTCCGGGGCCACTTAAGATCCTCGCCACATTCCATCGGACCGGCGAAGCCCCCATGAGCGCCAAGCGCATCGTTCTCTACTTCCTGGCGTTCGGCGTCCTCTGGATCCTGGGGTCGGACCACCTGCTGGCCCTGCTCACCACCGACGTGGCCACCCTGTCGGCGCTGCAGTCGGCCAAGGGCCTGGCCTTCGTCGCGCTCAGCGCGCTGCTGATCTTCGTCCTGGGGCGCCTGGCGGAGCAGCGCCACCAGCGCCTGCAGGACGAGAGCCATCGCCAGCGTGAGCGGCTGGCCCGCATCCTGGAAGTCACCCCGGCGGTGATCTACACGTTCAAGCCCCATCCCATGAACCCGGCGCAGTGGCAGCTGGACTTCGTGAGCCGGAACGTCGAGGACATGACCGGTCACCCGGCCAGTGCCTGGCTGAGCAACCCCGACTTCTGGCGGCAGAACCTGCACCCCGAGGATCTGTCGCGGGTGATGACGGCCCAGCACCAACTGGCCGAGCGGGACACCCTGCAGCACGAATACCGTTTCCGGCATGCCGACGGCAGCTACCGCTGGGTGGACGACCGGCTGCGGATCCTGCGGGATGCGGCCGGCCGACCGGTGCTGCTCACCGGCGCCTGGCTGGACGTCACCGACCGCAAGTGCGTCGAGCTGGCCATGCAGGCCTCGGAGGGCCGCTACCACGAGCTGTTCGAGGCCAATCCGCTGCCGATGTGGGTCTACGACCTCGAGACCCTGCGCTTCATGGCCGTCAACGCGGCAGCCATCGCCCGGTACGGCTATGCCCGCGAAGAGTTCCTGGCCATGACCATCGAGGACATCCGGCCGCCCGAAGACGTGGAGCGCCTGCGCCACACCGTCAGCGGCCACCGTCGGATCGGGGGCTATGGCAGCTCGGGCGAGTGGCAGCACATCCGCAAGGACGGCTCGCGCTTCTGGGTCGAGGTCACCGGCCACACGCTGTTGCGCGACGGCCGACCGGCGCGCCTGGTGCTGGCGCAGGACATCACCGACCGGCGCCGGGCGGAGGAGCGTTCCCGCCTGATCAGCCAGGTGTTCGAGGCCACCGAGGAAGGCATCTTCATCACCGATGCCCAGAACCGCTTTGTCTCGATCAACCGGGCCTTCTCACGCGTCACCGGCTACAGCCCCCAGGAGGTGCTGGGCCAGACGCCGGCCCTGCTGAAGTCCGGGCGCCAGAACCGCGCCTTCTATGCCGATCTCTGGAAGCAGCTCAACACCGAGGGGCGCTGGGAGGGCGAGATCTGGAACCGCAACAAGGCGGGCAACATCTACCCGGAATGGCTGGCCATCAACGCCATCAAGGACGCGCAGGGGCAGCTGCAGCAGTACCTGGGCATCTTCACCGAGACCTCCAGCCGCAAGTCGGCGGAGGAGCGCATCCTGCGCCTGGCCAACCACGACAGCCTGACCGACCTGCCCAACCGGGCCCTGCTGGCGGACCGCGCCCGGGTGGTGCTGGCCACGGCCCGGCACCAGCGCATGCCGGCGCTGGTGATGCACCTGAACCTGGACCATTTCAGCGCCATCAACGAATCGCTGGGCCACGAGGCCGGCGACCAGGTGCTGCGCGAACTGGCCCTGCGTCTGAGCCAGTGCCTGGCGCCCGAGGACACCCTGTGCCGCCTGGGCGGGGATGACTTCATCCTGCTGCTGCCCGGCAACGGGGTGGGGGACGTGGCCCAGATCAGCGTCCGGCTGATGGACGCGGTGGCCCGGCCTTTTGCCGTGGGCGGGCAGGACCTGCGTCTGAGCGCCAGTATCGGCGCGGCCGAGTTCCCCGAGAACGGCGCCGACCTGACCGAGCTGAGCCGGGCGGCCGAGTCGGCCGTGCACCAGGCCAAGCGCGAGGGGCGCAACACCGTGCGGGTGGCCTCGCGGCGCCTGCAGGAGCAGGTGCAGGAGACGCTGGCCCTGGCGCGGGACCTGCGCTGGGCGGTGGAGCGCCGGGAGCTGGTGCTGCACTACCAGGCGCAGATGGACGCGCACAGCGAGCGGGTGGTGGGGCTGGAGGCGCTGGTGCGCTGGCAGCATCCGCAGCGCGGCCTGGTGCCGCCCGGCCGCTTCATCCCCATCGCCGAGGAGACCGGCCTGATCCTGGAGATCGGGCGCTGGGTGCTGGACGAGGCTCTGCGTCAGACGGCCGCCTGGCAGGCCGCTGGCGTGCCGGTGGTGCCCGTGGCCATCAACCTGTCCGTCGGCCAGTTCCGCGACCCTCTTCTGCAGGAGGAGGTGGCCGCGGCCCTGCGCCGCCATGGCCTGCCGGCCCGCCGGCTGGAGCTGGAGCTGACCGAGAGCGTCGCGATGGAGGATTCCGACTTCACCGTCTCCCGCATCGCCTCGCTCAAGCAGCTGGGGGTGATGCTGTCCATCGACGACTTCGGCACCGGCTACTCCTCGCTGAGCTACCTCAAGCGCTTCACGGTGGACAAGCTCAAGATCGACCAGTCCTTCGTGCGCGGCCTGGCGCAAAGCCCGCAGGACGAGGCCATTGTCACCACCATCATCAACCTGGCCCGCAGCCTGGGCCTGCACACCATTGCCGAAGGGGTGGAAACGGCCGAGCAGCTGGACTTCCTGCGCCGCCACGGCTGCGACGAGATCCAGGGCTACCACTTCCACCGTCCGGCGCCGGCCGAGGCGGTGGCCGAGTTGCTGCGCGCCGCGGCCGCGCCTTCATCCTGAGCGCTCAGTCCGCCGGCCCGAAGGCCAGCACCGTCACCTCGGCCTGCGGGGCGAACTGCGCCAGGCGCGCCAGCAGCGTGGCCTGCTGGTCGTTGGCCCGGGAGCAGACGAAGCCGAACTTGGCCTGCACCCGCTCGTTGGCGATGGCGGTGGCCGCCTGCAGGCGCTGGGCGAAGTCGTCCAGCCGGTAGGCCCGGCCGGGCTCGAAGTAGTCCTGGATGATGAGCGAGGGCGAGTAGGCGGTGGTTTCGCTGGCATCGGGCCAGCGCAGGGTGTAGTGCATGGCAGGCATGTGAGGGCCTCAGGGAAGGTGGGTGGACAGGGAAGTTTCTGGATCGCGGGGGGACGGGCGGCCGGCCAGCACTTGGGCGTGGATCGTCTGGTGAGCCAGTGCGCTGCGGCGCCAGGCCAGGCGCTGGCAGACCGGCGGCGCGACGCTCAGGCGTGGCGCATGCCAGGCGTTGGCCAGGCCCTGGCTCAGGCTGGCCAGGTCTTCGGGCTCGCACCAGGACACGCCGGGGCTGTCGGCCAGGTGCTCGGTGAAGGGCGCGCGCCGCGACACCAGCACCGGCGTGCCGCAGGCCAGGGCCTCCAGTGCCACCAGGCCGAAGCCCTCGTTCAGCGAGGGCATGGCCAGCAGCCGGGCCCGGCGCATCAGCGCGGGCAGCAGCGCGTCGGGCAGCGGGCCGGTGCGCCAGACGGGCTGCTGCGGGCCTTCGGTCAGCCCGGCCTCGTCCAGGGCGGCCTGCCAGCGGGCCTGCTCGGCGCTGTGTGAGAGCAGGCTGGCGCCGCCGGCCAGCACCAGACAGGCACCGTGGAAGCGGGGGTGTTGGCGCAGTCGGGCGAAGGCCTGCAGCAGCCGGGTGCTGTTCTTGCGCGCCTCCACCCCGCCCACGGCCAGGATGAAGGGGGCTTCGTCCACCCAGCGCCCCTCGGGCAGGTGCTGGCGCAGCAGCGCCACGTCACCGGCCACCGGTCCGGGGCAGAAGCGGTCCAGGGCCACGCCGTTGAAGACGCGGTGCACCGGCGGGCCTTCCGGCCCGGCCAGGGCGCGCAGCTGCCGGGCCCACAGATCGCTGACACAGCACACGGCGCTGGCGGCGCGCCAGGCGCCGTCCTGCCAGGCGGCCAGGCGCGGGTCGCTGAAGTCGTCCAGATGGTGCACCGTGCGCAGCCAGGGCTGCGCCGGGGCCAGACGGGCCAGGGCCTGGCCGTTCAGGCTGTCCTGCGCGTGCAGCAGGGCGTAGCCGCCCCGCTGCAGGGCGGCGGGCAGGGCCTGCACCAGTGCGTCGATGCGCTGGCCCACCTGCTCGGCCAGGCCGCTGCCACGGGGCGCGGGCACGGCCAGGGGCACCCAGCCCACGCCGGGTGGCAGTGGGCGGAACAGCGCCTGCCCGGGCTCCACCGGGGCCAGCACGTCCACCGCCGTGCCGGCGGCCGCCAGCGCACCGGCCAGCTCCAGCGTGTGCACCACGCCGCCGCGCGGCAGCACCGAGTGCATCAGCAGGGCGATGCGCGGGGATGCGCTCATGGCGCGCCTTCCGCCCCCGCGGCGCGGGGCTGCGGCTGCAGAAAGCCTTCGCTGGCGAAGTCCCACAGGCGGGCGTGCTCGGCCTGGGCGCCTTCGCCCAGGGTGACGTCCACCGCCGTGCCGGCGCACACCTGGCCGATGTCGGCGCAGGCCAGCGCGCGGGCCTGGAAGCGGGCGATGACCTCGGCCGCCTGTTCGGGCGCCACCGCCAGCACGAAGCCATGGCTGGGAAAGGCGCTCAGCCAGCGCAGCTGGGCGGCCTGGGCCTCGGGGCCGGTGGCGGCCCAGCCCGGCCAGCCGGCTTCGGCGGGCGGGTGGGGCAGGGCGTCGAGCTGCAGCTGCGCGCCCTGGCCGGAGCATTCCAGCAGCATCAGCAGCGTGCCCAGCACGCCGGCCATGCTGATGTCCTTGCCGGCCTGGCACAGCCCGGCCTCGGCCAGCTCGGCCAGCAGGGCCAGGTCGGCCTGCAGCCGCGCGGGCGGGGCCTCGGTGCTGGCGTTCCAGAAGGGCTGGTCCCCCATCCAGTGGCCGCGCAGGTCCACCGCCATCAGCAGGCGATCGCCCGGCCGGGCCGCGAAGCTGGAGATCAGGCGCTGCGCCCGCCCCAGCACCGCCACCGCCAGCTGGGCGCTGGGCGCGCGCAGGTTGCTGTGGCCGCCCAGCAGCGGCACGCCGTAGCGCTGGCAGGCCGCGCGCATGCCGTCGAGCAGGGCCTCGGCGGTGGCCGGCTCGGCGCTCCACAGCGCGTCCACCACCGCCAGCGGGCGCCCGCCCATGGCGGCCACGTCGCTGAGGTTGACCAGCACCGCGCTGTAGCCGGCGAACCAGGGCTGCTGCTGCACGAAGTCGGGCATCAGGCCCTCGATGGCCAGCAGCAGGTGGCTGCCGTCGGCCTGGGGCAGGGCAGCGCAGTCGTCGCCGTTGGGCACACTCGTCGACACGCCCGTCGGCCCGCTGCCGGTCCAGGCCGGGGCCAGGCTCTCGGGCAGCCGGGCCAGCACCTGGGCGATGTCGCGCTTGTGGACGAAGCCGCGGCCCTGGCGCAGGGCCTGCAGCAGGGGCGCCAGCCCGGTGGGATTCGGGTCGCTGAGGTCGTTCACGGGCGGCTCCGCTGCGCCAGCACCAGGCCGGCCCAGGGCGTGTGGCAGGGTGGGTAGTGGGCCAGGTCGGCCTGCATCAGCCGGTGCGGGAGACCGTGGATCTGCACCTCGTCCAGGGTCTGCCAGTGCAGGCGGCGGAACAGGGCCTCGTTCTGCGGCTGCACATGGGCCAGAAAGCGGGTGCAGCCCAGGGCATGGGCACTGCCCACGGCCAGGCGGATCAGCCCGCTGCCGAGCTGGCCATGGCGGCGCCAGGCCGCGGCCACCGCCAGGCGCGAGCCCCACCACAGCCCCTCGCCCTCGGGGTGGATGCGCACCGTGCCCACCACCTCGTCGGGCAGGCCGGCCAGGTCGGCGCAGGCCACCAGCAGCCGGGTGCCGGACCGGGCGTCGATGGCGTCCAGGTCGTCGCCCTGGAACACGCCCTGCTCGGTGCAGAAGACCTCGCGGCGCAGGCGCAGGGCCTGCGCCTGCATCCAGGGGTTGCTGGCCCACGGACGCGACC
>NZ_BADL01000183.1 GCF_000333615.1 Ideonella sp. B508-1 | reverse complement strand
GTAGTGCCCGTCCAGCCGCGCCCCCGCAGGGCCTGGGCGAAGTGGCCCTTGGCGGCCAGGAACAGCGCGGTGCGCGGCTGGGAGGACCAGACATGGGTGCTTTCCTCCATCACCTCGGCCATCCACACCGCATCGCGGGCCGGGTCGAAGCCGTCGAAGGCGGACGACTGGAGGTCGAGCTGGTCGCCCAGCACCAGCACCAGGTGGCGCAGCTCAGCCATGGCGAGCTCCCCGGCACCCGGCCTGGCGGCGGCAGGCCTCGGAGCAATAGCGCACCTCCGCCCAGCAACGGGCCCAGCGCTTGCGCCAGCCCATGGGCCGGCCGCAGTGCTGGCAGGGCTTGACCGGCAAGGCCGCCTTCAGGCCTTTGACCGCGGCCGGCGCCTTGGCGGCCGTCACGCCAGTACCTCCACGGCGCTGGTCTGCACGGCCAGGGCCAGGTCACGGGCCGAGGTCCAGGCCCGCTCCACCGGCTCCACCCCGGGCGGCAAGGCGGCACCGCCCAGGAAGTCGCCGCAAACGCCCAGGCCGAGGCCGGCGTCCCACCAGTGGGACGGACCGGCCGGCGCCTGCGCGGGCACGGCATAGCGCCAGCGGTGGGCCACGGCGCTGCGCCAGAACACCGGCTGCCCCAGCCACTCGGCCAGGGCGGTCTGCAGCGCGCGGAGCACCGCCTCGGGCGAATCTTCCAGATGCTGCCGGCTCCAGGCCGATGTGGCCTGCAGCACCCAATGGGCTTCCCCCGGCCGGCGCTCGCGGCCCGGGCGGGCATCCTGGCGCAGCACGCGGGCCAGCGGGCCGGTGTCCGGGCGCACCGGGGCGCCGGCGGGGGCCTCCTGGGCCAGCTCGGTGCTCACGCCCATCACGGTCCAGCAGGGCTGCATGGGCACCGCGGCCGCCACCCGGGCCCAGTCGGGTCGCCAGGGCGCCAGCAGCGGCGCGGCCTGGGCCGGCGGCAGCGCCAGCACCAGCGCGTCCAAGCCCTCGGCCACCCGCTGCCCGGCCGCCTCCAGCCACCAACCCCGGCCATCGCGGCCCAGGGCGTCGATGGCGCAGGACCAGCGGGCCGGCAGGCCCTCCAGCAGGCCGCGGCACCAGTCGGGCATGCCGCTCCGGCCCAGCCAACGGCGCGCCGTCCCGGCCCGGGCGCCCGCCGCGCCGCCGGGGTGATCAGGGTTCCAGGTGAGGCACCAGCCCTGGGCCTCGGCCCGGGTCAGCGCGCCCTGGAAGGCCGGGTCCACCGCCCCGAAATCGGGGGCCCCGTGGTCCAGGCGGGTGGTCCGCGCCTGGCCGTCCGGCGCCGTCCAGGCCAGGCGACGGGTCGCCAAGCGACCGCCTGGTCCCCGGGCCTTGTCGAAGACCTGCAGCTGCCAGCCGGCATCGGCCAGCCAGCGGGCACAGCTCGCACCGGCCAGACCGGTGCCGACCACGGCGGCCTGGGGGTTCATGGGCGTCAGTTCGGGGCATCGCATGGGCTGCAGCTTAGACAGCCCGCCCCGGCCATGCATCGGCTTTGACGCATACTGACCCATCACTGGGCGACTTTGCGAGTCAATATGAATTCATCCGAGCCCGAGGCCGCGCTGCGGCCCCAGTACCGCAGCGGCGCGGTGGCCCGCATGGTGCGCATGCCGGTGACCACACTGCGCGTCTGGGAGCGGCGCTACCGCCTGACCCAGGCCGCGCTCAGCCCCAGCGGGCAGCGGCTGTACAGCGCCGCCGATGTGCAGCGCCTGGCCCTGATCAAGCAGCTGACGGACCTGGGTCATGCCATCGGGCAACTGGCCGGGCTGGACATGGGCGCCCTGCTGGCGGTGCAGGCCACCCACGCCCAGGCGGTGGCCGGTGGACCGGCCGCAGCCGCGCCTCAATCCCCGTCGCCCTGGCGGGTGGGGGTGGTGGGCGCCGCCCTGTTCCAGCGCCTGGCCCGTGCCAGCGGGCTGCCCGGGCCCCATGAGCCGCGGCTGCTGGGACCCTGGGCGGACCCGGCCGAAGCCGAGGCCGCCTGCGCCACCCAGCGGGCGCAGGACGAGGCGCCCACGCTTGTGCTGTGGCACTGCCCGAGCCTGCAGCCCGAGGCCTGGGCGCGCTGGCAGGCCGAGGCCCCGGCGCTGAGCGCCCAGGTGCGTCTGGGCGTGGTCTACAGCTTCGCCAGCGCGGCCGGGCGGGCGCCGCTGCTGGCCGCCGGTGCTGCCCTGCTGCACGAGCCCACCGAGGACGCCGCCCTCTGGCGCTGGCTGAGCACGCTGGGGCCCACGGCGCCACCGCCCCTGCCCGGTCTGGCCGACCTGCCCCCCGCGCCGCCGCAGCGCTGGGACGATGCCGCGCTGGTGACGCTGGCCGGCCTGTCCACCACCATGGCCTGCGAGTGCCCGCGCCACATCGCCGGCCTGCTGCGCCAGCTGATGCACTTCGAGGCCTACAGCCGCGAATGCACCCACAGCAGCCCCGACGATGCCGCTCTGCACGCCCACCTGGCCGAGGTGAGCACCCGCTGCCGGCTGGCCTTCGAGGAGGCGCTGGCCCGCGTCATCGCCCACGAGGGGCTGCTGCCCGGCGACTGAGCCCGCACAATCTCAGCCCATGTCACGCCCCGCCCTGCCCCGGCCGCCCGTCGCCGACCCGCTGATCCGCCTGGCGGCCGGCCGCTGGAGCGGCCCGCTGATCCGTGCCCTGGGCCTGCCCAGCCCGAAGGCCCTGCCCCGCGAGACCGGCGCGCTGCACGCCGAGGCCCTGGCAGGACGGAAGGGCACGCTGGGCGGCACCGGTATGACGCCCACCGTTCAGGCGGCCGAGGCCGCGCTGCGGTCCCTGGGCGTGGACCTGCTGGACACCGCCCCGGCCGGCAGCCCGCCGGACCTGGCGGTCTTCGACGCCACCGGCCTGGCCACGGTGGCCGCACTGGACGGGCTGCGCCGCTTTTTCGCCCCCGGCCTGGCCCGGCTGCGGCCGGGCAGCCGCCTGCTGCTGCTGGCCCGCGCGCCCGACACGCTGACCGAACCCGAGGCCGCAGCCGCGGCCCAGGCGTGTGAAGGTTTCATGCGCAGCCTGGCCAAGGAGGTGGGCCGGCGCGGCGCCACCGCCAACCTGCTGTGGCTGGAGCCCGGGGCCGAGGCCGGCCTGGCGGCGCCACTGGCCTTCTTCTGCGGCCCGCGCAGCGCCTATGTCTCGGGCCGCACGCTGCGGCTGGCGGCGGCACCCTTCCCCGCCGGCCTGGGTCTGGGGGGCCGCACCGCGGTGGTGACCGGCGCGGCCCGCGGCCTGGGCGCCGCCACCGCCGAGCGTCTGGCCGCCGAAGGTGCGCGCCTGCTGTGCGTGGACGTGCCGGCGGCCAGCGCGCCCCTGGAGGCGCTGGCCCGGCGTCTGGGCGGCCAGGCCCTGGCGCTGGACATCACCACGGCCGATGCCGGCGCCCGCCTGGTGGCGGCACTGCAGGCCGCGGGCGGGGCGGACGTGGTGGTGCACAACGCCGGCATCACCCGCGACCGCACGCTGGCCCGCATGAGCGAGTCCGAGTGGGACGCGGTGCTGGCCGTCAACCTGCGCGCGGTGCTGGGCCTGGACGCGGCACTGGACGCCGCCGGCCTGTGGCGGCCGGGCGCGCGGGAGGTTTGCCTGTCCTCCATCAGCGGCATCGCCGGCAACGGCGGCCAGACCAATTACGCGGCCAGCAAGGCGGCGTTGCTGGGCTATGTGGCGGCCCGGGCCCGCCAGACCCCCGCACCGGGCATGACGGTCAATGCGGTGGCGCCGGGCTTCATCGAGACGGAGATGACGGCGCGCATCCCGTGGGGGATCCGCGAAGCCGGCCGGCGCATGAACGCGCTGTCGCAGGGCGGCCAGCCGCAGGACGTGGCCGAGGCCATCGCCTTCCTGGTCCAGCCGGGCGCAGCAGGGGTCAACGGCCAGGCGCTGCGGGTCTGCGGCCAGGCCCTGCTGGGGGCCTGAACGCCCCCACATCGGCCCTTCAGGTCTTGAGGTGCACGCCCGCCAGCGCGGGCGCCAGCAGGCGCGGGGCCGGGCTGCCCGGGCGCACCGTGCCGAAGCGGCCGCTGTCGCCGTTCCAGTCGGCCAGCGCGGCCTCCAGCCCGGCCTGGTCGCGGCCGACGAAGTTCCACCACAGCAGGATGGGCGTGTCGGCCCAGGGCTGGCCTCCCAGCCACAGCAGGCGCAGCGGCCCGCGGCTGCGCAGGTCCACGCCGTCGGCGCCGGGGGGCAGGTAGAGCAGTTCGTCGGCGTCCAGGCGCTCGCCGTTCACCCAGGCCTCGCCCTCCAGCACCATGGCCGCGTGCTCGAAACCCGGGTCCAGCGGCAAGCGCACTTCGCCCGCGGCCGGGGCCAGCAGTTCCAGCCCCACCAGCGGCGTGAAGACCTGGGCCGGCGAGGTGGCGCCCAGCGCGCTGCCGGCCAGCACCGTCACCTGCCAGTCGCCCAGCGGGCGCACCGGCAGCACCGGGTGGTTCTGGAAGGCGGGTGCGCGCTCGCGCTCGGCGTCGGGCAGGGCGATCCACAGCTGGGCCGCGTGCATGCGCGCGCCCTCGGCGGCGGAGTCCTCGGTGTGGGAGATGCCGTGGCCGGCCGTCATCAGGTTGACCTGGCCGGGACGGATGACCTGCTCGTTGCCCAGCGAATCACGGTGCAGCACCTCACCCTCGATCATCCAGGTGAAGGTCTGCAGGCCGATGTGGGGGTGGGCGCCCACATGCATGCCGTCGCCCGGCGCGAACTGGGTGGGGCCCAGATGGTCCAGAAAGCACCAGGCGCCCACCATGCGGCGCTCGCGGTGCGGCAGGGCCCGCAGGATGGGTGTGTCCACGCCGAGGATGGTCTTGCGGGCGGGCAGGCGCTGGGCGGGGCTCATGGGGGTCCTTGGGGGCGTGGGGTCAGCGCAGGGCCATGCCGTCGAAGGTCGTCGACGTGACCCAGTCGAGGATCTGCGCGTGGGTGTACTGGCCCGATTCTTTGAGCATGGCCACCACCGGATCGCAGGCCCGTGCGAACAGGGTATAGAGCACCAGCTCGCCCGGCAAGGCCGGGTTGAGCTGGCCGCCGGTCTGGGCCTCGGTGATCCAGATGCTCAGCCGGTTGCTCAGCGCGATCAGACGGTCCATGTACTCGTCGTTGGACTGCAGCGAGGCGCTCAGGCTGGAGTTCTGCGCCGGCAGCGTGGGCATCTCGCCTTCCAGCTGGGTCTGCATGGCCCAGCGGGTCACGGCCTTGAGCTGGTCCAGCGCCCGCAGCGGCTGACCGGCCTGCGCCGCCTCGCCGGCCTGGGCCCGCAGGCCATCGACGAAGGCCAGGGCCCGGTCCAGCACGCCCACCATGGCCGCGCCGGCCAGGTCTTCCTTGGAGGGAAAGAGCTTGTAGAGGCTGGCCTTGGCCAGGCCGGCCTCGGCGGCCACCTCGTCCACCGTCATCGCGTCGTAGCCCTTGGTGGCCAGCAGGCGGTTCACAGCGGCCACGATGGCCTCCTCGCGCACACGCTGCATCTGCTCTCGGATCGACGGACGGGCTCCCATGGGGCGGATTCTAGACCCGACGGGCCATCCTCAATACCCGATAGTGCAAAGTGGATACCAAACGGTTATATTTTGAACTCATCAGTTCACGCATTGATCTGATGAGTTCAACCAGGGAGTCTTTCACATGCACCGTGTCGCTGTCATCGGTTCCGGCATTGCCGGCCTGGGCGCCGCCTGGCGACTGAGCCGTCCGCAGGCCGGCCAGCCGCCGCTGCAGGTCACCCTGTTCGAGGCCGGCCGCCACTTCGGTGGCCACGCCCACACGGTGGACCTGGCGCTCGACGGTGTCCACCAGGGCGTGGACACCGGCTTCCTGGTCTACAACCAGCGCACCTACCCGCGGCTGACCCGGCTCTTCGCCGAGCTGGGGGTGGAGGTGGCGGCCTCGGACATGTCCTTCTCGGTGCAGGTGCCGCGGCCCGATGGCCGGCCTGGCCTGGAGTGGAGTGGCAGCTCGCTGACGAGCGTCTTCGCCCAGCGCAGCAACCTGCTGCGTCCGCGCTTCTGGCACATGCTGGCCGAGATCCTGCGCTTCAACCGACTGGCCACCGACCTGGCCCGGCGCCAGGCCGAGACCGAGCTGGCCACCTCGATCGGTGACTTCCTGGACGCGCACGGCTTCGGCCCGGCCTTCCGCGAGGACTACCTGCTGCCGATGATCGGCTGCATCTGGTCCTGCCCCACCGACCAGATGCTGCGCTTCCCGGTGGCCACGCTGATCCGCTTCTGCCACAACCACGGTCTGATCCAGGTCACCGACCGGCCGCAGTGGTACACGGTGCGCGGCGGCTCGCGCCAGTACGTGCGCCGGCTGGTGGCCCAGCTGCCCGACGCCCGTCTGAACACGCCGGTGCTGGGCCTCAAGCGCCTGGACCAGGGTGTGGTGCTGCAAACCGCGCACGGCAGCGAGCACTTCGACGCGGTGGTGCTGGCCTGCCACAGCGACCAGGCCCTGGCCCTGCTGGGCGAGGACGCCAGCGCCGACGAGCGCGCGGTGCTGGGCGCCATCCGCTACCAGCCCAACGAAGCCGTGCTGCACACCGACACCGGCGTGCTGCCCACCCGCCCCGCGGCCTGGGCGGCCTGGAACTACGAGCGCGCCGCCAGCACGCAGCAGGAACAGACCCAGGTCTGCCTGCACTACCTGATCAACCGCCTGCAGCCCCTGCCCTGGGAACGCCCGGTCATCGTCTCGCTCAACCCGGCCCGGCCGATCGACGAGCGCCAGGTGCACCAGCGCATCGAATACAGCCACCCGGTGTTCGACCTGGCCGCCATCGAGGCCCAGCGCCGCGTGCCCGGGCTGCAGGGGCGGCGCCACGTCTGGTTCTGCGGCGCCTGGTGCGGCTACGGCTTCCACGAGGACGGCCTGCGCGCCGGCACCGAGGCCGCCGAGGATCTGCGCCGTGCGCTGGCCGGCCGGCCCGACACGGCCACAGCGCCC
>NZ_BADL01000184.1 GCF_000333615.1 Ideonella sp. B508-1 | reverse complement strand
CCGCTCGAAACGGGCCGCCTCAACCAGAGGTGCATGGTTGTGCAGCCGCAGGTCGCGGCTTGAACCAGACCAGGGCGGTGGCCGGTTCAGCCATGGCGCCCCCGGTCGGGATAGCAGGCAGCGCCGCAGTCTGCCTCAGCCCCTTCGCCCAGCAGGCACCGGGCACGGGCCTGCAGCGCCGGGCGCCAGCGCAGGAAGCGGCGGTAGGCCCGCTCGGCCAGCCAGGGCGCGCCCGGCAGCGCCTGCACCGCCGCGGCCAGCAGCCACCAGCGCGGCAGGGCCGCCCACAGCCGCAGAAAGCCGGCCGCCCCGGCATGCCACTGCCCGGCGGCGTCACGCACATGAAAGCGCGCCAGCAGCGCGGCCCGCTCCGGTGCACCGGGGTCGTCCAGCGCGGCGCAGGTCGCGGGCTCGCTCAGGTCGCGCCAGGCGATGGGCTGGCGGGGTGTGAGCAGACGGTAGTGGGCGATCTCGCGCCGGCACAGCGGGCAGGCGCCGTCGAAGAAGACCTCCAGCGCTGCGGCGGCGGCTTCGGGGCGGGAGAGCGGCTGGTTCATGCGAGCACCTCCGCCGGCGCCATCTGCGCCATCTGCGCCTCCTGCGCCTGCTGTTCCACCTGCGCGCGCAGCGCCCGGGCCTGGGCCTGCAGCGCGGTGCGCTCGGCCTCGCCCAGGCGGGCCAGGTGGCGCACCTGCATGCCCAGGCGGGGGTGGCCGGCCAGCCAGCCCTGGTGGCGCAGCAGGAAGTCCCAGTACAGCGTGGTGTAGGGACAGGCCAGCGGGCCGGTGCGCTGGCGCGGGTCGAAGGCGCAGCCCGCGCAGGGCGCGCCCTGGCGCTGCAGGTACTGGCCGCTGGCGATGTAGGGCTTGCTGGCCATCACCCCGCCATCTGCATGCTGGGACATGCCCAGGGTGTTGGGCAGCTCCACCCACTCCACCGCGTCGACATAGACAGCCAGGAACCAGCGGTGGACTTCCTGGGGCCGCACGCCCAGCAGCTGGGCATAGAGGCCGATCACCATCAGGCGCTGGATGTGGTGGGCATAGCCCCAGCGCAGGGTCTGGCGCAGCGCGTCGCGCAGGCAGGCCATCGGTGTCTGGCCGGTCCAGAACCAGGCGGGCAGCGGCAGCGTGGCGTTCAGGCCGTTGAGCTCGGCATAGCCCGGCATGCGCGTCCAGTAAATGCCGCGCACGTACTCTCGCCAGCCCAGGATCTGGCGGATGAAGCCTTCGGCGGCGGCCAGCGGCACCTGGCCGGCCCGCCAGGCGGCCTCCGCCGCGGCCACCACCTCGCGCGGGTCCAGCAGCTTGAGGTTGAGCGCCGCGGACAGCTGCGAATGGTAGAGCCAGGGCTCGCCGGCCCACAGGGCGTCCTGGTAGCGGCCGAACAGCGGCAGCCGCTCGCGCACGAAGGCGTCCAGCGCCTGCAGGGCCTGCGCGTGCGTGACCGGCCAGGCGAAGTCCTCGAGCGCGCCGGGATGCCCGGTCAGCCGGGTGCGCACCAGGGCCAAAACCTGCTGCGTGATCGCATCAGGCGCGAAGCGCGGCGGGGCCGGCAACCAGCCCCGGCCCCT
>NZ_BADL01000185.1 GCF_000333615.1 Ideonella sp. B508-1 | reverse complement strand
GGCCGTGCTTTCCAGCAGGCCTCGAAAGACCGATGTGGGGATGGAGATCGTGCCCGTGAAGCGCATGTGCCCTGCCGGCGGCGTGACCGCGCCCTCGGGCACATAGGCCAGCACCGGCGCCACCACCGCGCGACCCCAGGACCGGGCGATCTCGTCGACCAGGAAGTGCACCCGCACATTGTGCTTGCCCAGGGCCATGTGGGGGCCGCTTTGCTCGGTGCCGCCGATGGGCACCAGCACCGTGTCCACGCCGGCCTGCTGGCGGGCCTGGAGCTCGGTGGTCGTCAGGCGCTCCAGTTCCACCGACGCGGCGGGATCGGTGGGAGGCGAGGCGGCCTGAACCGAGGGTAAACACAGCCCGCACAGCCACGTGAAGGAAAGCAAAGGCAGGAACCGGGTTCCTGGGGAGATGAACGAACGCATGGTGGAGATTGTCGCTGCGGCCGGCGTTTTCTGAACCCCTGTCGCAGCCCCCACGCCACACCGTGCACGAGGCATTCAGGCCGGTGTGTCCCACGAACCCTTCATTGCGGAGGCATCATGAGCCCAGTGGACCGTCTGATCGAACAGCACATCCTGGAAGCCGAACTGCGCCAGCGTCACATCGACGAGGCGATGGCGGCGCCCGAGCCCGCGGCCCCGGCCACCGGCGCCCCGCAGGCTCAGGCGCCCGATCACGCCCCGGCCACCCACGGTGCGCTGGAAATCCTCGGCAGCGAGCTGGAGAAGGCGCTGGCCGCCGTCATGGAGCCCGGCCACCGCTGAGCGGGCGGCACCCCGCCCTCAGCGGGGTGCCGACACCGAAGCCGCCGTCTGCCCGAACAGCAGCTTCTTGCCGGCTTCGGTGACGGCCGTGCGGCCGCTGAAGGGTTCGGACTGCGCCACGGCGTAGGCCCGCACCGTGGCCGGACGGGCCGCCACCTCGGCGAACCAGCGCGAGAGGTGAGGAAAGTCGGACAGGCGCTGCTGCTGCCGCTCCCAGGGCACGATCCAGGGGTAGATCGCCATGTCGGCGATGGTGTAGTCCGAGCCCGCCACGAAGGGCACCCGCGCCAGGCGCCGGTCCAGCACGCCGTAGAGGCGGTTGGTCTCCTTCACATAGCGCTCGATGGCGTAGGGCAGCTTCTCGGGCGCGTAGATCCCGAAGTGGTGGTTCTGCCCCGCCATGGGCCCCAGGCCACCCACCTGCCAGAACAGCCACTCCAGCACGGCCTTGCGGCCGCGCAGGTCGGCCGGCAGGAAGGCGCCGTGCTTCTCCGCCAGGTACAGCAGGATGGCGCCGGACTCGAACAGGCTCAGCGGCTCACCGCCGTCGGCCGGCGCCGGGTCCACCAGGGCCGGCATGCGGTTGTTGGGCGACAGGGCCAGGAACTCGGGCTTGAACTGGTCGCCGGCGCTGATGTTGACCGGGTGGATCTCGTAGGGCTGGCCGAGTTCTTCGAGCAGCATCGTGATCTTGTGGCCGTTGGGCGTGGGCCAGTAGTGCAGGGCGTAGGGCAGCGGTGAAGCGACTGTCATGGGCGACCTTTCGTGGCGTGATGCCATGGGATTGCTCCATTCTGGTACGAGGCGAATCCCCCTGGTGGGCCTGCGACCAGGGTTCTGCCCGTACCCAGCGGGGGCGCCGATTTCTACACTGTGACGCAAGCGGCAGCCCCTCTGCCGCAAGGATGTGTCATGCCCCGTCTGAACGCCCTGATGGCTGCCCTGGCCGGCGCCGCACTGTGCACCGCCGCCTTCGCCGTCCCCCATGCCTACGTCCCCAACGAGGGTTCCGGCACCCTCAGCGTGATCGACACCCAGACCGACCAGGTCGTGGCCGAGATCCCGGCCGGCAAGAAGCCGCGCGGCACGGTGGTCACGCCCGACGCCAGCACCGCCTTCGTCACCGACCAGCCGGCCGGCGCGCTCAATGTGGTGGACCTGGTGGCCGGCAAGCTGGTGGGCAGCATCCCGCTGGGCAGTTCGCCCGAGGGCGCCGGCATCTCGGCCGATGGCCGCTGGGTGGCCGCCGCAGTCGAGGAAGGCAATGAGGTGATGTTCATCGACACCACCACCCGCCAGAAGGTGTTCGAGGTGAAGGTCAAGGGCCGCAACCCCGAGCATGCGGTGTTCTCGCCTGACGGCAAGACCGTGATCGTCAGCGCCGAGGAAGGCGAGGCGGTGGACGTGATCGACTTCGCCAGCCGCAGCGAGGTGGCGCAGATCCCGGTGGGCGCGCGGCCTCGCGGCATGGGCTTCTCGCCCGACGGCAAGTTCGCCTGGGTGGCGGCCGAGACGGCCAGCGAGGTCTACAAGATCGACACCGCCAGCTGGAAGATCGTGGGCCAAGTCAAGGTGGGCCTGCGCAGCAACGGCATCGTGGTGCACCCGGACGGCCAGCGGGTCTTCGTCTCCAACGGCGGCGACCACAACGTGATGGTGATCGACACCCGAACGCTGGCCATCCAGGCCACCATCCCGGTGGGCCAGCGCCCCTGGAACATGGCGCTCACGCCCGATGGGCAGAAGCTCTACGTGGCCTGCGGCCGCTCGGGCGCGGTCTCGGTCATCGACCTGGCGAAGAACGAGAAGGTCAAGGACATCCCGGTGGGCAAGCTGCCCTGGGGCGTGGCCATCCGCTGACGCGGGCACCAAAGCAAAGGGCGGTCCGAGGACCGCCCTTTTTCATGGCTGAACCGCGGTTCAGCGCTGCATCACAGCACCCAGCCCACGTGGGCCGGCACCTGGCCATCCACCGCCATCATCACGCTCAGGGCGGAGATGGTGACGGTCGAGAACAGGAAGACCTGGCGGGCCCAGCGGCGGTCATCCACCGCCGGCTGGTAGCCGGCCAGCGCCATCTTCAGCCACCACAGGCTGGTGGCCACCGCCACCGCCAGGTAGCCGTAGCCGGCGTAGCCGCCCACCACCAGCAGCACGGTCGCCGCGGCAAAGGCCAGGATGTAGAGCACGATCTGGCGCTTGGCCTCGGAGACGCCACGCACCACCGGCAGCACCGGGATCTGGGCCGCTTCATAGTCCTTGAAGCGGAAGATCGCGATGGCGTAGGAGTGCGGCATCTGCCACAGGCAGAACATCAGCAGCAGGATCAGCGCGCCGGTATCGAAGCGGCCGCTGGCGGCGCAGTAGCCCGCCACCGGCGGCACCGCGCCGGACAGGCTGCCCACCACCGTGCCGTAGACCGAGCGGCGCTTCATCCACAGGCTGTAGACGCCCACGTAGATGAAGTAGCCGAAGGCCGCGCAGGCCGTGGCCAGCGCATTGGTCCACAACGCCAGGGTGGCGAAACCCGCCAGCCCCAGCACCAGGCCGTGCGCGAAGGCCGCCCGCACGCTCATCGCGCCGGTCACCAGCACCCGTTTCTGGGTGCGGGCCATGCGGCTGTCGATGTCGCGGTCGATGCAGTTGTTGATCGCGCAGCCCGAGGCCACCACCAGCGACAGACCGATCGCCGTGGCCAGCATCAGCCCCCAGTCCAGGGGGTGGCCCTGGCTGGCGAGCAGAAAGCCGCCGAAGGTGGCGATCAGGTTGCCGCCCGTGATGCCGGGCTTGGTGACCTGGAAGTAACGGCTGAGCTTCAAGTCGACCTCGCTCAGCGCAGCATCAGCGCGTCGGCGGTGGTGATGATCCAGATCGACAGGCCGATCAGCAGCACGATCACCATCGCCGTGAAGGCGAAGGAGAAGGTGTTGACCCGGCCGGATTCGGTCGTGAAGTTCAGGTGCAGGAAGTACTTCAGGTGCACCAGGATCTGCACCACCGCGAAGATCAGGATGCCGGCCGTGGCCGCCGAGGCGGTGAAGTGGCCGCTCATCACGATCCAGAACGGGATGGCCGTCAGGATCACGGACAGAGCGAAACCGACCAGGTAGCTCTTGACGCTGCCATGGTCCTCGGCGGCGTGTTCATGCGAAGCGGCGCTCATCACAGCACTCCCTTCAGGTAGACGACGGTGAAGACGCAGATCCAGACGATGTCCAGGAAGTGCCAGAACAGGCTCAGGCAGCTCAGGCGCGTCATCAGGCGGTCGCTCAGACCGGACTTGACGGTCTCGATCATCAGGATCGCCATCCAGATCAGGCCGGAGGTCACGTGCAGGCCGTGCAGACCCACCAGGCCGAAGAAGGCCGACAGAAAAGCGCTGACCTGCGGGCCGTGGCCCTCCTCGATCATGTGGTGGAACTCGTTGACTTCCATCCCGATGAAGACCGCGCCGAAGACGAAGGTCAGGGCCAGCCAGGCCAGCACGCCCGACTTGTTCTTCTTGTGGCCGGCGATCATCGCGAAGCCGTAGGTGATGGAGCTCAGCAGCAGGGCTGCCGTTTCCACCATCACATAGGGCAGGTCGAAGATCTCGCGGCCCATGGGGCCGGTGGCCACGTTCCGGTACAGCACCGCATAGCCCGCGAACGCCGTCGCGAACAGGATGCAGTCGGTCATCAGGTAGAGCCAGAAGCCCAGCACCGTCTGGGAACCGGTGTCGTGGTGCTCGTGCTCGTCGTGCGCGCCGTGCGCGTGCTCAGCAACGTAGGTGCTCATGTAGGTTCACTCGCTCTCAGGCTGTGGCCACGCCGGCGCTGCCGGGCAGGGCCTGGCCGTCGGCCTGGGGTTGCACACCAGCCTGGGCCGCGCGCACCTTGGCCAGGTGGGCGTTCTCGGTGGCCAGGATCTCGTCGGGCTGGATGTAGAAGTCCTTGTCCGGGTCGTAGGCGCGGCCCAGGGTGCCGGCCACGATGCCCAGCAGACCCACGATGGCCAGCCACCAGATGTGCCAGATCAGCGCGAAGCCCATGGCCGCCGTGAACAGGCCGATGACCACGCCCCAGGGGGTGTTCTTGGGCATGTGGATCGGCGCGTACTTGGCCGGTTGCTGGTAGGCCACGCCCTTTTCCTTCATGTCGGTCCAGGCGTCCACGTCATGCACCGTGGGAATCACGGCGAAGTTGTAGGCCGGCGGCGGCGAGGAGATGGACCACTCCAGGGTGTGGCCGTTCCAGGGGTCGCCCGACAGGTCCAGGGCCTGGGCCTGCTTGCGCTGCAACAGGCTGACGGCCAGTTGCAGCAGCTGGAAGGCGATGCCCAGCGCGATGATCGCGGCACCGACGGCGGCCAGGTACAGGTACGGGGTCCACAGCGGGTTGTCGGTGTGGTTCAGGCGACGGGTCATGCCCAGGAAGCCCAGGGCGTACAGCGGCATGAAGGCGATGAAGAAGCCAATCTGCCAGCACCAGAACGCGGCCTTGCCCAGGGTGGGGTTCAGCTTGAAGCCGAACACCTTGGGGAACCAGAAGGCGAAGCCGGCCAGGTAGCCGAACACCGCGCCACCGATGATGGTGTTGTGGAAGTGGGCGATCAGGAACAGGCTGTTGTGCAGCACGAAGTCCGCACCCGGCACGGCCATCAGCACGCCGGTCATGCCACCGATCGAGAAGGTCACCATCGCACCCAGGATCCAGAAGATCGGGGGTTCGAAGCGCAGGCGGCCGCGGTAGATGGTGAACAGCCAGTTGAACAGCTTCACGCCGGTGGGCACCGAGATGACCATCGTGGCGATGCCGAAGAAGGCATTCACGTCGGCGCCGGAGCCCATCGTGAAGAAGTGGTGCAGCCAGACCATGAAGCCCAGCACCGAGATCACGCCGGAGGCGATGATCATCGAGGTGTGGCCGAACAGGCGCTTGCCGGTGAAGGTGGAGACCACTTCCGAGAAGATGCCGAACGCCGGCAGGACCAGGATGTACACCTCAGGGTGACCCCAGGCCCAGAACAGGTTCAGGTACATCATCGCGTTGCCGCCGGCATCCGCGGTGAAGAAGTGGAAGCCCAGGTAGCGGTCCAGGCTCAGCATGGCCAGGGCGCCGGTCAGGATCGGGAAGGAGGCGACGATCAGCACGTTGGCCCAGGTGCAGGTCCAGGTGAAGATCGGCATCTGCATGAGCTTCATGCCGGGGGCACGCATCTTCCACACGGTCACCAGGAAGTTGACCGCGGTCAGCGTGGTGCCGATGCCGGAGATCTGCAGGGCCCAGGTGTAGTAGTCCACCCCCACGTCCGGGCTGAAGCCCAGCTCGGCCAGCGGCGGATAGGCCACCCAGCCGGTGCGGGCGAAGTTGCCCACGCCCAGCGACAGGTTCACCAGCGCCGCGCCCGCCACCAGCAGCCAGAAGGACAGCGAGTTCAGGAAGGGGAAGGCCACGTCACGCGCGCCGATCTGCAGCGGCACCACGATGTTCATCAGGCCCGTCATGAACGGCATGGCCATGAAGATGATCATGATCACGCCGTGGGCGGTGAAGATCTGGTCGTAGTGTTCCGGCGGGAAGATGCCGAGGTTGCCCCCGGTGGCCATGGCCAGTTGGCCGCGCATCATCGCGGCGTCGGCGAAGCCGCGCAGCAGCATCACCATGGCGACGACGATGTACATCACACCGATCTTCTTGTGGTCCACCGAGGTGAGCCACTCACGCCACAGGTAGCCCCACTTGCCGTACTTGGTGATCAGGGCGACGATCACCAGTCCCAGCAGGCCGGCCCCGGTCAACGTGCCCATGATGATGGGCTCGTGCAGGGGAACGGCGTCCAGGCTCAGCTTGCCCAAAAACGTCGACATCGCGTTACTCCTTGGTGGGCGGCACCGGCTCGCACAGCGTCTTGGTGAGCGCGGCCAGCTTCAGGTCGTCGTCGGTGGCGGCCAGCGACTGGCGGCCTGCCATGTACTTGTGCATCACGGCGTCGAACAGACGCGGCTCTGCGGCGGTGAAGTAGGCCGGCGGGTTGTTCTCGCTCGGCTGGGCCAGGGCCAGGTAGGCCTGGGCATCCAGCGGCTTCGCCTGGGCCTTGACCTTGGCCACCCAGGCCTGGAAGTCCTCGGGGGTCTCGGTGGCGATGGCCTTGAACTTCATGCCCGAGAAGCCGGCGCCGCTGTAGTTGGAGGACATGCCGTCATAGCTGCCGGCCTCGCTGGCCAGCAGGTGCAGCTTGGTCTCCATGCCGGCCATGGCGTAGATCTGGCCGCCCAGCTGCGGGATGAAGAAGGAGTTCATCGCCACATCGGAGGTGATGCGGAAGTTGACCGGCGTGTCCTTGGGGAAGGCCAGCTGGTTGACCGTGGCGATGCCCAGGTCCGGGTAGATGAACAGCCACTTCCAGTTCAGGGCCACCACGTCCACCTTGATCGGCGCCTTGGCCGAATCCAGCGGGCGGTAGGGGTCCAGCTTGTGGGTGGTCTCCCAGGCCAGGATGGCCAAGCCGATCACGATGATCACGGGAATCGTCCAGACCACCACTTCAATTTTCGTGGAGTGGGCCCATTTGGGGGTGTAGACGGCGGCCGTGTTGCTGGCCCGGTACTTCCAGGCGAACACCAGGGTCATCAGGATGACCGGCACCACCACCAGCAGCATCAGGAAGGTGGCGGTCAGGATCAGCGACTTCTCGTCGGCACCGATCGGCCCTTTCGGGTCGAGGATGCCGCCCTTGCAGCCCGACAGAAGCGTGGCCAGCAAGGCTGAGCCGACGCCCAACCAGCGGGTGGGTCTAGAGTTACTCGTCATACGACTGGATGGTTGATGAAGATTCGGAAACCGCAGGGCGGCAGGATGATCGGTGCCGGGAACATCCGGCGCTGGGAGGCAGGACTGACGCACCAGGCGCCGGTCCGACATCAGCCCGGTGAGGCGGATGCCATCCCCCCAGACGGCGGACCGGCCGGGGGCTCGGCACCAGGCGGCCATGCCGCCACCGGGCCGAGCGCACCCACGCCCGCGCGCACGGCGCAGGCGTCACCCGTGCGCCAGAGCGACTGGCGCGGTTGATGCTTCCGGTTCATGTGGCAGGCCCCGCGGCATACCGCCCACCCCATTGATCTGACGCATGACGCCATGGGACGACGATTGACGTGCCGCAATATTGGTACTTGACCTAGATTGTAGGCGCTGCGCTGGTTAGCTCCATTGACGGGGCTGACATGTCGGAATAAGTTGCCAAGTTTTGCCGACTTGCGTTAGATCACATTCGGACCTATGCAATACCCTGCCCGGCCTCGCCACCGGCAGGCTCGGCAACTCCCCCGGACCGCGGGGTGTTCAGGGTTGCCCGTCGCTGCCCCACAGCGCGGCCACGGTGTCACGCACCGCCGCCACCGCCGGAATGGTCAGCGCCTCGGGTGAGCTGACCCAGCACAGCCAGGTCTGCCCCTCCCAGCCGGGGTAGATGCGGACATGGCCCTCGCGCTCGGCCGCCTGGGCCTGGTCGCGGCGCATCAGCCCCACGCCCAGTCCGCTGACCACCATGCTGCGCAGAGCCCCCTCGCTGTCGGCCATCAGCCCACCGGGCACGCTGGCCCCCGCGGCGGCGAACAGGCGTTCGAGCTGCACCCGCAGGCCGCACTCGGGTGGCGTGGCCACCCAGGGCAGGCCCGCCAGGGCTGCCAAGCTGTCAGGCATGCCTGAATCGGCCATCCGCTGTGGCAACGCTGCAACAACCTGACAAGGTTGTAAGCGAAGGATGTCCAACCCCTCCAACTGCTCGTGCTCGCTGAGGACCCAGGCGCAGTCCAATTCGCCCCGGCGCACCGCCTGGATGGCGTTCATGGAAATGCCCTGGCGCAGCTGCAGCGCCACCTGGGGATGCGCCTCGGCCAGGCGGACGAAGACCTCACCCAGGCGCAGCGCCACCGGGTCGCTGACCGTGCCCATGCGCACCACCCCGCGCACCTGCCCGCGGATCTGCGCGGCCGCCACCTGCATCGCCTGTGCGGCGGCCAGGGTGCGCTGCGCATCTGTCAGCAAACGCTGACCCGCCAAGGTGAGCGACATACCGCGCGGGGTGCGGTCGAACAGGCGCACGCCCAGCTCTTCTTCCAGGGCCTTGAGCTGCGCACTGACCGCTGGTGCGCTGGTGAAGACCCGTTCGGCCGCGCGGGTCAGGTTGCCCTCGGTCGCCACCGCCACGAAGGTCTTGAGCTGGTAGATCTCCATGGGCGGCGATTCTCCGCGGGCCACCGCGGGCGCGTGTCTTGATTTTCCGAAGGCCCTGCTCCACCGAAACGAATGGACCCTGGCCCGGGCCGGCCACCAGACTGGCGCCCTTTCCAATCCCGCCCGAAGGACTCGCCATGAACCCCGTTTCAGCCCCCTGGGCCGTGGTCGCGCTGCTGCTGGCCACCACCGCCTGGGGCAGCATGTTCCTGGTCGCCAAGCCGATGGTGGCCCAGCTGGACCCGGTCTGGTTCACCATCCTGCGCTATGCCCTGGCCTGCCTGCCGCTGGCCTGGCTGGCGCACCGTCACGGCCAGGCGCCCTGGTCTCAGCTGCGCCGCCACCGCCTGCGCCTGTCCCTGCTGGGCCTGGGCGGCTACGGCCTGTTCAGCAGCCTGTGCTTCTACGGCCTGCGCCTGTCCCAACCCTCGCACAGCTCCGTCATCATCGCCACCATGCCCTTCACCGCGCTGGGCCTGCGCTGGTGGCTGGACGGCCAGCGCCCCTCGGGCCGGGCCCTGCTGGGGGCCGGGCTGGCCCTGGTCGGCGTGGCGACCGTGGCGGGGCTCTGGCACCCGGCGGCGCCGGGCCATGCCGGCAACCACGCCCTCTGGGGCGACGCCATCACCCTGGTCGCCACCCTGGGCTGGGTGGCCTACACCCGGGGCGCCGCCGCCTTCACCCAGCTCAGTCCGCTGGCCTTCACCACCCTGACCGCGCTGGCCGCCCTGCCCTGGATGCTGGCCATCGCCCTGGGCCTCACCGCAGTGGGCCTGTGCGCCCTGCCCACCCCCGCCACGCTCGTCAGCCTGTCGCAGGGCCTGCTTTACATCGCCCTGGTGCCCAGCGTGGTGGCGGTGCTGGCCTTCAACATCGGCGTGCGGCGCCTGGGGCCGACGGTCGGCATGTTGTTCCTGAACGTGGTGCCGGTGTCGGCGATGGTGATGAAGGCCCTGCAGGGGCACCCGCCCCAAACCGAGGAACTGCTGGGCACGGCCCTGGTCGCCATGGCCCTGGGCCTGCACGCCCTGCCGGCCGGCTGGCGCCCGCGGTCCATGCTCTGGCGCCGCCGGTCATCGCCAACCGCTGCGGTGCCCTGCACCATGGCAGCATGCCCTCCCCCCCGATGAGCCTGCCCCAGCCCGCCACCCACCACCTCGCCGTCGAAGGCGGCCAGATCGCCTATGACGACACGGGCGGCCCGGGGCCCCTGGTGATCGGCCTGCCCGGCATGGGCGACCTGCGGCGGGAATACCGGCGGCTGCGCGCGCCCTTGCAGGCGGCGGGCTACCGTGTCGTGACCCTGGATGTGCGGGGTTTCGGCGACACCGACGCCCGCTGGACCGACCTCTCTGCCCGGGCGGTGGGCCGGGACGTCCAAGCCCTGGTCACCCATCTGCAGGCCGGCCCGGCCGTGGTGCTGGGCAACTCCTTCGCAGCGGGCTCGGCGCTCTGGGCCGCGCACGAAGCGCCCGATCGGGTGCGCGCTGCGGTGCTGCTGGGCCCCATCGTGCGCGACCAGCCCATGCCTTGGGCGATGCGCGTCCTGGTGCGCCTGGGCTTTGCGGGCCCCTGGCGGGTGGCCTTCTGGATGAGCTTCTGGGACCGCCTGTTCCCGCAGCGCCGGCCGGCCGACCAGGCCGAGGCCCGGGCCGCGCTGGCCGCCAATCTGCGCGAGCCCGGCCGCATGGACGCCCTGCGCCAGATGGCGAGCCTGTCCAAGGCCGACACCGAGGCCCTGCTGCCCCACAGCCGCCTGCCGGCCCTGGTGGTCATGGGCAGTCGGGACCCGGACTTTGCAGACCCGCCCGCCGAGGCCCGCTGGCTCCGCGACGCCCTGAAGGCCGAACTGCTGCTGGTGGACGGTGCCGGCCATTACCCGCACCTGGACAGCCCCGACGAGGTGGCCCCGGCGGTGATCGACTTCCTGAGACGCGTGGCCCCGGTGCCGCTCAGCCCAGTGCACGGCGCCGGGCCTCGGCCGGCGTACAACCCGTCCAACGCCTGAAGGCCCGGTGGAAGGGGCTGGGCTCGGCAAAGCCCAGCAGGTAGGCCACCTCGCCCAGCGCCAGACGGGGATCGGCCACATAGCGCAGGGCCAGTTCGCGGCGCAGCTGTTCCAACAGGTCGGCAAAACAGGTCTGCGCCTGGGCCAGCTTGCGCTGCAGGCTGCGCTCGCTCAGGTGCAATGCGGCCGCCACCTCGGCCAGCGTGGGCGTCCCCTGGGCCAGGCGCTCGGCCATCTGCCGGGAGACCTGCGCCGCCAGTGGCAGATCCGCGGCCGGCCGCTGGGCCAGCAACTGCTCCGCATGGGCGGTGACGATGCGTGAGAGCCCCGGATCGGCGCCGGGCAGGGCGCGGTCGAGCACCGCGGTGTCGAACACCAGCGCCGACACCGCCGCGCCGAACGCGGGCAACTGGCCGAACACGGCCCGGTGCAGCGACACATCGGCCGGCGCGGGATGGGCGAATTGCACCGCCAGCGGCCACACCGGCGAGCCCGCCAACTGGCCGGCCACCACCACCAGCGAGCCCAAGGTGAACTCGCTGGCCGGGGCACAGGGCTGGCCCATGCCCGGAATGAAACCATGCACCACCCGCAAGGTCTGGCCCTGGGGCTGCAGATCGAACTGGGCCACATCGTGGACGAGCGCGTTGTAGCGGGCCAGCCGCTGCAGGGCCTCGCGCAGCGTGGGCGCGGTGCGCACCGCGTAGTCCAGCACATCGAACTGCCCGGCGCGGATCTGCCGGGCCGCCCGCAGGCCCAGGCCTGGGTCGCCCAGGGCCTCGACCGCCGCCAGCCACAACCGCGTCTCGTCGGCCAGCGGCAGGGTGGCGTCCGGTCGGGCCCAGGCGACCGGGGCATCCTCGGCCAGGCCCGCGCGGGCCAGCAGGACCGGTGCGGCCAGGCCACGTTCGCCGGCCACGGCCAGCACCATCAGCGCAATGCGCGCCAGCACCCGAGGGGACTGGGCGCGTGCAGGAACCGACACAGAACCGATCGCCGCCGTCATCGGCCGCGATGTTCTCATGCGGCCGGCCTCACCACAGGCTCAGCTGGGCCTCGGCCTCCGCGGCGGCGGCAGGGGTTGGACGGCGACGACGGCCGATGGGCGGCAAGCCCGAGCGGCGCGAGCCATGGCGATGTTGGATGGCCTGGGCCTCGGCCCGCACGTCCGCCTGCTGACGCAGCCCGTAGAGCACCGTCTTGGCCCGGGTCAGCGCCGCAGCCTCGTCCACCACCGGGGCCGGGTAGGCCGGCGTGCCCCACTCGGGCAGCCAGCGCCGCCGGTAGCGGCCCTCGGGGTCGTGCTCGGCGGCCTGCTTGGCCGGCGAGTAGATGCGCAGGGTGTTGATGCCGGTGGTGCCCGACTGCATCTGCATCTGGCTCCAGTGGATGCCCGGCTCGAAGTCCAGGAACTGGCGGGCCAGGAACAGGCCCGGCGCGCGCCAGTGCAGCCACAGGTGGTAGGCCGCGAAGCTCACCAGCATCGCCCGCATGCGGAAGTTCAGCCAGCCGGTGGCGCGCAGCTGGCGCATGCAGGCGTCCACCATGGGGTAGCCGGTGCGGCCCTCGCACCAGGCCTCGAACAGGTCCTGGCGCCAGGGCGCCTCGCAGCCGGCGTCGCCGGGCCGCAGGCCGTCGTGGGCGCGGGAGAAGTTGCGCCACTCCACCGCCGGCTCGTCCTCCAGCTTCTGCATGAAGTGGCAGTGCCAGCGCAGCCGGGCACCGAAGGACGTCAGGTCACGGGCCAGCGCGGCATCGGCGGTGGCCAGGCGCGCCCGCTCGGTGGCCTGGAAGACGCAGCGCATCGACACCGTGCCGAAGGCCAGGTGCTCGCTCAGGCGGCTGCAACCGGTCTCGGCGCTCAGCGGGCTGGACAGGGCGCGCCGGTAGCCGGCGGCCCGCCCCTGCAGAAAGCTGCCCAGGCCGGCCCAGGCCGCGGCCTCGCCCGCCGGCGGCAGCGCGGGCACCGGGCCGGACAGACCCAGCTCGGCCAGGGTCGGCAGGGGTTCGGGCGCCAGCCCGGGCACGCCGGCCCAGCCGGCCGGACGCGGCAGCGGCGGCGCCTGCATGCGGCGCGCCCACTGCGCGGCCCAGCCGCTGCGGCTGCGCAGCCGCCGCACCACGCCAGTCTGCGGCCATTCCAGCCAGGCCACGCCCTGGGCCCGGCACCAGGCGGCCACCGCCTTGTCACGGGTGTAGCTCCAGCCGGGCCCGGTCTCCTCGTGGCTGAGCAGGTGGCTCAGGCCCTGCGTGCGGCGCAGCGCCTCCAGCACCGGCACCGCCTCGCCCACCCGCACCAGCAGCGGCAGGCCACGGGCGGCCAGGGCCTCGCGCAGCGGCGCCAGGCAGGCCAGCAGATAAACGACGTGGCGGGGATGGCATTCGGGGCTGTCGAGCCAGGCAGGGTCGATCAGCACCAGCGCC
>NZ_BADL01000186.1 GCF_000333615.1 Ideonella sp. B508-1 | reverse complement strand
CGCGGTGGTGAGGCCGAGCTGTTCCCGGCGGCCATCCGCGCCACCGGCGTGGGCGTGCCCTATGCCTTCGCGGTCTCGGTGTTCGGCGGCACGGCCGAGTACATCGCCCTGTGGTTCAAGCAGGGCGGCCACGAATCGGGCTTCTACTGGTACGCCACCGCGGTGATCGGCTGCACCCTGCTGGTCAACCTGCTGATGCGCGACACGAAGAAGAACTCGCAGATCGACGCCGAGCAGAAGGCCTGACACGCCGGCCTGAATGACAAAGGCCCGGCACCTTGCGGTGCCGGGCCTTTTTGCATGTCGTGTCGTGTCGCGACGGCTCAGCGCAGGTTGCCGGTGTGGCCCAGCGAATAGCGGCCCGGCTGCGGCCACACGGTCAGGCCATGCGGCTCCTGGCCGACCTTGATCTTGTCCACCGCGCCGCTGGTGGTGTTGATGCGGTAGACCACATCGTCGAAGCGGCCCGACAGCCACAGCCACTGGCCGTCGGCGCTGACATTGCCCATGTCGGGGCTGCCGCCGCCGGGAATGGGCCACTGGGCGACGATCTTCTCGCTGGCAAAGTCGATGACGGTGACGCTGCCCGCGCCCCGGGGCTTGCCGTGGATCTGGTGCGAGCCGCGGTTGGCCACGTAGAGCTTGCTACCGTCTCGGCTGGGGTACAGGCCGTGGGCCGCCACGCCGGTGGCGATGAAGCCGATCTCGGTGAAGGAGGCGGCGTCGATCACGTGCACGCCATCGGCCTCCATGTCGGCCACGTAGTAGCGCTTGCCGTTGGGCGAGATGCGGATGTCCTGCGGCATGCCCTTCTGGGCCGAGCAGACCTCGCTGCCCGGCGGGCCGTTGTCCACCGGGCCGGCGGCCTTGAAGCGGGTGGAGGGCATCTTCAGCTTGAGGTAGCCCAGCACCTGGCGGTTGACCAGGTCGATGCGGGCCACGCTGCCCTGGAATTCGCAGGTGAACAGGGCCTCACGCCCGTCCATGGAGAAATCGGCGTGGTTGATGCCGCCGCACTGCGGCACGTCGATGCTGTACTGCATCGCCAGGGTCTTGGGGTCGCGGAAGTCCAGGCGATGCCGGGCCTCGGCCACGACGATGGCGGACTTGCCATCGGGCGTGAAGTACAGGTTGTAGGGGTCGTCCACCTCCACCGATTCACCCGGCTTGCCGGTGCGCGGATCGATGGGGGTGAGGCTGCCGTCGGTGCGCCGCTCGGCGTTGTTGGCCACCCAGAGGGTGCGCAGATCCCAGGACGGCACGATGTGCTGCGGCCCGCGGCCCACCTTGAAGGTGTCCACCACCTTGAGCGTGGCCGGGTCGATCACCGACACGCTGTTGCCCCGCAGATTGGGCACGTAGACCCGCTGCAGATCGCCCTGCACCACCGGGCTGAGGTGGCCGGCAGAGGTCTCGCTGTAGAGGTTGGCCGGGTTCACCACCCGGGGCATGCCGGGCAGCGCCACGGAAGCCTGCGCGGACGCGGGCGTGGCAGAAGATGCGGTCGCGGGCGCGGCGGCATGGGCGTACAGGGCGGCCACGGCGGCGGCGGCACCGATCAGTGCGCCCGCCCAGCCCAGGCGGCGTGTGGAGACGATCGAGGAGGTCAAGAGAAAGTCCTGGGTATGGAAACCGAGCAAGCGGTCAATGAGAAGGCGTTGGCAGCTGCGCACGCAGCGCCGCCACCGAAGTGTCGATGATGTGGCGGATGCCGGGCTGACCCAGCGCAGAAGTGGCGCGGGCCGGCTGGCCACGCACCCCGTCCGCACCATGGTCAACGCCGGCAGCACGCAAACGGTCGACACGCACCAGCGAGGGATCCACCGCCATCATCAGCGCGGTGTCGGCCAGGCCGGCGTGCAGGCCGATCTCGGCCTCGGAGAAGCCCTGGCC
>NZ_BADL01000187.1 GCF_000333615.1 Ideonella sp. B508-1 | reverse complement strand
CTCTCCGGGTGCGGCGTTGCTGGCCGCCAGCGCATTGCCGGCCGGGTCCATCACATAGACGGCCAGCGCATCGGCACGGCGGCCGATCTCGGCCAGATCCTCGTTCACCCGCGCGCGCAGCCCGGCATCGTCCGGCGCGGCCAGCAGGGCCCGCACGGCCGGCTGCCGGCCCACCACGGCCGGCAGGTAGCTGTACTTGCCGATCACGCCGCGCAGGCCCAGGGCATGCAGCTCCTGCGCGGAATGCAGGGCGGCCAGGCGCTGGTCCGTCTCGTGCCGCTCGGCCCACCATCCGGCCCACCACACCGGCACGGCCGCCAGCACCAGCAGCAGGCCCCAACGCCCCCAGCGGCGCAGGCGGGACACGGCAGGAACAGGGGCCGAAGACACGGTGGCGGACATGGTCACCCCGCATCTTGGCAGATGGGCGGTGGCAGGCGCCCTCCTCCGTAAATCTACGCAGATCCCTCCGGGCGCGCTTGCGGATGCCCCGACACCACCGGATCGACACACTCCACCTCAGGCACGGCCGCAGGGGCGGACGTGCATTCGCCGTACCGAGGAGACAAACCCATGCCCCCCGCCACCACCCTGAACGCCGGCTCCGTGCCGGCGGCACCGGCCGCAGCCGCGGCCGACGAGGCCATTTCCCTGAAGCGCCTGAAGGCCATCATCGTCGGCTCCATCGGCAACCTGGTCGAGTGGTACGACTTCTACGCCTACTCCGCCTTCGCGCTGTACTTCGCCTCGTCCTTCTTCCCCAAGGAGGACCCGACCGCGCAGATGCTGTCCACCGCGGGCATCTTCGCACTGGGCTTCTTCGTGCGCCCCATCGGCGGCCTGCTGTTCGGCTACATCGGTGACCATCTGGGCCGGCGCACCGCGCTGATGGCCTCGGTGCTGCTGATGTGCGGCGGCTCGCTGCTGATCGCCTGCGCGCCCACCTATGCCAGCGTGGGCGCCCTGGCGCCAGCGCTGCTGCTGCTGGCCCGCCTGCTGCAGGGCCTGAGCCTGGGCGGCGAGTACGGCTCCAGCGCCACCTACCTGTCGGAGATGGCCACCTCCAAGCACCGCGGCTTCTACGCCAGCTTCCAGTACGTCACGCTGATCGGCGGCCAGCTCACCGCCCTGGTGCTGCTGCTGGTGCTGCAGCATCTGCTGCTCACGCCCGAGGAACTGAAGGCCTGGGGCTGGCGCATCCCCTTCTTCGTCGGCGCCGGCCTGGCCCTGACCGCGCTGTGGATGCGGCGCGACCTGCCGGAGACGGCGTCCTTCGAGAAGGCCAAGGCCCGCTCGGGTGGCCAGAAGATGGGCGGCCTGCGCCAGCTGATGCAGTACCCGCGGGAATGCGCCATCGTGGTCGGCCTGACCATGGGCGGCACGCTGGCCTTCTACGTCTACACCACCTACATGCAGAAGTTCCTGAAGCTGTCGGTGGGCCTGACCGACACCCAGACCACCGCCGTCTCGGCCGCCAGCCTGGTCTTCGCGCTGCTGCTGCAGCCGCTGTACGGCATGCTGTCGGACAAGATCGGCCGCCGGCCGCTGCTGGTGGGCTTTGCCCTGCTGGGCACCCTGCTGACCGTGCCGCTGATGACCGCCATCCAGCACGCCCAGGGCCCCTGGGAAGCCTTTGCGCTGATCGCCTGCGCCTGGCTGATCGTCTCGGGCTACACCTCGATCAACGCGGTGGTGAAGGCCGAGCTGTTCCCG
>NZ_BADL01000188.1 GCF_000333615.1 Ideonella sp. B508-1 | reverse complement strand
GCGCGCTGGGCTGGCAGCGCTCGATTTGCAGGCGCAGGTCGTGCAGCGCGTCCAGGTCCAGCAGCACCCAGGCCATCAGGGACAGCAGGCGCGCGGTGGCGCCCTGTGCGGGGTCGAGCTGGGCCTCGAACAGCGCGCGCAGCTGCAGCTCCAGCGGGGCGGCCTGCTGCTGGGCCGTGCGGTGCTGCTCGTTGAACTGCAGACCGTGCGAGGCCAGGAAGATGCTGCTGGCCCCACGTTCGCGCTGCAGGGCGTGGATCAGCTGGCCGATGACGGTGACCAGCTCCACCCGCGTGGCCAGGTGCCGCACGGCGTCGATGTCCAGCTGCTTGGCGCGCAGGACGAATTGGGAGACGGACAGCGACATGGGGCGGGCGGCTCGGGGCATCGGAGCCCCGATTGTCCGCAAGATGGATGCCCGCCGGAACCCTCAGGCGTCTGCGGTGCGAACGACAGAGAGCATCCATGGTCTGTTTCGTTGCCTCTCTGGAGACCCTGCCGGGCGGCGGTGAGGTCTCGACAAGGCGGAGACCGAAGACCGTCTCATTCCGGCCGCACCCCGCGCCCGCCCCGGGGCCGGGTGGGCAGCGGTTGCTCCTGGACCGTCAGCCGTGCGTCGCAGGCGGGCTTGAGCTGCTCCGGTGTCTGGCACAGCCGCAGGCCCGTGACCGTGGCCACCATGGCCAAGACGGGCCTGCACCGCCAGTTCATAGGCCCGCTCATACCCGTACCTGGCCACGGAAAACCGCTTGGCCTGCCTGCGCTGCCCCTGCCGCTCCAGCCGGGCCACCCAGTGCTGCTCCTCGGCCAGGTGGCCATCGGCTCGCTTGCGGCGGACCGTCATCAGTGTCACGCCCGGTGTGCCCGAGGTGTTGTTGCCCCGCTGGCGCATGCACAGTTCCTGTTTGGTGAACGGCGCCAGCTCGGCCAGACGGGCATCCCGCCAGGCCTGGGCCGCCGCCAGCGCCTGATCCATGTCGCCATAGCGCGCTGCGCTGAAACACCGCCGGTGGGTCACGCCACGGCGGTACAGCCGCACTTCCCAGAGCTGGCTCAGCGAGGAGCGTTTGATGCCGAAGTGCGAGTCCTTCGGGGACAGGGAAGTGTCGCGGTCTTCAGGCGTGCGCTGCTGCGGCATGGTCCGTCCTTTCGGCTTGTATGTTCAGGCCAGACCAGCGCGGTAGAGTCTGATCGTCGTTGAGACGACCAGACCGGCCCGTGCAGTTTGGTAGGCGCTTGGGTGTTCGAGCCCGTGACTGAGTACAGAACGCACGGCCGCCGTGCTGGTCTTCCTGAAGCCCGAACGGTTACGCGCGCTGGCTTGTCCGAGCGCGCATGCACAAGCAAGGGATCCGAAGACCATGTCTGCTTCCTCAGTGGTGGTGGGCATCGACGTGGCCAAGGCGCATGTCGATGTCTCGGTGCTGGGCGCCAAGTTCGATGCCCAGCGGTTCGACAACCAGGCCGAGGGCCACTCGGCGTTGACGGCAGCCCTGAGGCCGCTGGACGTGGCACTGGTGGTGATGGAGGCCACTGGCGGCTACGAGACGGAGCTGGCCTGCGCGCTGCAGGCCGCTGGCCTGCCTGTGGCGGTGGTCAACCCGCGCCAGGCGCGCGACTTCGCCAAGTCGATGGGTCGCCTGGCCAAGACCGACAGGGTGGATGCTCGCATGCTGGCGGAGTTCGCCGCGGTGCTGTTGCGTCGCGAAGACCTCGCCCGCTTTCTGCGCCCACTGGCCGACCCCCAGCAGCAGTGGCTGGCTGCGCTCGTCACTCGCCGGCGCCAGTTGCTGGCCATGCTGCTGAGCGAGCGGCAGCGCCTGCAGATCACGCCCAAGGGTCTGCACCCCAGCATCGAGGCCATCGTGGCGGCCATCAAGGCGCAGCTCGACGAGATCGAGGCACAGATGGTCAGCCATGTGCGCGAGCACTTCGCCGAGCTCGACCAACTGCTGCAGTCGGCCAGCGGAATTGGCCCGGTCGCCAGCGCCACGCTCATCGCCGAGTTGCCTGAACTGGGGCGGCTCAACCGACGCGAAATCGCCGCCTTGGTGGGCATTGCGCCGATGGCCAATGACTCCGGCTCCAGCAAGGGGCGACGACGCATCCAGGGCGGCCGTTTCGATGTCCGCCGAGTGCTGTACATGGCTGCGCTCACCGCCAGCCGTCGCAACCCCGTCGTCAAGGCCTTCTACGAGCGCCTGATCGCCGCCGGCAAGCTGCCCAAGGTCGCCTTGGTGGCCTGCATGCGCAAGCTGCTGACCACGCTCAATGCCATGGTCCGCACCAACAAACCTTGGGACAACTCGCTTCACGGCGCTTGACTCGGAAGACGGTTACTCAGTCGTCCGAAGCCGGGTCCAGGTCGGGAAACAGCACGCTGGTGAAGCCGAGCTGACGCAGATCGCGCATGCGCGTCGGGTAGAGGCGGCCGATCAGGTGGTCGCACTCGTGCTGCACCACCCGGGCATGGAAGCCCTCGGCCCAGCGGTCGATGGCCTGGCCCTGCGGATCCACCCCCTGGTAGCGGATGCGCTTCCAGCGCGGCACCTGCCCCCTCAGCCCGGGCACCGACAGGCAGCCTTCCCAACCGTCTTCCTCGCCCGCGGCCTCGTCCGGGGTGATCACCGGGTTGAGCAGCACGGTGTGGGGCACCGGCGCGGCATCCGGATAACGCTCGCTGCGCTCGAAACCGAAGATGACCAGCTGCAGATCGATGCCGATCTGGGGGGCCGCCAGGCCCACGCCACCGGCCGCGGCCATGGTGTCACGCATGTCGGCGATCAGGGCCTGCAATTCGAGCGTGCCGAAGGCCGACACGGGCTGGGCGACCCGCAGCAATCGGGCATCGCCCATCTTCAAGATCTCGCGTACCGGCACGGCTCGTCCTCATTCGGGTGGCTGCAAGGTGGGGAGGACCGACCTGCCCCAGGGCCGATTGTCGCGCGCCCTGCCTAGAATGGCCGGCTCCACCCATGTCGCTCGCCCGCCTGATCCTCACCTTCGTCCGCCGCCATGCCTGGGCCTATGCCAGCGCCGGCCTGACGCTGTTCGGGATCGCCCTGCTGACGGTCTGGCTGCCGCGCCAGATCGGCCACCTGGTGGACGCCCTGGTGCAGCACCGGCTCGACCGCCCCACCCTGGTCTGGGAGCTCGGGCGCCTGCTGCTGGCCGGCGTGGTGATCTACGGCCTGCGTGTGGCGTGGCGGCTTCAGCTCTTCGGCGCGGCCTACCAGATGGGGGTGGAGCTGCGCGCGCGGCTGTACGAGCGTCTGGCCCTGCAGGGGCCGCGCTTCTTCCAGACGCGGCGCACCGGCGACCTGATGGCCCTGGCCACCAACGACGTGGACGCGGTGGAGATGGCCTCGGGCGAGGCGGTGCTGGCCGGCTTCGACGGCACGCTGACCCTGGTGATGGTGGTCGGCACCATGGCCCTGGCGGTGGACTGGCGTCTGGCCGCGGTGGCCCTGCTGCCCTTTCCCTTCATGGCCACCGCCTTCTGGTGGATCTCCACCCGCGTGCACGATGCCTCGCGCCTGGCGCTGGAGCGCTTCGGCGCCCTGAACGACCACGTGCAGGAAACCCTGTCCGGCGTGCGCACCCTGCGCGCGCTGGGCCTGGAAGCCCGCAGCAGCGCTCGCTTTGCCCAGCTGGCCGGCGCGGCGGCGGACGCCAGCACGCTGTCGCAGCGCTGGGAAGCCCGCTACGAACCGGCCGTGGGCATCACCCTGGCGGTGGCCAGTGCGCTCTCGCTGGGCCTGGGCGGCTGGCTGGTCTGGCAGGGGGCGTTGAGCATTGGCCAGCTCACCAGCTTCGGCCTGTACCTGGGTCAGCTGGTGTGGCCGATGTTCGCCGCCGGCTGGGTGCTGGCCTTGTGGGAGCGCGGCCGTGCCGCCTGGGGCCGGCTGAGCACGGTGCTGGAAGAACCCCTGGCCATCGACGACGACGGCACGGTGGCGCCCGTGCAGGCCGGTGGCCTGCAGCTGCGGGGCGTGAGCCTGCATTACCCCGGCAGCACCCGCGCGGCCCTGTCGGCGCTGGATCTGGACATTCCCCAGGGCAGCACCCTGGGCCTGGTTGGCCCCACCGGCGCCGGCAAGAGCACGCTGATCCGCCTGCTGCTGCGCCAATGGACGCCCCAGTCGGGACAGATCCGGTGGGGGGGCGTGGCGCTGGCCGACTACACGCTGGAAGCCTTGCGGGCCGGCATCGCCTGGGTCCCGCAGGAGCCCAACCTCTTTTCGGCCAGCGTGGCGGAGAACATCGCCCTGGGCCGGCCCGAGGCCAACCCGGCCGAGATCGAGGCGGCCGCGCGGCTGGCCGCGGTGCACGAGGACATCGAGCGCCTGCCCCAGGGCTATGCGACGCCGGTGGGCGAACGCGGCGTCACCCTGTCGGGCGGCCAGCGGCAGCGGGTGGCCATTGCCCGCGCCCTGCTGGCCGACGCCCCGCTGCTGCTGCTGGACGACGCCCTCTCGGCGGTGGACACCGACACGGAGCACCGCATCCTGCAACACCTGCGGGCGCAGCGCCGCGGCCGCACGGTGATCGTGGTCAGCCACCGGCTCTCGGCGGTCATGGATGCCGACGCCATCGCCGTGCTGCGCCAGGGCCAACTCGTCGAGCTGGGCACGCACGAGGCCCTGCTGGCCAAGGGCGTGCAGGCGGGCTGGTACGCCCACCAATGGCGCATCCAGCAACTGGAGACCTCGCTTGGCCAAGCCTGACACCGCCCCGGCATCGCCCTTCCAGGACGGCGTGGCCCGCAAGGCCGCCGCCCTGCTCTGGCAGGCCGCGCGTCCCGAAGCCCGGCCCATCGGCTGGGGCCTGCTGTGGCTGCTGCTGGCCGCGGCGCTGGACGCGCTGGGGCCGGTGCTGGGCAAGGCCCTCATCGACCGCCACCTGGTGC
Source organism: Ideonella sp. B508-1 (assembly GCF_000333615.1). Lineage (GTDB taxonomy): Bacteria > Pseudomonadota > Gammaproteobacteria > Burkholderiales > Burkholderiaceae_C > Ideonella. The sequence continues at coordinate 665 of NZ_BADL01000188.1, read as the reverse complement.
CCCACCAGCCCGGGCTGCCCGCGATGCTGGGTCTGCTGCTGGGCGCCCTGGTGGCCGGCTGCACCGCCAGCCTGCTGCGCTACGGCCAGCTCAGCCGCCTGGCGGGCGTGGCCATGCGCTCGGTGCAGCGCATCCGCGAGGCGGTCTATGGCCATGTGCTGCGCCTGCCCATGGCCTTCTTCGACACGGCCATCACCGGCCAGTTGGTCAGCCGCGTGACCAACGACACCGAGGCGGTCAAGCAGCTCTATGTGCAGGTGCTGTTCGTGATGCTGGACGCGCTCATCATGCTGGCCAGCGTGCTGGTGACCATGACCCTGCTGGACTGGCGCCTGATGCTGATCGTGGCCACGCTGGTGCCGGCGGTCTTCGCCATCGTCTACGTCTACCAGCGCATTTCCGCCCCGGCTGTCGCCCGCACCCGGGAGCTGCGCAGCAGCCTGAACGCCCAGGCCGCCGAATCCATCGCCGGCATGGCGGTGCTGCAGGCCAGCGGGGCGGCGCCGCGCTACGAGGCCCGCTACGCGCAGGTCAACCAGGCGCACTACGCCTCGCGGCGGGTCGAGTTGCGGGCCAACGCCTTCCTGCTGCGGCCGGCGCTGGACCTGCTCAATGTGCTGATGCTGGCCATGGTCATCGCGGTCTTCGGCCTGCGCGAGCCGGCG
>NZ_BADL01000189.1 GCF_000333615.1 Ideonella sp. B508-1 | reverse complement strand
GGGCTGTGGTGGGCCTGCGCTGCGCAGGCCCCCGGGGCCCGGGGCGCCGTGCGGCTCAGCCCCGCAGCCGCCCAGGAGGCCACGACCGTCGGGGCCCGGCCGGCGCCCCTGGATGCCGCGGCCGCCCTGCGGCCGGACCCGACACGCACCCAGCGCAGCGTGGCCCAGGTGCGGCAGGCCCTGTTCGAGCGGGGGTCGCTGCGCGGCGTGCAGCCCGATGGCGGCTTCCGGCTGGATGCCCAGGGTCGGCTGCTGCCGGACCGCGCGGTGCGGCGGCGCTTCGACCAGTTGCTGAGCACCCTGGGCGAGGCCACCATCGAAGAGCTGGGCGCCCTGCTGCAGCAACAGGCCCGTGCCGAACTGGGCAGCGACGACGGCACCGCCCAGGTGATGGCGGTGTGGGAGCGCTACCTGCAGCTGCAACGCCAGCTCGCGCCCACGGGCACGGCCGGCCCGCCCTCGGCCGACAGCCTGACCCTGGCCCTGCAGGAGCGTGCGCGCCAGCGTCGGCTGGTGCTGGGCAACGATTGGGCCGAGGCTTTCTATGGCGACGAGGAGGCGGCCCTGCAGGCCCGCCTGAGCAACACCCCATCCCAGGCGTCCACGGGGGAACAGGCTGGCACCGCCCTGCCCGCCGCCGCCCATGCCCCGCAGCCGGGCGAGGATCTCACCGCGCTGCAACGTCAACGCGAGGCCACGCTGGGGCCGGAGGCCGCCGCGCGGCTGCAGGCCCTGGACCAGGCCCAGGCGGCCTGGGCCGAAAATATCCAGGCCACCCGGCGGGCGCTGACCCGGCTGCAGGGGGCGGCCGAGTTGTCGGCCTTGCAGCGTCAGCAGGCCATCGACCAGCTGATCGAGAGCCGCTTTGCGCCCGAGGACCGGCTGCGGGCCCGGGCCGTGCTGGGGCTGATCAGCCCTTGATCACCCGCCGGCGTCACTCCCCCAGATAAGCAGCCCGCACCTTGGGGTCGCTCAGCAGGTCCTGGGCCGGGCCGGTCATGCTGACCTCGCCGGAGTCCAGCACATAGCCCCGGTCGGCCAGGGCCAGCGCCCGGCTGGCGTTCTGCTCGACCAGCAGCATCGTCGTGCCCTGCGCGTGGATGGTCTGCACCACCTCGAAGATCTTGTCCACCATGATCGGGGACAGGCCCATGCTCGGCTCGTCGAGCAGCAGCACCTTGGGCCGCGCCATCAGCGCCCGGCCCATGGCCAGCATCTGCTGCTCACCGCCGCTCATCGTGCCGGCCAGTTGGTGGGCCCGCTCCTTCAAGCGCGGGAAGATGCCGAAGACCTTCTCGATGTCGGCCTCGACCTCGTCGTCCTGGCGCACATAGGCGCCCATCTGCAGGTTCTCCACGATGGTCATGCGCGTGAAGGTGCCCCGCCCTTCGGGGATCATCACCAGGCCCTGGCGCGCCAGGTCCCAGGCGCCCTGGCCCTTGATGCTCTTGCCCAGGAATTCGATGTCGCCCGCGGCCACCGGCTGCAGCCCGGTGATGGCCTTGAGCGTGGTGGTCTTGCCCGCGCCGTTGGCCCCGATCAGGCTGACCAGT
>NZ_BADL01000190.1 GCF_000333615.1 Ideonella sp. B508-1 | reverse complement strand
TACGTTTTCCGCAGAACATCATCTTTGAAATTCGCTTTTTGAAGCAGCCCTGAACGTTAAACCAGTTCCTGATGACCTATGACCTCTTCGACTTGGACAAAAACTACGTCAAGAGCTTCTGCGAGGAAATGATTGCCGCGGACCTAGGAGTGACCTGGGAGTGTCGCTGCCGGATAGAACTCCTTGATGCAGAAACTGTGAGTCTTATGAGAAGAGCGGGTTGTCATCACGTACTCTTCGGCATTGAGTCTGGCTCCAAGAGGACGCTGAAGGCCATCAAGAAGACGACAAATATGATCAAACTGAGAGAACGTATTGAAGGGGTTACCTCCGGCGGCTTGCTGCCGATATTCTCTTTCGTGGTTGGTTTTCCCGAAGAAGCGCCTGAAGACGTCGATGAGACGCTATCGCTTGGCCTCTATTGCAAACTTGTCGGCGATAGTTTTGTTAACCTGCATATGCCTACTGCGCTACCCGGGACGGAATTATGGCTTCAATCAAAGGAGCGCCTTGTCCTATCAAACATGACGGGCGACATGGCAAATGGGGTAAGCTTCTCTGCCGGAACGGGGCTGCTAGAAGAGGACATGGAAAGAATAAAGCGTCATCCCGATCTTTTTTCGACATTCTATAACATTGATCCACCACTATTAGGCATAGACAGGGTTTTCTTTGTTCATCGCATTTGGGCGACGCTCACAAACTTTCTGCCCGCAACTCTGTACAGCTATTCAAGAACCGTCGGGTCGTTATGGCGCCTTCTCGATGACTATCGAAATGCGCTGACATTGGAAGATAGGCGGCGCATCGAGGACTTTAATAGGATTATTGAATACAATCTGATTATTGAGACATTTGGGGAATTTCTAGGCGCATTCCTCCGCAATTCAAAATACTCGGAATGGCCCCTTCAATCTGTTTTTGATCACGAAATCACAACTTATTCAATTTGGAGAATCTCAAAGATCACAGGACTTCGCCTGCCGGAAGCGCAAATTAATAATAATATTGAAAGGCGGAAAGATGTGGATGGTGCGTTTGTAATATGTCCCGACGTGAAGGCAATTCCCATGGTGCATCGTGTCTCACACGAATCTGTCCTCGAGCAGGATTTCGAAAGGGCTCCGCACCTGCACTTATTCGTTCCAGTGAATAAGGTGGACTTCGCCGAATACGAGGTTCCGCTGGAACTAGAAAAATTCATAATTCCAGCATCAAGCGGTCCAGAGCATTTCACAGCGCCAGTCTCGATCGACCCAGAATTAACGAAATCATAGATGATCGATAGCTAA
>NZ_BADL01000191.1 GCF_000333615.1 Ideonella sp. B508-1 | reverse complement strand
GTCGGGATGTGTTTGTCAGCAGCAAGGATGGCCGCACGCCACTCGGTACTCATGCCTGGCTGATCCGGCGGGATCTGGCGGCCAAAGGCGAGGGCAACCCGCTCCTTCAGGGTCTTCCTCCCTGCCTTCCTGCGACCTCCCGGATCGCACGGACGTGCAACACCTGGCGCACCGCATCTGTCCCACCTGAGGATCAGGCTCTTCTCTTCGAGGCCGTAGCGGCAAAGATTGCTCCAGTTCTTGTAGACGTAGTACCGACTGACCTCGTGTTGCTTGACGGCCTGGGTGACGAGGCCGCCAAGTCCTTCGTGAACGAGGATGCCTTCTTGAAGCTTCTTGAAGTCAAGGAAGCTGGCCATCACTGCAACGCGGCGCCGGTGTTCAGCGTCGCTCCTGGCCTTCAACTCGGCGTTCAAGAGCAGCCCCTCCCGACTCAACTTGATGGGCCTGAGCAGATGCTCATCTTCAAGGCGAACCAGCTCTCGACGATCCATCCAGATCAGCTTCCCGACCAAAGGGAGTGGGGCCTTGCGCCGCCTTCTCTTGGTCGACTCCTGCTTCTTTCTACCTCCCTTTTGGGAACGGGTCTCGGACTCCGCTTGAATGAGGACGGTGATCGTCTTTTCGAGCATGGGCTCATCGAGGATCACGCGATAGATGCCAGGCTCGTACGGCGTGCTCGGCTCAAGCTCCTTGAGCAGCCGGAAGGTCGCGTTGTGGATCAGATCCATGCCGACCTCCCACTCAGGATGGGGTTGAAGGCCCAGAATTCCACAGGGCTGACCATGCGAAGTGGCAGATGTGGTCGCCAGCCGCGGCGCAGGTCCAGTGGCAGATGTCCATTCCAGACGGACTGCCAGAGAGCACGCTGAGCCAGTTCCATCGACCCGCACTGGTCGGCGATCCCATGCAGCACATAGGTCTGGCTGCGCCACGCATGTTCAAGAGCGTATCGAGCTGCCTGCTCCTGGGTCTCCTCCGGGACTGTGTTGCCGAGTGCCCATGGCGCGATGCGCCGTAAAGTCAGTACAACCTCAGGACTGGACTGCTCAGAGGTCAGAAGTAGCCAAGGCACCTTCCGACTGCGCCAGTACTCACGCTCGAGTCGCAGCAGCTCAATCGTTCGCCTGCTTTCCTTGAAATCTGGTGTCTTGAAGGCGAGGGCCATGCAACTTCTCGGCTGCCCTGGCGGATGCCGTACCAACAAGAGGTCTGTCGACAGCCGCCACGGCGTCTTGACGCCGCGTTCTGAGAGCGTTGGGTGTTTGATTCCCAGATGCTTTGCCAACGTCAAGGTGCCTGGAAACAGGACCTCTGGGTCTCGCTCCAAATAACGAGCCAGAGGGTGCGCCGAGTCTTCCGGCGTGAGGGAGAACTGCTCGAGCGAATCGTCGAGGTCGGGAAGCATCGTGGCGAACAACTGTTGGCCAAGTTCACCATCGGACAGCAACTCCCGCAGGCGTCCCTTCCAGTGCAGAAGATGGCTGCGACCCATGCTGGACGGGTCCCCGCGGGTGACCCTGTGCCATGGAAGATAGTCTGTGTAGGTGCCCTCGCCACGACCTTGTCTGATGAACCGTGCGATGACCGTCGGCGTGAAACGTTTGGTCTTTCTCATGCTGACCCCTTGGGATGTCCAGGAATTTGGGCAAAAGGGGAGTTGACGGCGCCGCAGACGGTCCGTAGAGTTCAGGTGTGAACTGAAATTTCTGGGCAACTCCCCAGCGGAAACGGCGCAAGGTCTCGACCCCTTGTGCCGTTTTTTGTTGGGCTATGACGTGTTCATGGAGACCTCCGGTTCGAGGTGATTCATGGCTCCGCGCGCGCTACAAGGGTGTGTATGCGGCAGGGTGTCCGTGGGTTGGCTTGCGAATGGCGGCGAGCCAGGTCCTGGCAGCCGGGGATTCGGGGAAGCGCTTGGCGTGTGTCCTCCCCCGGTGCAGTTCGGGAAGAGGGCGCTCCTGCTCATCGCGCAGGGCATACATGGGCGCGCCGAGCGGGCCACGCCGAGGAGGACTTCGCTGAAAAGTGAAGGCTGTCTTGACCGACTGCCGGTGGGTGCTAATCTTTGCCTGCGACTGCTGAGGTAGCCCCTTGGCTTCCGGAAGACAGGCCCTCGAAGGAGGGTCTGTCTACTGGATTTCACATCCCGGCCTCCTCCATGGTGGTTCGCATGGCGTTCACCAGCTTTGGTGACAACCTGGATGCGTTGCGCCTGATGGCGATCAGAAGTGAGCAGACGTTCTTTGGAAGGTCGCTCGAATATTCCAACCCGGAACGTTCTGCAGCCGCGGCTGCAAGCAGATCGCTGGTCTCAAGAGGATGAAGCTCGAGAGATCGCGCTAAGCGAAGTGCCGTTCGCTCAGGTGGTGCAGGTCGCTTGCTGTTCTCCAGCTCGCTGTAATAGCCAGGCGATAGCCCTGCATCGGAGGCAGCCTTGGCTTGGGAGATCCCGAGGCGGCATCTGAACCGATACAGCAATGCCCCAAACGAGACGGGCTCAGCTGAAGTGCGCATCCCGTGACTTCGCGGCATGAGTGATCAGTTGGCCCGAGCGGAGCCATAGATCGTGAAGCCGGATCCTCGAAGGACTCTAGCCGGGTGCACCCAGCGGCACTGCAGACACCCGATTGCATTCTTCGATACCAGGTGCGGGGCACTGAACACGCTTGCTTTATGCCGCACGAGTGAGGGTTTATGCATTGCTGGATCCAATGTGTGCGCCAAGGTCAGATCCGCCTGTTGACGTCGCCGTGGCCATTTGGCGAACAAGCGAGTGGTCGGGTGCGGCAACGAACCCTTCTCCGAAGCAGAGAGATCGAGGCCCACTCGCCATTGGATACGGCGACAGGTCGCCGTACAAGAGGCGCACGACTCGTGGAGGTCACGGGAATTGTGTGCGCACTATCGGCACGGCAAAATTAATTCAATTCCAACTCATGCAATGGACAATTTGTTTTCATGGCGGAAATCAAAAATTCATGAAATTTCTTCGTCCTCATCCAGGCGGCTGTCGTATAAGACCATGTGTTCTACTAAGGATTGAGCCATGGAGAACCTGAGGGCACTGCTTCTCTTGGCAAAAGTCGTTCAGCGGGAAGTGGATGACATTGCGCGCGAGCATCACCTCCACCGCGAGCAGATCCTGCTGTTGATGGAGCTTGAGGGAGCGCTGGGCAGGCGTACGGGACAGCGGCGCTTTGCCGAACTTGTTTGGGCCTCCCTGAATACCCCCGCCAGGACATCGCAGCATCTGCGAGGACTGTTGGACGCAGGTCTTTGCGAGAAGGAAGTCGGGCGATTGGGCGCTGGCGAGGGAAGTGGAAGCTATGCCCACTACTCGATGACGCCCAAGGGAAGAGAGCTGTTCTGGCGTTTAAGGTCATCTCTACAAGCGATCGAATCGCTACTCAGCCCCGGCGCTTCTAACCTCAATGCCCAAGCGCCCTTAAACTGGATGCGTGCTTGCCGGGAGCGATTCAGAACTGCAATTGGAATCTGAGCGTGAGAGCTCTTGCAGCCACCTGTGCCTCAATCTGGGCTGCTGCCGGTTCCGTGGACACCGACCTAAGCTTTTCCAGTCGCTTCAAACTGTGCCGGGCTGAGGTAGCCCAGCGTCGAGTGTCGCCGCGTCGGGTTGTAGAAGCGCTCGATGTAGTCGAACACGTCTGACCTGGCCTCTTCGCGCGTACGGTAGACCTTGCGGGCCACGCGCTCGGTCTTCATCGAACTGAAGAAGCTCTCCATCGCCGAGTTGTCCCAGACCTCTCCACCGCGGCTCATGCTGCAGGTAATGCCCCGTTCCTTGAGCAAGTCCTGGAAGTGCCTGCTGGTGTACTGGGTGAGTTCAACCCATCGTCGCAACACGTCCTGCATGGAGGTGTTGATGATGTCGGAGATGAGGAAGTCGATTCGGTCCTTGCGCGGGAAGTTGCGCTCGCCTGGGCGTCTGCCTGTCCAGCATCGCGCAGCGCGGTGGCCGTTCTGGCAAGCGATCGCTGAGGGATTGGCCACCGAGGACGCTGCGGCAGTTGCGGGTGTTTCCATGGCGGTGGGCGCCAGATGGTTCCGACAATGCGGTGGCATGCCGCCATCACATCTTGCGCCATCCTCGCCAGCGCCCACAGGTCGCTCTTTCCTTCGCCGAGCGTGAGCAGATAGCCCTGGCACGAGCCCGCGGCGAGGGCGTGCGGGCGACTGCACGCCAACTCGGTCGGGCGGCGTCGACGATCTCGCGAGAGCTGAGGCGCAATGCGGCCACCCGCAGCGGAGGCATGGAGTACAGAGCACACACGGCGCAATGGCATGCTGATCGCGCAGCACGCAGGCCCAAGGCAGCCAAACTATTGGCCAACGCGTAAGCTCCCCTGTCAAGCAGACAGTTGATTCCTAGAGTCTGCGGCGGTTGTGTGGATCAGTCTGGGCATGAATTGCTTGGGCGGCACACCACCCAGCGCGTCATGCGGTCGGTACTCGTTGTATTGGGTCAGCCAGTCGTCGGCGATGGCCTGGACCTGCTCGATGGAATTGAACAGGTAGGCATCGAGCACCTCGGTGCGGAAGGTCCGGTTGAATCGCTCGATGTAGGCGTTCTGGTTGGGCTCACCGGGCTCGATGTAGTTCAGGGCAATACCTTTGCGCTGGGCCCATTCGACGAAGTCGTGGCTGGTCATCTCCGGCCCGTTGTCCATGCGAATCGACAGCGGTGGGTCGTACCACTCCACCAGGCGGTCCATCGTGCGGATCAGCATCGAGGCGGGCAGCGACTGGGCCACCTGGATCGCCAGCGCTTCGCGGTTGGCTTCGTCGATCACGTTGAGCGTTCGGAACCGCCGGCCGTCGTAGAGCACGTCGTGCATGAAGTCCAAGGCCCAGCCCTGGTTGACGAACGAGCCCGCCGCCAACGGCACCGGCTCGCGCTTGGGAATGCGCCGCTTCGTCCTGCGAGGAATGTTCAGGCCCAACTCGCAGTACACCCGCCAGACCCGTTTGTGTTTCCACGCCCGCCCATCCAGGCGCAGTCGGTCGAAGCACTTCCAGAATTCCCAGCGGCCATTGCGCTCGACGACGCCGTTGAGCGCGTCGATGACCTCGGCATCCTTCTCCTGCGGCAGCGGCGGCACCTTGTAGTACGCCGCCCGCGACAAGACTGTGGCTCTGCAGGCTCGCTGAATCCACAGGCGGTGCTCGGTCACCATGACCGCCACCACCTGCCGCCTCGCGGACGGCGTCAGAATTTTTTTGTCAGCACGATCCTTGATCGCTGCGTTCTCCAGCGCCAGGTCGGCATACATACGCTTGAGCCGCGCGTTATCCGCCTCCAGCTCGCGCATGCGCGTCAGGTCGGACACCGTCGCACCTGCGTACTTGCTCTTCCAGTCGTAGTCCGTCGGCGAACGGATCCCGTGCTTGCGGCAAATCTCCGCCACCAGCACGCCTGCCTCGCCTTCCTTGAGGATCGCCACGATCTGGCTCTGCCGTGAACTTGCTCTTCCTCATTGGCCTCTTCCTTCAGGGGTTGGGCCGCATTCTCTGGTTTCAGCTGCCTACTTGGTGGGGGAGCGTACGGAACCTGCGCAGGAACTCCCTGGCAATACAGTTCATCCTGTCAGCCGCTTCGTCCTCGTCTCCGCGCTCTGAGTGATAAGCAAGCGGGTACACCGGTTCCGACTCGAGAAAGACGACAGTCAACCGGGCTTCGCCTCTGGAGACCAAGAACGCGGCCAATCGGGGCGCGGCCTGCTTTGCCTAGGCTTACGGCTCCAGTCGAACTGGAAGGCCTCGCCCAGCTCGAACCTCAGAGGTACATAGGTGTCGCCCGTCGCCGCACCGCCTTGCGCCGAACGCTGGGCGCGAATGTAGTCCGCCAACCGGATGCAGCTTCGTCGGCACCGCCTGCCGGCAGTATTGCGGTAGCTCCGCCTTGCCAACCCAAAGATACTTGCGAACCGTGTTCCACGCTAGTCACGTCGCCTTGGCAATCTCCTGCACCCCTATCACCTACGCCGCACAAGCGCCTCCGCAAATATCGCCTAAAGCGCCGACATAGGGCGGTCAATGCTGATCAGGTACTTTGAATCGAAGAGCGATGTTTTCCACTCGCCCCCACGTCGGATACTGACCGAACCGCAGACCATGAAAGTAGTGTCTCATCTCAGATTGACCGCTTGCCGCATACATTCGATCAGCGCAGAGCACGATTGTGTTCGGTCCCGCAGAAAAATCAACATCATTCAAGGCTACTTCATACTCGTGCCAGCCTTCTATTCCCCTCAACTGTGAAGCCACAGTTCTTCCATTAACTATTACGCTGAAATACACCTCATCAGGGAATTCTAGATGAAGCCAGATCGCACGAACGTCTCTTTCCAGCGAAGGGAACTGAACCGAGGCCGTTGGACAGTCAAGGACGATGTCCAACTCCTCTCGCTCCCAGCCGTTGCGATTTGCCGAGCGACTCAGCGGGCGAAAACCGCGAAGGTGATCCAGGTAGTACAGAGAGTAAAGACTCCCGTCCTGCTCAAGTCTAGGGTCAGAAAGAACGACTTCAGCCTCCGTTTGGCAGAACGCACGCAAGACTTTGCCGACAACTTCCGCCAAGCGAAGATCGAATCTCGCATGATAGACAAATTTGGCGATATACAAATTGAACCGGGCGTCCCAATCGGAATCGATTAGTCCAAGCTCTGAAAGGCGAGGCTCGGTCAGGCTCGCGCGTGATCGGCTAACGACAACCCTGCGTAGCGTGTTAAGAAACACGGTCGCACGACTCCAGCCACTCGCCAGAGCGCATGAGCACCAGTGTTCGACCAAGGCATCTGTCTGGCCATAATGGTAGTTGTGAAGCATTGCAACGATGGCGCCCTGAAAGGTCTCCAGTTGCGTCATCATGCGGATTCGATCATCCACGGAGTCTTCGGGAGCTTCAAGGCGGCCCCCGGAAAGTTTTGAAACGATTCCGCTCGCCGTGGCATGGATTCCGTGTGGAGCCAAGTGACAGTAGTCCGTGAACGTTCTCCTGTCCCCAGGGCCCAAAGCACGAGGCATACTGAAAAATTCTACACCTTCCTTCTCGCAAATAATTTCAAGTTGGGCCGACACACTCGGAAGGCACTGTGGTACAGGGTAGAGGTAAGTGCCTAATTGGGATTCAAGTATTGTCTGGATGATCGACAACTTATCTTCTCTGCTGTCGCTTGCATACTCTTCGCGCGCAAGAGACCATTTTTGCGCCTGCGATCCAAGCCCCAATAGACGAGAGCTAGGCGACACCTCTGGCATGCTCCAAGCCTGCCTCTCCAGGGGGCGCCAATCGAGCATGTTCAGCCCGGGTACCACATACAGCAGGGGCACCTCGTAGCCTCGCGCAATACTGATGGTCTCCTGAAGAAGCTTCTCGCAATGCACCGTAAGGGAATGGAGAAGCGAAGACGAAGCAACTGCTTCGCCGGCAGAGAGCCAAGCCCAACGGGCTGCTAAGAGAGCTGAATCGTCGAAGAGCGTTTGCCCGCACTGAAGGTACTGCAACAGCCCCTTTATCTCATTATTGCCGGCATAGAAAATAACTCCGTCTGGATCTAACGTAATCGAGGCATTAAGAATCTCATTGCAGTCATACCAGCTAGCATTGACGCAACTGAGATCTATCACCTCTATATCTTGGCGCCCCAGCGCCAGGGAAAGTTGACGCTGAATCTCCGTGGCGAGGTTGAAGCTGCCCCAGTAGCCAAATGAACCTGCCGCACTCTCACCTATCAATAGAAGGCGAATGGTTCCATGGGTCTTGGGCTCGATCTTGTCGCGCGAAGTTCGGAAACGCGCAAGATCCATTGCCGCGGGGCTATCTGAGATACGCCAGCGAAATCCTTCCGCCTCATTCCCCTCGATGATCCACGGCCCTACCGAATCTACGATAACGCCGCACTCCGGCCGAGAACGTATGAAGGTCTTGGATGCTCTGGCTGCCGCGTGCACTCTGTCTGGGAAGGTTGTCATCAAAGCGTGAGCTAGGCAAAAAAGTACGTGTGGTGCGTCTTCGGAAGCAGCGGGCGGGTAAGCTGCATTCGCTCAAACGTTCCCTTGTGCATTAAGCCTATCGGCTGCTTTGCTCTTTCAAGTAGCGCATTGCCAAGAACTAGAAAATCAATGTCCGACTCACGGAAAGTGTTGAACGCGTCCGCAACACTGCGGACAATCGGTTCGTCCGCGAGATTGAACGAGGTGTTGAGAAGCACGGGAATTCCGACAATGGCCTCGAACTCGACGAGCAACCTTGCAATTCGCGATGAGGCCTTGCGCTCTATGGTCTGCAGTCTGGCACTTCCGTCTACATGTGTGACCGCACCAAGCAATTCAGGCCTCCTGACGTTCACCACATAGTTCATGTATGGGCAGTGCTCATCCGTCTCGAAGTAGTCTGCGACGCGATCAGTCAGGCAGATTGGTGCAAATGGTCTGAAGGACTCGCGATTCTTTATCTTCGCGTTGACATGATCTCGCATCCGCCGGTGCCGCGGGTCCGCCAATATCGACCTACTGCCAAGAGACCGAGCGCCAAATTCGGCCCGTTCCTGTACCCATCCCACTACATATCCATCAGCCAAGTGCGTTGCCACCCGCTGACAAAGCTCATCTTCTTCTAAGAGCTGAAAGCTGGCACCAATCTCCTTCAGGAAAATTGCCACATCCCGTGATTCGATTGGGTCCCCAAGAAGTGCACTTTGGATGGGCTCCGGGCGCAGCAGGAGACGCGAGGACAGCAGATATGCCGCACCTATGGCGTTTCCCGGGTCGTCGGCGGCTGGGGGAGTCCAAACGCGGTCCCACATTCCAGAACGGCGAATGCGGGCATTCGCGACGCAATTGAGAGCCACGCCTCCACCTAGGCAGAGGTTGCGGCTCGGAAATAGCGCCGCATGATGTACGCACATGTCAAGGAGAGCTTCCTCTAGGGCCGCCTGTGCGCTCGCAGCGATATCTAGGTGGATCTGCTCCAGCACCATAGAGGAGTTGCGAGCCCGAACTCCAAGGTAAGCCTCAAGTGCGGCTGTGCTCCTCATATCGAAGACGTCGATCGTCGAGGTGTCGAGTAAAACTCGACCTGCCCGGACGCAAACCAACTTCCGCATCTGCTCCAGGAATCGAGGCTTGCCATAAGGAGCTAAGCCCATGACCTTATATTCGTCGGCGTTAGGCCTGAATCCAAGAAGCGCAGAGACCGCCGCGTAAAACAACCCCAGAGAATTAGGAAATCGAGATTCGCTAAGCAATGTTAGGCCATCCCGATCGGCTGCCCAAGCGGAGGCGGTTTGCCATTCTCCCACGCCATCATTGACGACTACGAGGGCATCCGGGAGTCCACTCGAGTAAAACGAGTAAGCTGCATGGCAATGGTGGTGACTGAACTGATGGACCGAGCAAGAGAGGCCAAGCTCAGTCTTCAGGAGTTCGATAGGTTCATGGATCTCGTCCCACCGATGTACCGTAGTTCGAGTCAGCGTCGCGTCGTCCAGTGTCCCGTAGATTCGATCCTTCTTAATACGCACATCTTCGTAATAGGCTACGCCGACAATGTCTCTCCGCGAGGCCCTCAGAAAATCGAGTCCTGCTCGAAGTGCATTCTTAGGGGCTCTGCTATCAAACTTAACTCGCGAGAATCGCTCCTCCTGAGCTGCGTAACGAACCTCGCCGTTCTCCAGAATGGCAATTGCGCTATCATGAAAAAAAGCATTGACCCCGACCACCAGTTTGCTCATTGATAATGAGATCCCTATCGATCTAGTTAACTATGGATTCCCGGTGTCAGAGAGAGGCTTGCGCAGCCAATCACTCCTTTGCACTAGCCCCGAAGTTGATCCATCCGCAAGCTGATGCGAAGTTGGAGGTCTGCAATCTTCGCGACAACTTCCTGCCGCTCAGATCCCGATACTTGATTCAAGCGAGCTTTCAGCACCTCAAGATCTTTCAGCATTTCCACTTCAGGTGGCACACACCCCGCGTCCTTCAAAATCTTGTATCCCATGCGGAGTTCTTCGGGCGTCTCGTAGAAGCCATCTCCGAGATCCAAAGGCTTCCCCCAATTCTTGGCGGATTGAAGCTCGCCGCTGGCAGCGTCCTTTTGCAAACTGTCTGCTATGAGCTGATCTAGCGTTCGATGATCTGACACATCGTACTCCGCATTCAGAGTTCTTGATCTAGAGTCAGACTATCAGGTCTCCACCGGCCTGCACACCTGTAAAGCTTTACAGGTGACTTTCTCTGCACGTTGGATAGCCTCACATCGCTTGGCACGGATGTCTCATCTATGGGCGCCTGTGCTAGGTGCAAGTAGTTAGTCCATCAACTCACGTAACTGGAGAACTAATGTCAACGCAAGCACTAAAGGCCTTCGTCGCCGGCGATAAGGCAGGTGGCCAAGGCCAACAAGCCAGGTTGGAAGAGGGTAAAGCGTCGAGCCTGCTGATGAAGCCCAAAAAGTTAAAGATCCGTGTGGTTCGTCAGAGCTTTGATGATCGGCGCAACACCTTCGGCTCGATCATCGAAACCTGCTACTAACTAGCAAATAGGTTACATGGAGGCTCTCATGTTTGAGCCTCCATCTCGATCCGAGATGGCCACGGAGCCCGCATGACAATCCAAAGCAAGTTGTGTCTGGTCTATCCTCCTTACTACAACGCATCGGTGCATGTTGTCCCGCCCATCGGCATCCTACGAATTGCCGCCTACCTAGAAGAAAAAGGCAGGGAGGTGGAAGTCATCGATTTGGTATTAAAAATTGCAGAGGGGGAGATTCCATTAGATGCAACTCTGCCACAGCGGTCTGCAGAGGAAATAGTAAGAACCGGTGCGCGCTATGTTGGCTTCAGTGTCCAAGCATTAACGATTTCAACCTCGATCTCCATGCGGA
>NZ_BADL01000192.1 GCF_000333615.1 Ideonella sp. B508-1 | reverse complement strand
GTCGGTCTTCTCCTCCTCAAGCCTCCAGACTCGGACCCTATTTCTGCGGTCAAATGGCTGGCCATCGATGAACGCTGGCATCAGTGAGCCGCTTCGGTCGAAGTTGTGCTTGCCGTATGTAATCTGCAGGCGGTCTCCGTGCAGCGCTTCAAGTGCTCGGTGATAGCTGCCCTGCGCTTGCACCGAGTCTTCGCCATGCGTTGCGAAGTTCGCAAGCGCCCAGGCGGTGAAGAGGTGAACACACTCTAGGCGCTCGTTCTGATCGCGCTGCTGCAGAACCGACTCGATGAGCTTGACCAGGTCCAGCCACTTGTATGAGCTGCCGCGCAACCTGCCGTAGTACAGGTTGTAGCCGTCAACATAGACCCCTACCCTTGCCGCCGCCATTCTTCTTGTTCAGATGTGAAAAAGCCGCCCGGATGGAGCGGCTTTTCCGTCCCGTTCGAGAGCCAACTTAACGACACCGACCGGGATGAGTGGTAGCGATATATTGCACCACTCGCATTACATTGTCAATCACTCGCATTCATTCCCAATCATCACGAGACACGGCTCTTCACTGACTATTGCTTTCGACGCGCTAGCTTAGCCAGGTACTTCTCGATGAGTTCAGTGAGCTCAGGCAACGCGTCTTCCGTCAAAAGCCCCGGCTCGATGCTGATCGAACCGCCGCGCTTCGCGTTGAGCGAGACGCTGGCCACCTTCTTTCCCCCGATTTCAACCGCCACAGGAACAGGGGGGTTGTACGGTACAACTCCTTCCCCCGCTTCGGCTCCAGCCGGAGCGATCAACCGGTCGATGACCTCTTTGGCTGGCAGTTTCGGCGTCATCTTGCTGAGCCGCTGCGCGCGCGCGCGAACGATCACCGGATCACGTTCAAACGCATCCTTGAGCGGCTTCGCGAAGCGGTACTGGAGGTCCAAGGGCGAGGCAAAGGCATCGACGACCTCTTGGGGCAGTGACGCCAGGGCCAGCGCCTTGCCGACATTGCCCAGGTCTGCGCCCACTGCTTCTGCAAGACGTCGGTTCGAAGGGAACAAGCCTTCGTCGAGCGCGCGTCGGTACATCACGCCCTGCTCCCAGGGAGACAGGTCCTTGCGGGTCCGGTTCTCCCGATCCATCTCGACGAACAGACCGCGATCATCGACGCTGTCCACCAGTGCCAGAACCGGCAAGCCGAGCTCCAGGCATGCTTGGTAGCGACGGTGACCATAGACGATCTCGTACTCCGCGGGATCATCGCCAGTCACGGCCACTGGCCGGACCTTGACCGGCTGGACATTCCCCCCCGCGCTCGCGATTTCCTCCTTCAGCAGGCGGAAGTCCTCGGACTCGAAATGGCGGGAATCCCGATTAGCCCAGCGGCTGCGCCGGATCTTTGCCGGATCAATCAGCCTGGTCGCCTTCGCCCCCTCCCAGGCCTCCAGTTCATCACGCAACTCCGCAGCCCTCGACTCGATCTGCCCAAGCGCCTCGACCCGGGTCTTCAACGCTTCGTTTTCGCGCAAGAGCTCGGAACGCTGGTCATTGGCTTGGGACATCAGCAGGCCTGGCGCGGTCTTCGGGCGAGATGCCGAGGTCGCTGGGGCAGGGGAGGGGGTTGTACCGTACAACCCCCCGTCTTTTGCTCCGGGGCCGCTGCTGAATGCCGTGGGCGCAACGCCTGGGCAGCGAGCTGAAGTCGAGCGCCGCAACCTTGCTCTTTCAGTCGTGACGTGCCATCTTGGTCACCTCACTTCGTCTGTTCGATCTGCAGCGCCCAGACTGCCTCGATCTGCTGCTCGATCAGCTCGCACATCCGGTCGTACGCGTCGCGCGCTCGACCGAGCGTCTTCGAGTGCATCGAGCCTCGGGGCAAGTCGTACACCGTACCGAACTCTGCGGCCGCGGTTGCCGTGACAGAAGTCTTCGGGATCTCGATGGGCAGCACCTTTTCGCCATAGCCCTCGATGACCCACTGCCGGACCACCCCGGAAGCAGCGTCCGATGCCTCAACGCGCGACAGCAGCACGTCGATGAACTCGAAGACCTTGTCTCGGCCGCGGCTTCGGACCAGCTCGTTGCAGAGGTCCGAGAAGAGGTCCCAGAACTGCGCGCTCGATGCGAAGTCCAGCGCGGAGGGAGGTAGGGGCATCAGCACCCCATCCGCTGCCATCAGGGCATTGATCGTGACGTAGCTCAGAGCCGGCGGCGTGTCGATCACAATCACGTCGTACTGCTCGCGCAGCGCATCCAGTCCACGGTCCAGCGTTAGCCAGAACTCGAAGCCCGGATCCCGCGTCTGGCGGGCCGGAAGCGCGAACTCAGCGCCGAAGAGGAGGGGGGCGGCACAGACCAGGTCAATGCCAGGCCAGTACGTGCTACGGACAGCGTACCGCAGGTCTTCGTGCTCGCCGGCGAACATCGGCATTGCTGTGTGCTCGGCCTCCACCTCGGCGTCCGGCAACACGCCAAACAGCGTTGTTGCCGACCCCTGAGGGTCGAGATCGACGACCAGCACCTTGTGACCGCGCATCGCAAGGCCTTGGGCTAGAGTCACCGCGGAGGTCGTCTTGGCTACCCCGCCCTTGAAGTTGCTGACCGTGATCGTCACCGCAATGGCACCAGCCGGGCGCATGTGATCAGAGCGCAGCGCAGAGACCACTTCACGAGCTTCCGCCATCACCCATTCACGTCGATTGCCAACGAGCTCTCCCTCAGGTAAGTCATCGCGCTTCAACCGGTAGTTGAGTGATGACTTCTCGATGCCGGCAATCGAGCAAAGCTCCGCGGCCGTCAACGTTGGAGCGGACTTTTTCGCTTCCGGGCGGAGCATCGCCGCGCGGATGTGACTCATCATCGCTGCAACGCGCGACGCCTGCGCTTCGATGTCCGCCAGCGCCGCGCGCCTGATTGGCTGCCTCAGTTCCATGTCGCTCGTCCTTGACCTGATCGTTCAACTGTGTGCGATTCTACGCCGATGCTCAGAAAAATCGAACATAGCGCGATGCAGCAAACATTGTCTGAACTTTCGCGTGACTTGGGGCAGCAGCGCGTCTCAGAGCTGTTGTGCCTGGCCGCATCGTCTGATGTGGGTCAGCCTCGGCCGTCTTTGGGCTGTTTCAGGGCTGTTCTGCCCTTTTTCTAATCAGTTGGTCTATCTATCTCCCTATCATCATTTAAGTAATTCAATAGATTTAGGGTCTGTGGACAAGTCAAGAACTCATTTTTAATCAATGGCTTACGATGGGAATTCTCGAAGTTCCGTCCATACTTTTACCGGTTCCGTCCATGTTCTTACCGGTTCTGTCCACGCCTTTACCGCCCTCAGTCCATGTTCTTACCGCCTGCCGCAGCGTATGAGATATCTTGTACGCGAGCGTCATTGGCTGTGGATAACTGCCCCCAGAGCAGAAGCATTGGACCCCTCGTGCACTGTTCGATCCGCGCTAGACGGCAGGGATCGTGGCGTCCCGTCCACGGTTTTACCGGCATTCTGGAGTACGAAAATCCGTTTTCGTTGAAGGCTACAGAAAAAACGCATAATTGCGTCATAAACGAGGAAGACGGCAGCGCGGGATGAGCACAGACGACATGAGTGTTGACGGGGCACATGGAAAGATGGGGCTGGAGCCATTGCGCAAGCCCACCGAGATGCTGGTCATGATCCCGCGCACTCAAAAGATCACCCTGATTGGACGGAAGCTCTACAACGCGATGCTTCAGAGTGCACAGCAGCGGCTCTCGACATTGCGTGAGATGCCGCCGGCGGACTACATGTTCGAAGCTCCCCTGGGGGAGGTGCTCACCGCCGCGGGGCCATCAGCTGACGCGCGTACCGTTGCGAAGAAGTATCTGCAAGAGATGCGGGGCCTACTCGTGGACTGGGAGTCAAACGACCCCGGGGGACGGCGTGAAGTGGCGTGGCTTCACAATGCTCAGTGAAGTTGCGATCGAAGTCCGGCAGGGGCAGAACTGGGTGCTCTGGTCGTACCCGCCGACCGTCATGCGAGCGCTGCAGGAGCCTGGGAGATGGGCGCGCTTGAACCTTGAGATCATCGCCCAACTTGGAACATATGCCTCGGTAGCGCTGTACGAAATCTGTGCTCGGTATCGTGACAACCCTTCTGGTGTTACGAATCGCCAACCGGTCCAGTGGTGGATTGATGCACTGAGCCCGCTGCCGGCCGGGACAGAGAAGCGGCCATGGCGAAAGTTCAAGTTCGATCGGATTCAACCCGCGATCGATGAGATCAATGCACAGACCGACATCGAGATCGAACTGATCGAACATAAGGATGGGCGAACTGCTTTGGCTGCCCAGTTTCAGGTTCGGAAGAAGCACCGACAGATTTCCCTTCCCATTGAGAAGTCAAAGATCGAGCCCGCTGACACTGTCCTCATCGCACGCGCCGAAGCGCTGAGCATCCGAGAAGCGAAGGTTGAAGACCTGATCCTGAAGTACGGCGATCAACTCGTGGCCGAGCAGCTCGACGAATTCGAGAAGCGCATCGAGCGCAAAGAACTTGGCCCGATCAACAGCCCTGCGGCGTACCTGCGCCAGATGTGTGCTGCGGCCGCAAATGCCGCGGCTGCAGAGCCGGAGGGGGCATCTCCTGCGGTACAGCCGGGACAGCTCGAGTTGCCTGCCGTGACCGTGGCTGCTGCAGAAGCGGATCGCATGAACGAGCGGTACGCGCAGCTGCGCGGGGAGATCGAGCAACTGAGCGATCCTGAACGTGCCGCGCTAGCCGCCGAGGCGGTGGCAGAGTTGCAGGGCAGGGGACTCTACAGCGCGGTCATCCGGCGGCGGGTCGAAGCGGGAGATTTCTTTTTCGGGCCGCTGCGCGTGACGATCTGCCGGATCTACGGCCAGCAGAGGTACGGTGACGCGTGGGCTGGAGGCCCTGATACGCAATGAGACGACTCCAACAGGCCGCCTTATTGCTGTCCATTGTGCTATCGCCGCAGCTTGCGCTTGCCTGGGGCGCGGTCGCTCACCGGGCAATTGCGGCAGAGGCCAACGCGCAGCTTTCACTCAAGGCCCGAGCCGAGGTGGACTCCTTGCTCGCCCTGGAGCCCGGCGCCACGTTGGCCAGCATCTCCACCTGGGCCGATGAGCACCGCTCGCCGGCCACGGCACCGGAACGCCTGAAAGCGCTCAAGTACCTTGTCCATCTGGTCGCCGACGTGCACCCGTAAGCTCCCCCACCAAGTAGACAGCTGAAACCAGAGAATGCGCCCAG
>NZ_BADL01000193.1 GCF_000333615.1 Ideonella sp. B508-1 | reverse complement strand
ATGCGGTTGGTGCTCAGCCGTTCCAGGCCTTCGCCTTCCAGCACTTGGGCCGTGGCCTCGAAGATGGCCCGCAGCGTGTCGTCGACCCGGGCCTGCACGGGCGCCTTGCGCCAGCGCCCCAGGCGCGAGGTGGAGGTGTTCATGGGTGAAAAGGGGACTGAAAACTGAGCCTGGGGGCCTTGACCCACGCGGCGGGTCGCCGTGACCGACCGCGACCCGGCGCCGCCGGACGGGCCGGAATGGATCGGCTTGACGCGCATCAAGGGCGCTGGAATCTGAGCACCCGAGGGCGGCCCCGCTTCCTAGAATGAATTTCATGCTGCGCTGCAACGACGGCGCGGCGCCCGCCACTTTGCCACAGCCCCATGCCGCAGCCTCTGTCCGACTTTCGTTGGCGCCTCGCGCCCGTCCTGCTGGCCTGCCTCTCCATGCACCCGGGGCTGCGCGCCGAGACCCTGGCTCAGGCCATGGACCAGGCGGTGCAGGTCGATGGCCAGCTGCAGGCCAGTGAACACCAGCTGAGTGCTGCCCAGGCGGCGCTGGCCGCGGCCCAGGGCCAGGCCCTGCCCAGCTTCGCGGTGGATGGGCTCTACAACCATTGGTCGCAAGCCCCGGCCGTGCAGGCCACCGTGCCCATGCTGGGCACCTTGCAGATGCCGGTGATGGAGGTCAACGGCGGCGTCTACCGCGCCGGCGTGAGCGTGCCGCTCTACACCAGTGGGGCCCTGAGCAGCAACGCCCAGGCGGCCGAGGCCACGGTGGGCGCGGCCCGCAGCGCCAGCGAGCGCAGTCGCCAGGACCTGCGCCTGCAGGTGGCCGAGGCCTACATCAACGTGCTGCGCGCCCGCAGCCTGCTGGAACTGGCCGAGAGCGGGGTGCAGACCCTGGCCTCGCACCTGGTCGATGTGAAGGCCTATCTGGACAAGGGCCTGGTGGCCCGCAGCGACCTGCTGGCCGCCCAGGCCGCGTCTGACAACGCCCGCCAGGACCGCATCCGCGCCCAGACCGCGGTGCAGATCGCCGAGTCGGCCTACAACCGCCTGCTGGGCCGCCCGCTGACCCAGCCGGTGGTGATCGACGAGATCGCGGTCGGCCCGACTGACCTGGCCACGCTGGACACCGGCCGCATCCGCGCCGAGGTGACCGCGCTGATCCGCCAGACCGAGGCCCTGCGCGCCCAGTCCGACGCCGCGCGGGCCCAGGGCGGCCCGCAGGTGATGCTGAGCGCCGGCTTCAACCAGATGGACAACCGCTACCTGGCCAAGGAAGGGCTGTGGAACGTGGCGGTGGGCCTGCACTGGTCGCTCTTCGACGGCGGCGTGTACCGCAGCCAGGCCGATGCGCTGGCGGCCAAGGCCGATGCGGTGGCCGCCCAGCGGGCCGATGCCGAGACCCAGATCGCGCTGCAGCAGCGTGCCGACCGCCTGCGGGTGGACGAGGCCGCCGCCCGCATCGACGCTGCGCAGAGCGCGGTGGCCCAGGCCGACGAGAACCTGCGCGTGGCGCGGGACCGCTACCAGTCCGGCGTGGGCACCAACACCGAGGTGCTGGACGCCGAGACCCTGCGCCTGAAGAGCCACAACAACCTGAGCACCGCCCGCCACGACCATGCCCTGGCGGTGCAGCGGCTCAAGCGCGACTACGACGCCCTGTGACCTCGCCCCTTCCATTCCATACCGCTCTCCATACCGATCTGCCATGAAACTCTCCAAACCTGTCGTGTTGGGAATCGGGGCCGCGGCCGTGCTCGTGGCCGCCGTGCTGGGTTGGCGTCTGGTGCTGGCGCACCGCGCGCTGCCGGAAGGGCTGATCCAGGTGAATGGCCGCATCGAAGGCGACCAGGTCAGCGTGGCCAGCAAGCTGGCCGGGCGCATTGCCGAGCTGAAGGTGCGCGAGGGCGACAGCGTGCAGGCCGGCCAGGTGCTGGCGGTGATGGACGCGGCCCAGATCCAGGCCAAGGTGGAGCAGGCCCGGGCGGCCGTGACCGTGCTGCCTCCAGCGGC
>NZ_BADL01000194.1 GCF_000333615.1 Ideonella sp. B508-1 | reverse complement strand
CTCTCCGTCGCCCCGTCTGCCTGGGCACCATGACCTTTGGTGAGCAGGTGGGTCAGGACGAGGCCCACGCCATCCTGGACCGCGCCCTGGCCGCGGGCGTGAACTTCATCGACACCGCCGAGATGTACGCGGTGCCGGCCCGGGCCGAGACCTACGGCGCCACCGAGGCCATCATTGGTGAGTGGTTCGCCCGTCGCCCCGGGGCCCGCCAGCGGGTGGTGCTGGCCACCAAGGTGGCCGGCCCCAGCCGCAACATGGCCTGGATCCGCGACGGCGCCCGCGACCTGAAACCCGAGCACATCGTGGCCGCCTGCGAAGCCAGCCTGAAGCGCCTGCAGACAGACGTCATCGACCTCTACCAGATCCACTGGCCCAACCGCAATGCGCCGGCCTTCGGCGCGCTGTACTTCGACCCCGCCAAGGAGACCGAGAACAGCACCATCGAGGCCCAGCTGCGGGCCATGGAGACCCTGGTGCGCGATGGCAAGGTGCGCCATGTGGGCCTGTCCAACGAGACACCCTGGGGCGTGATGGCCTTTCTGCGCGAGGCCGAGCGCCACGGCCTGCCGCGCGTGGAAACGGTGCAGAACCCCTACGCCCTGACCAGCCGCGCGGTGGACAACGGCCTGGACGAGGTGCTGTGGCGCGAGCAGGTGAGCCTGCTGGCCTATTCGCCGCTGGCCTTCGGCGCGCTGACCGGCAAGTACGACGGCCCCGGCCTGGATGCCGACCAGCCGGCGCTGGGCCGCCTGGCGCGCTTCGAATCGATGCGCCTGCAGCGCTGGGCCCGTGGCGAGGCGGTCAGCGTGGCCGCCAAGTACAACGCGCTGGCCCGCGCGCATGGCCTGACCCCCACCCAGCTGGCGCTGGCCTTCTGCTACCGCAACTGGCGGGTGGCCTCCACCATCATCGGCGTGACCAGCGTGGCCCAGCTGGACGAGTGCCTGGCCGCCTGGCCGGTCACCCTGTCCGCCGAGCTGAACCAGGCCATCGACGCACTGCGTTGGCAGCACCGCGACCCGGCGCAGTGAGCGGGGAGGGCAGTTCATGGCCAAGAAGGACAAGCACGTCAGCGAGACGCCCGCCACCCAGTGGCTCAAGCAGCATGGGCTGGCCTACACCGAGCATGTCTACGAGTACGTGGACCATGGCGGCACCGGTGAATCGGCCCGCCAGCTCGGCTGGCCCGAGCACGCGGTGGTCAAGACCCTGGTGATGCAGGACGACAAGGCCGAGCCGCTGATCATCCTGATGCACGGCGACAAGCAGGTCAGCACCAAGAACCTGGCGCGCGCCATCGGCGTGAAGAGCGTGGAGCCCTGCAAGCCCGAGGTGGCCCAGCGCCACAGCGGCTACCTGGTGGGCGGCACCTCGCCGTTTGGCACCCGCAAGGCCATGCGGGTGTTCGTCGAGGAGACGGTGCTGGCGCTGGAGCGAATCCTGATCAACGGCGGCCGCCGTGGTTATCTGGTGGAGATCGCCCCGGCGGTGCTCACCGGCCCCCTGGGCGCGCAGCCGGTGCACTGCGCAATCTGAGCACCCTCAGGCCACGGGCAGCAGGCCCAGGGCCAGCCGCACCAGGGCGTCCTCGAAGGCCGGCCGGGGCGAAGCGGCGGTGCACG
The DNA here is from genome assembly GCF_000333615.1 of Ideonella sp. B508-1. Classification (GTDB taxonomy): domain Bacteria; phylum Pseudomonadota; class Gammaproteobacteria; order Burkholderiales; family Burkholderiaceae_C; genus Ideonella. The sequence goes on along the minus strand of NZ_BADL01000194.1, from coordinate 164 downwards.
TCCTGCACGTCCCGGTGCAGCAGCACCGTGCGGATCACATCACCCATCACCTTGTGGCGCCCGCCGAAGGCGCGCAGCCACACCGTCAGCACGGCCCGCACCGCGGTTTCGCGCGGCGCGCGAGCCTGGGCCTGGGTCACCGCTTCCAGCGTGTGCAGCCCGCG
>NZ_BADL01000195.1 GCF_000333615.1 Ideonella sp. B508-1 | reverse complement strand
GTTGGTTCGTCGGCCATCAAGGCCCCCAGATGCTCGCTGAGGCACTGGCGCAAGAAATTCGTGTGCAGCGCCCCGATGGGCGCCAGTGGCCGCTGCGTCTGTGGGACCCGCGCGTGAACTGGCAACTTCCCTTCACGCTCAGTCCGGCGAAGTGGCAACACGTGACTGGCGCCTTGCCTGGATGGATCGCTCTTTCACCCACTGGACAGCTTCGGCAGCTATCCGCGCCTGGAAAACCATCGAACACAGGCTCCACCTCTGAGCGCATCTACACACCGATGGAATGGGATCAACTGGAACAGGTCGGCATCACGAACATGGTCCTAGCCATGGCCGTGGACTGGGATGTGGTGCCCAATCAGACCAACGCGATGCGCATTCGGCAGTTGATTGCTCAATGCCGTCGCATGGGGTTTCCAACAGAACGCGACGCTCTGGTGTTTGCTGCCTGTGGCCTGACAAGCATCGACGGCTTCTACCTGCATCCAACCGTTGCGCAAGCCTTGAATCAAGCTGCCCAGGAGCGGCAAAGCGTCAGCTCCGCACTGCAAGGCTTTGACGATCGATTCTGGTCATCCTTGCGCACCCCCATCCCATCCGCCTCAACATGCCTCTAGATTCATCTCCATCCACCACGGCCGCAATGCAGCAAGCCGCCAGCAGCGGCTCCTCTGCTCAGCCGTCCGGGGGTTGCCAGGACTGTGTCAAGCAAGGTCTTGCGATTCTTCCTGTCGTGCCCATGGCCGTACCCGTCTCCCTGCGCGGCAAGACAGATGGGCTCACGCAACTCGACAATCGCTACAGCGCCGCCGACCTACAAGAAAGCTGGATGGTGCTGCGCAGCCTGCCTGCGGGCTACCTCTACGTCCTCCACCCAGACTTGAGCTGGGATATCTACCTGGTGGATCGCGAAGGCCTGCTTCGCAAGATGCCCTCCCCTTCCAGTTGCCCCGCGTCGCCCAGTCAGCAACCGCCTATGTCGGCGCTGTGCAAGCGATCCGGGCACAACGTGCCAGCGCAGGTCATAGCCATCGACCCCAAGAAGTCCGCCTCGGTGTGGCTGGCATTCAGCCGCTACCGTTGGACTCAAAATGTTCTGAACGCTTACGCGAAGAACACGGACAAATGCCGCGATCAGCGCATGACCAAGCTGGATGTCATGGCTGCGGCTGCCGGTTCGTTGGGCAGCACCAGCAAGGCATCCAACGCAGTGCGCTTCGGTGTCCCCATGTCGGCGTCCGTGAACACCATCGTCGCCGACTACGCTGATGACGCCACACGCAATGCCTTGAATGGTGCGTGCTTCGAGACCGTGCTCAACCGCTCTGCACAGAGCAAGGCCCTGGCTGACACCATGGCCCGATTTTCCGCGCAGACCCAAGCGAAGACCGGCGCCATCATCGCGCTGGACGACGACCTGGGTGTGGCCATGGCCATCAACGCCTTCCGCAACGCAGCACAAGTCGAGCGCGCCCAGGTGCTGGCGGCCTATGTGCGTCATGAATTTGTCAATCGCGCCGCTGCAGGCTTCAAGAAGCAATGCGAGTTGCAGAAGAACTCAAAACGCTGGAACGAGAAGTACGCCACCGCATACAGTCAGCCTGCACTCGACAACGCGCTGAAAGAGCGCGCCAACAAGCTCAAGCCAATTGACACACGGCTGCCACATCTGGCGGCCGACTGGGTCAGTGCGATCAAGAGTTCACGACTGGCTGCGATCATCCGCCATGACTTTGACAGTCAAGTGCTCGACGAAGGTCTGCAATGTGCCATCGCTGCAGCAAGTTGCCTGCATGGCGCCGGCAGCCAAGCCGCAGAACGCACCCTGTTGCAAGCCTGGATCAACGGCGACGTCAGCGATCCGGGCAACATCATTTGGCAGGCCCTGGCTGGCAACAACAAGACCCTGATTGCGCGCCTAGGTGATGCCAAGGACCTCATGCCCCCGGCATGGGATTCGGCCAAGAATGCCTGGGCTGCAGCCGACGAGTTCTTCAAATCACTCACGGGGACGCAGGCCGCATTGGTGCAACGTCTGCGCGAAGGTGCCAAGGACCCCGTTGCAGACGCCCTGGCCAAGCTGCTGCATTGCGTGGCGGCTGCCACGGACACTGCCGTCGCCCCTCTCGGAAAAGCTGCGGCCAAGGCTGTTCTACTCACTGCACTGTGGACCGGCGTGCGCATGCAGCCCGTTCAGCAACGCATGTCGCCCTGGCAAGCTCTGATGGACGCCAAGACAGCAGGCTGGGGTCAGCCCGCAGCCGCTCGGGTGCGCACCGTACGCAAGGTCAACACGGTCAGTTGGCGCTACGATCTTCTCGAAGTTGCGGATGTCATCCGAGCCAAGGGGGGGACCGCCATCCTCATCACCCGCTACGCCGTGGCTTCGGTGTGGCGAGGCAGCCGCTGGGTGGATACCGGCGATGTCACCCTGGTGTCCCCGTCCACCGGTTCAGGCCCACGCGGTCAAGCCCCCGGTGCCCCTGCCACACCAGACATACACGCTACACCGGCCAAAAACGTCCTGGCCCGGGGGATCAAACTGGCCCGCGAGGGCGGAGCCAACGGCCTGCTGGCCAGCGGCGTGCTGGTGTTCCAGACACTCAGCTTCCTCCAGGCCCAAAAAGATCTGGAGGGTGAAGGCAGCGCTTCCAAGGGCGTGGAACTCAGCGCCGCGTATTACGCCGCCATGGCCGGCATGTTGGGCGCCACCTCTGAAATTGCCGCTGCGGCCATCCAGGCTGGGGCGCATACCCAGGGTATCAAGCTGGTCGGCAACATGGCTGGCTTTGTGCGCGGGGCTGCGGCGTTGGGAGGGGTGCTGGGGGGGATCTCCGGCATAGCAATGGCAGTAAGCAGTTGGTCGAAAGCATCCACACTTAAAGCTACTGGAGATACCGACGCCGCCACTTGGAGTTCAGCAGTCGGGTGGGCATCATTTGGTTCAGCCCTCACCGGTTCTGTGGGAGCTCTTACCGCAAGTGATGTTGCAGCCGCAGAGGCGGGCACAGCCTCGCTTGTAGGAGGAACGCTTTTGGGCATCGGTCCCGCCGGTTGGGCCATCCTCACCGTGGGCTTGGTCGTGATTGGCCTGTACCTGGCTTATCAGGCGGCTGAGGCAACTGACGACCCCATCGAATCCTGGCTCAAGCAGAGCATTGCAGGCGCGGCGCCACAGAAGTTCAAGCCGGACGCCGAAGTGGCTGCCTACAACGCACTGTTCAGTCTGCCACTTGAGGTCAGCCTCACGGGCAATGGCGGCTTTGGTGTCCACACCACACAGGTCAGCATCACGGCTCCGGCACTGGATCCACAATCCGTTCTGGACTATCGGCTGGAGCTCACCGACCGCCAGCAGGGCAGCTTGGTGGTCACCGACACCCTGCATCTCAATGGCGAGAAGTCTTCACCTGCCATCCCAGCGGGACTGCGCGCCGGTGGCTTTGGGCGGCCGCTGCTGACCGACCTGAGCAAGGTGGACGCCAGCAGTGCCCAAGTGCGGTTGATGATTCAGGCACCTGTGCTGCTGGCAGGCAATCGGGATCCCGCAACTGGCCAAATCCTGTCCAAAAACCAGTACACCATCACCCAGGCCAAGCTGACGGTGAAATACTTTCCCCTGGCCAAGACAGACCCCTCCTGGGTGATGCCAGATAGCGCAGGGCGCACCGAAAGCTACTCTCCGACATGAATTCAAGTTCAACAACGCCCGACACCTCGGCAGCACGCCCCGAAGACACCCGGGCCTGGACCCGGACGCTGAAGGGACTGGGGCCACTGAGCTATTTACCCAAAGACGCGCCGGCCAGCAGTGAAGTGCTGGGCACTTTGGGAACCATCACTGCGCTGGATTCCGAGAAGGCAATTCTCGCTGTGGGGGCGAGGACAGGAAGAGGGCTGGGAGTTTTCGCTGGCTTGATGTTCCTTCCTTGGAGTTTAATTTGCGGCGGCTTGGCGATTAAATTCGCCACTACAGAATACGATCAACTCTCAATTTTCAATTTCGGAATTGGTGGAGTTCTTATTTTTCTTATCTCCGTGCTATTCATTAGTGCAGACCTCAACCGCGTCGCAGAAACCCTCGTCCTTCTCAACCGCCAAACCCGCCAGATCGTCTGTGCCGATCCCACGGCCCGGGTCAAACGCGTGCGTGATATCCGCTTTCGCACCTGGAGCTGGGACGACTGCGACTTCGCCATTGAGCGCGTCATCATGAGCGCCACGGCCGCTCAAACCTTCCACCTGCGGGCTGTGCGCCGCAACGCACAAGGCGAGCCCGAGCAAACCGCTTTGCTGGCAGCCATGATCCCCAGCGTCGACCATGCCCTGGCGCTCTACGAGTTCCTGCGGCGCTACATGGCCCGAGACGACGCGCACCTGCCCGAGTGTGTGCGTCTGGTTCCCGCAGGCCGGCTGACCTTCTTCGAGGCCTGCAAGCAGAGCTTCATCACCTACCTGATCGAGGTGGGCGAGGACGGTCTGCCGCGTTGGCCGCGCCCGCTGGTGGCGCTGTTCTACGCCGTGCTCGCCATCGGGCTTGTCATCGCCTTTCCCTTTGTGTTGGGCAAGGTCATCGCCGAATGGAGCAGCCAGGAGATGCGCTTTCCCGATGGCGCGGTGCCCACCGATGGCCAGCCCCTGCCTGGCGTGCGCATCATTCCCGCCCGACAGGCGGTCTTTGCCCCTTGGGAAAAGGCTTACTACCTGGGTTGCATGGCCACAGGCCTCGTGGCCTGGATCTTCTGGATCCGGCATGTGGTGCAGGTCTTCAGCGCATGAGCTCTCAACCCGTCTGGCAGCCCGCCGCATTCGCTCTGCTCCTCCTCGCCAGCGCCTGTAAGCCGAAATCGGACTCACCTCCCGCAGCGTCCGCGCCGGTCGCAGAGGTTTCCGCCAGTGCCGCCACATCGGCAGCCACGCCCCCCAGCAGCCCGGCCTCGAGCGTGACAGGTTCCTGTGCGGCGGCCCAGGAAGTCTTGGCCTCCTGCGCCTACGAGAACACCTGCAGTTCCGAGATGACCCTGTATCTGCCTGCCGCAGCGCGAGACCGGCTGGTCACGCTGGAAAAGGCCGGTGGCTTCAGCCGCGAGGCATTCGACCGCTACTGCGAGCAGGCTTGCCGCCACAAGTCACCCCAGGTCGACCTGGCGGCTTTTGCCAGTGAGGTCTGCCCAGGGTCTTCGGCCACGCCCGCTAACAAGGAAGCCGGCGCTTCCGCATCCCCCCTGAAGTTCCAGGTAGGCAAGTTGATGCTGGACATGGCGCCCGTGGAACTCGCCAAGGTGAAGGACGCGCTGGGCGCCCCCTTGAAGTCCGAGCCTTCCCCTTACCAATGCGACAGCGCCTATGAGTCAGAAGGCACCCGTCTGCTCACCTTCCGCGGTGCCGTCTTCGAGTCCGACGGCAAGACAGCCGTGCTGCGGCAACTGCTGGCCAGCGGGTCGGCAGACGTGCAATGGCAGGGGCTGCCCGGTGGCTGGGCCGACCTGACGCTGGAGAAGCTCCAGACGGTGAGCGGCGTTGGCAAGCTCCAGGTCGACGACCACACGCTGCGCTTGGCACCGGCCCCTGGCGCGTCCTTGGAGACGGGCTGGGACTTCCGCTTCCAGGACGGACACCTGAACTCCGTCACGCATTGGATCGGCTGCTGACCCCTCCTGCATGGGCCGGTTTGCGGGCATGGGCGCGGACTTAGCACTCCCCTGCCGAGAGTGCTAGTATTTGGGAACTTCCCTGGCTTCCCGGGGTCCGAATGACCATGAACATGACGAACACCACCACCAACGCTCTCGCTCTGCGCGACCCGTGGGCCCTGGTGCCGCCCATCGGGAATCTGGACGCCTACATCACGGCGGTCAACCAGATCCCCATGCTCACGGCCGAGGAGGAATCCCGCCTGGCCCGTGAGCTGCAGCAGGATGGCGATGTCCAGGCCGCCGGTCGGCTGGTG
>NZ_BADL01000196.1 GCF_000333615.1 Ideonella sp. B508-1 | reverse complement strand
CAGATCCAGTTCCCGGGCCAGCCGCCGGGCCAGCTCCCAGGCCTGGTTGTAGCCACGTTCGCGCAGGCGCCGGGGCGACAGGGGCACCGGCAGCAGCAGATCGGGTCTCGTGTCGGGAGCCGCCTCCTGCCGGGCCAGCGCGGCCACCAGGGGCCGCACCAGCACCCCCGCCAACTCCGGCGCCTGGGCGAACTTGAAGCGCGCGATCAGGCGGTCCCAGGGGAAGGCATAGTCCAGCGCCACGACGGTCCGGGCCATGGGAAGGGGGTGCCGCTGGCAGGCGCCGCAGGGGCTGTCGGGCTGGGGCAGGGCCAGGCCGCAGCGCCGGCAGCGCTGCCGTGGTGGCGCAAAGCGCGCCAGGCAAGCGGAGCACAGGCCGCCCGCGCACCAGGCGTGGCAGACCAGGCAGGGGGCGGGCCAGCGGCGTGTCAGGCCCAACCCCGCATGGGCCACGGACTTGGCGAGCGCCAGCGGTGCAAGCGGCATCGGCTCAATATACTGCCGGCCATGTCCGCGCCCGAGTCTGCGTCCCCCTCGTCCTTCCCCTCTTTCGCGGACCTTCCTGCTTCCGCCACCCGGCTGGATCCAGCGGCCCTGGCGCGCATCCGGCGGCGCCTGGCAGCGGCCGAAGCCCCGTCGTGGCTGCACCAGGAGGTGGCTCGGCGCATGGCGGAGCGCCTGTCGCTGATCCGGCTCATCCCCGGCCAGGTGCTGGACTGGTCGCTGGATGCCGGTCCGCCGGCTGCCGGCCTGCGTGCGGCTTACCCCAAGGCCGTGCTGCAGCAGGTGCAGGGCGCGGGCACGAGCGGCGCGCCAGCGCCCTGGTGGAAGCGCTGGCTGGGTGCCGCGCCAGCGCCGCTGGCCGCGCAGGCCGTGGCGCCCGGCAGCGCGGGCCTGGTCTGGTCCAACATGGCCCTGCAGTTCGAAGACGATCCGCCGTCCCTGCTGGCGGCCTGGCGGCGCGCGCTGGGGCCGGACGGCTTCGTGATGTTCTCG
>NZ_BADL01000197.1 GCF_000333615.1 Ideonella sp. B508-1 | reverse complement strand
GCCTGGCGCTCGCGCCTGTCCACCGAGAAGTTCATGCTCGATGGGCGCCACACCGGCACCGGCGGTGGCAACCACTTCGTCCTGGGCGGCGCCACGCCGGCGGATTCCCCCTTCCTGCGTCGGCCGGATCTGCTGGCCTCGCTGCTGGCCTACTGGCACAACCACCCGGCGCTGAGCTACCTGTTCTCCGGCCTGTTCATCGGCCCCACCAGCCAGGCCCCGCGGGTGGACGAGGCCCGCAACGACCAACTGCGCGAGCTGGAGATCGCCCTGGGCGAGATCGAGCGCAACAAGGCCGTCTATGGCGAGAACATGCCGCCCTGGCTGGTGGACCGCAGCCTGCGCAACGTGCTGATCGACGTCACCGGCAACACCCACCGCAGCGAGTTCTGCATCGACAAGCTGTATTCGCCGGATTCGTCCAGCGGCCGGCTGGGGCTGCTGGAGCTGCGCGCTTTCGAGATGCCGCCGCATGCGCGCATGAGCATCGTCCAGCAACTGCTGCTGCGTTCGCTGGTGGCCCGCTTCTGGAAGGAGCCCTACCGCGCGCCGCTGGTGCGCTGGGGCACCGAGCTGCACGACCGCTTCCTGCTGCCCACCTTCATCCAGATGGACCTCGAGGACGTGATCGAGGACATGCAGCGGGCCGGCTATGCCTTCGATACCGCCTGGTTCGCACCGCACTTCGAGTTCCGCTTCCCCAAGATCGGCGAGATCGCGGCCCGGGGCGTGCACATGGTGCTGCGCAACGCGCTGGAGCCCTGGCATGTGATGGGCGAAGAGGGAGCGGCCGGCGGCACGGTGCGCTTCGTCGATTCCTCGCTGGAACGCATCGAGGTCAAGATCAGCGGCCTGGTGGACCCGCGCCACCGAGTCACCGTCAACGGCGTCACGCTGCCGCTGCAGCCCACCGGCCGGGCCGGCGAGTATGTGGCTGGCGTGCGCTTCCGCGCCTGGCAACCGCCCTCGGCCCTGCATCCGACCATCGGCGTGCATGCGCCGCTGACGGTGGACCTGGTGGACACCTGGGCCCAGCGCTCGCTGGGCGGCGGGCGATACCACGTGGCACACCCGGGCGGCCGCAACTACAGCACCTTCCCGGTCAACGCCTACGAGGCCGAGAGCCGCCGTCTGGCGCGCTTCTTCCCCTTTGGGCACACGCCGGGCCAGATGGTGGTGGCCGAGGCCGAGCGCAGCCTGGAATTCCCGTTCACGCTGGACCTGCGCAGGGCCGGGCGCTGAGGCGGCGTTTCGTGATGTTTCCGTGACACATGACCGAGTGGAAAGGGCCACCCCCGAGCCCGGGCGCTGGCCCGGCAAGGCATGATCACGGGATGTCTTCCGGAGTGCCCGCCATCGTTCCCCTGCCGCCGCAGCAGCCCAGCCTGCTGTCGGACGAGCCCCTGGACCCCGTGGCCCTGGCCCACGGGGCCTTGCAGCGCGGGGATGAGGGGCATTTCGACGAGCTGACCGGCCGGCTCAACGAAGGTGCGGGCTCCGCGGGACCGCTGGCGCCGATCTGGCAGCGCTTCTTCACCTCCACCGGCGTGGAAGGCTGGCAGGACCTGCCTGCCCGGCTGGACCGCCTGCGCCACCGGGTGCGCGAGGACGGGGCCACCTACAACGTCTACGACGACCCGGACCAGCCCACCCGGCCCTGGCCGCTGGAACTGCTGCCCATGCTCATCGGCGCCGACGACTGGGTGGCCATCGAGCAGGGGGTGTCCCAGCGGGCGCGGCTGCTCAATGCCGCCATGGCCGACATCTACGGCGAGCGCAGCCTGCTGGACCTGGGCCTGCTGCCGACCTCGCTGGTGCTGGGCCATCCGCAGTACCTGCGCCCGCTGCACGGGGCCAGGCCCTTGGGCGGTGTGCACCTGCACGTGGCGGCCTTCGACCTGTCACGCGGCCCGGATGGCAGCTGGCGCGTGCTGCAGCAGCGCACCCAGGCGCCCTCGGGCCTGGGCTACCTCATCGAAAACCGGCTGATCGTCTCCCAGCAACTGCCCGAAGCTTTCCGTGACCTGCACGTGCAGCGTCTGGCGGCCAGCTTCCAGACCCTGATGGAAGGGCTGATGCGCATCTCGCCTGCGGGTGAGACCTCCCGCGCGGTGCTGCTCACGCCGGGGCCGCACAACGAGACCTATTTCGAGCATGTCTTCCTGGCCCGCTACCTCGGCATCACCCTGGTCGAAGGCGGCGACCTGACGGTGCGGGCCAACCGGCTCTACCTGAAGACCCTGCGCGGGCTGGAGCGCGTGCACATCCTGCTGCGGCGGGTGGACGACGAGTACCTGGACCCGCTGGAGCTGCGCCCCGACTCCGCCCTGGGCATTCCCGGCCTGGTGCAGGCCCTGCGGGCCGGCGAGGTGGTGGTGGCCAATGCGCCCGGTGCCGGCTGGCTGGAGAGCCCCGGTCTGGCAGCCTTCTGGCCCGGGGTGTCGCGTCACCTGCTGGGCGAGGAGCTGGCGCTGCCCAGCGCCACCAGCTGGTGGTGCGGCGAACAGACGGTGTGGGACACCCACAAGGGCCGGCTGGAGGAGTTCGTGGTCGCGCCCACCTTCCCGGGCAGCGACACCACCCACAGCTTTGCCCCCGTGCTGGCGGCCACGCAAGCGCCCAGCGCGCGCGCCAGCCTGGCCGGGCGCATCGAGTCCGACCCTGCCGCCCACACCCTGCAGGCCCGCAGTCGCCCTTCCGAGATGCCGGTCTGGCACGAGGGGCGGCTGGAACCCCGCCCGGCGGTGATCCGCGTCTTCGCCATCTCCGATGGCCAGGGCGGCTGGCAGGTGTTGCCCGGCGGCATGACGCGGGTGGCCACGCGGCGCGATGCCCTGCACGACCCCTGGCTGTCCATGCAGCGGGGCAGCGCCAGTGCCGACACCTGGGTGCTGACCGACGGGCCGGTGGACCCGACGACCCTGCTGCCCAAGCCGCTGAGCGCGACCGACCTGTCGCAGATGCACCGCAGCGTGACCAGCCGCTCGGCCGAGAACCTGTTCTGGCTGGGCCGCTACACCGAGCGGGCAGAAAACTCGGTGCGCCTGGCCCGCCTGACCCTGGAGTCGCTCTCCGGTGCCGCGCTGCACGAGGCCTCTCCTCCCGTGCTGACGGTGCTGGACCAACTGGCGCGCCGCCATGGCCTGGTGGGGGAGAGCGTGCCCTCGCCCCTGCAGTCGCAGCGGGTGTTCGAACGCTCGCTGGTCCACGCGCTGGGTGACACCCGGGGCGCCACCAGCGTGGCCTTCAACCTGCAGGCCCTGCAGGGCTGCGCCCAGGCGCTGCGCGAGCGCTTGTCGCCGGAGCACTGGCAGCTCATCCGGGAGGTGGGCGAGCAGTTCCAGGATCGGCTCTCGGCGATCTTCGAGTCCGCCTCGACCGATCCGATCACCGAGGTGATCGGGGCGCTGACCCAGGCGGATGGCCATCTGGCGGCCATCACCGGCGGCCAGACCGACCGCATGACGCGCGACGATGGCTGGCGCCTGCTCAGCGTGGGGCGTCAGCTCGAGCGCCTGGACTTCCTGTCGCACGCCCTGGCCTGCAGCTTCGAGCACGGCCTGCACCGCTGTGATGACGGCTTCGCGCTGATGCTGGGTCTTTTTGATTCCACCATCACCTACCGGGCCCATTTCCAGGCCCGGCGCGAAGTGCCTCCCTTGCTGCATCTGCTGGTGTTTGACACCGACAACCCCCGGTCCCTGGCCTGGGTGGGGCGCACCATGCGCGAGCGCCTGCTGAAACTGGCCCGCCACGAGCCCGACTGGGCGCAGGAGGTGGTGGAGAAATTGCCCCGGCCCGAGCAATGGTCGCTGGAGGCCTTGAGCGCCGACCGAGGCGACCACGCCCATCCCGCCCTGGTGGAGGCGCTGCAGGCCTGCAGCGTGCAGGCTCAGGCCGTGTCCGATGCCATCGGGCGCAAGCTGTTCTCCCATGTGGGGCCGATCGAACGCATGGTGTGGCAATGACGTCCCTGCGCTGGCTGCGGGTGCAGCACGAGACCCGCTACGACTACGACGCGCCGGTGGAACTGGCCCACCACGTGGCCTATCTGGGGCCCCGCGCGACCGAGGTGCAGCAGGTGCGCGGCTGGACGCTGAGCATCGACCCGCTGCCCGACGAATGGCTGGAACTGCAGGAGGAACGCGGCGAGCCTGCGGTCTCCGAAGACGGCCCGGCCCTGCCGGCGGCCCAGCGCAGCCTGGACAGCTGGGGCAACCAGCGCCTGGCCTTCAGCCATTCCCGTGTGCATGAGCGGCTGACGGTGCGCTCCACCTTCGAGGCGGGCCTGGCCGAGCCGCTGATGCCCGACACCGCCTGCAGCCCGGCCTGGGAGGAGGTGGCCGAATCCCTGCGCTACCACGCCGGCGCGGCCCACTCGGAGGCGGTGGAGTTCACCCTGCCTTCGCAGTTCGTGCCGCGCTCGGCCCAGTTGGCGGCCTTCGGCCGGCTGGCGTTCACGCCCGGACGCAGCGTGCTGGAAGGCGCGCTGGCCTTGATGTCGCTGGTGCACGAGCGCTTCGAATACCAACCCCTGGCCACCTCGGTCAACACCCGGGCGACCGAGGCGCTGAGCCTGTCGCGCGGGGTCTGCCAGGATTTCGCCCACGTGATGATCGGCGCCTGCCGCTCGCTGGGGCTGGCGGCGCGCTACGTCAGCGGCTACCTGCTGACCCAGCCGCCCCCGGGGCAGCCGCGGCTGGTGGGGGCGGACGCGTCCCATGCCTGGGCGGCGGTCTGGTGCCCCGACAATGGTTGGTTGGCCCTGGACCCGACCAACAATGTGCCGGTGGGCCTGGACCATGTCACCCTGGCCTGGGGCCGCGACTATGCCGATGTGGCGCCGCTGCGCGGTGTGATCCGTGGCGGGGGGCGGGCCCTGCCGCGGGTGGCCGTGACGGTGGCCCCGCTGGATGAATTGCCGCTGCTGCGCAGCGTGCCGAAGCAGACGTGATGAACGATTCTCTGGCCTGCTGGGGTTTCGCCCAGGCGGGGGCTGCACGCCCCCATGGCGCATCACCGGGCAGCTGGCTTTGGCGGCCAAGGCCCGCGTCGAAGGGGGCTGCTGGCGCTAGAGGCCCGGGCGCACGACACGCCTTCGGGTCAGCCCGCATGTTCGCTGGCCGCAGCCGAGGAGTCGCTGGACGATGTCCGCCTGGAACGGGTCTACCGCAGCCAGCGCCCCCAGCTGGGGCTGTCGGGCTTCAAGACCATGCCGGGCACGGTGCGGGTGGAGTGGGCCGCCGCCACCGGTCTGGTGGCCAGCTACGACGGGCCGCGCAGTCGCCGTCCAAGCCACGCCAAGCCGGATACCGGGGTGTGGATCGATGGCTGTTCCGAGGGCATGAGCCAGTCGCTGCGCATTGCGCGCATCACGCTCTGGGGCGCTGACCGGTTCAGTGCAGCGCTGTGGCCCCGCCGTGCAGGCGGCGCCAGGTTTGTGAAGGCAGTTCGTCGTAGAGCTCCCGATAGTCCTGCGCGAACAGGCCCAGGTGCCAGAAGCCCCATTGGGTGGCCGCTTCCGCCACCGAGCGGGCCGTCTTCAGCGCCCGCCGGGCACCGGCCAGACGCACCGTGCGCAGGAAGGCGGCGGGCGCCAGTCCGGTCACCTGCTGGAAGGCGGCCTGGAGCGTGCGACGGCTGACCCCCAGGGCCTGGCACAAGGTGGCCACGGTGTGAGGCGTCTCCGGGTCGTCCCGCACAAAGGCCTGGGCCCGGGCTACCAACTGGGCCGTGCGGTGGGGCACCGTGGGGACGATGTTGCCCGGCAGCAGGGCCAGCACGTTGGACATCAGCGCCTGCTGCAGTTGCGTGCAGGCGCGCTCATCGGTCAGCCGGGCCGGCAGGGCGCTGATGAGGTGCAGGGCACTGCTGAGCTGCTCCTGCAGGGCGCGCAGGCCAGCAGGATCCGCCCGGTGCAGCCCGGCCTGCGTGGCCAGGCGCCACAGGGCAGGGTGGTCTTCCTCGGTGGCCAGGGCCAGCAGATCGGCCAGGGGCAGATCCAGCCCCGCCATGGACAGGCCCTCGGGGGTCATGAACTCGAAGCCATCGGATCCGCTGAAGCTGCAGAAGTGGGCCTCCCGGGCCGGCCCCTGCCAATCGGTCCGCCCACAGAAACTGACCGGCCCCCAACCCAGCGACAGCGGCACGCCCAGGGCCAGCCGGTCGGCCGGGCGTGCACCACGCTGCAGCAGGCGGCGGCTGGTGTCCTCCACAAACAGGTGCGTCTGCGCCAGCCGTGCCTCCAGGAAGCGGCCCTCGAAGGCCCCGGCGGAGAGCTGCACGTAGTCCTGCTGCCAGCCCTGCAGCAGCGTGGCCTGCTCGTCCACGTCGTGGGACGAACGCTGCTGCAGCTGGGGGCGCGGGGATGGGGCGTGGCTCATGGTGTGATGCGGAAGGCTGGCCTCATCGCTTGCAAGCCATGTGCCATCGCGGGCGTGGTCGGTGTGCGCTGGGCGGCCGTTCGGGTGAGTCGCAGCCCGCTTGCCGATTTGCGATAGACCGATCTGGCCTGGATGCGGACCATCACGCCATTGCATCGAGCGAGGAGTGAACGCAATGAGTCAACCTGGGCAACTGAAGCCGGCGCTCAACGCCTGGCACCTGTGGGGCCTGGCCGTGGGCCTGGTCATCTCTGGCGAGTACTTTGGCTGGAGCTACGGCTGGGCCAGCGCCGGCACGCTGGGCTTCCTGGTGGCCACCATCCTGGTGGCGGCCATGTACACCACCTTCATCTTCAGCTTCACCGAGCTGACCACCGCCATCCCGCATGCGGGCGGCCCGTTCGCTTATGCGCAGCGCGCCTTCGGCCCCACCGGCGGCTTCATCGCCGGCTTTGCCACGCTGGTGGAATTCGTCTTCGCGCCGCCGGCCATCGCGCTGGCCATCGGCGCCTACCTGAACGTGCAGTTCCCGGCGCTGGACCCGAAGTGGGTGGCGGTGGGGGCCTACCTGGTCTTCATGGCGCTGAACATCGTCGGCGTGAAGACAGCGGCCACCTTCGAGCTCTTCGTCACCATCCTGGCCATCTTCGAGCTGCTGGTCTTCATGGGCGTGGTGGCGCCGGGCTTCTCGGTGGCCAACTTCGTGGCCAAGGGCTGGGCGGGTTCGGACACCTTCAGCCCCGCCGCCTGGTCGGGCATCTTCGCGGCCGTGCCCTTTGCCATCTGGTTCTTCCTGGCCATCGAGGGCGTGGCCATGGCGGCCGAAGAGGCCAAGGACCCGCACCACACCATCCCGCGCGCGTACATCGGCGGCATCCTGACCCTGGTGGTCCTGGCGGCCGGCGTGATGTTCCTGGCCGGCGGTGCCGGCGACTGGACCAAGCTCTCCAACATCAACGACCCGCTGCCCCAGGCCATGAAGATGATCGTGGGCGAGCACAGCGGCTGGCTGCACATGCTGGTGTGGATCGGCCTGTTCGGCCTGATCGCCTCCTTCCACGGCATCATCCTCGGCTATTCGCGCCAGATCTTCGCGCTGGCCCGCTCGGGCTACCTGCCGGGCTTCCTGGCGGCGGTGCATCCACGCTTCGGCACCCCGTGGGTGGGCGTGCTGGCCGGCGGCGTGGTGGGCGTCCTGGCCATCTTCAGCGACCAGCTGATCGTGATCGGCGGCCAGCCGCTGACGGCCAACATCGTCACCATGTCGGTGCTGGGTGCCATCGTCATGTACATCATGTCCATGGCCAGCCTGTTCGTGCTGCGCCGCAAGGAGCCGGGCCTGGCCCGTCCCTTCCCGGCCATCGGCTATCCGGTGCTGCCGGCCATCGCCCTGGTGCTGGCGGTGGGCTGCCTGATCACCATGGTCTGGTTCAACACGCTGCTGAGCGCCATCTTCCTGGGTGCCATGGCGGTGGCCTGGGTGTACTTCCACTTCTTCACCGCCCAGCGCCGCGCCGCGGTGGCCGAGCTGACCGTGGTCAGCGTCGAGGTGGTGCAGACCCAAGGCTGAGCGGATACTGGCTGGCATGGCATACACCCACATCCTGGGCGGGCAGGTCTGGTCCTTTGCGGACCTGAAGACCCTGCTCGCCAAGGCCAGCCCGCTGCGTTCGGGCGATGTGCTGGCCGGCCTGGCGGCCAGCACCGCCGCCGAGCGCATGGCCGCCCGCATGGCGCTGGCCGAGCTGCCGCTGCGCACCTTTCTGAACGAGGCGCTGATTCCCTATGAGGAAGACGAGGTCACGCGCCTCATCTTGGACCGCCACAACGAGACCGCCTTCGCCGAGATCGCCCATCTCACCGTGGGCGATTTCCGCGACTGGCTGCTGATCCAGGCGGTGGCACCCGAGGGCGAGGCAGCGCTGACCCGGGTGCGCGCCGGCATCACGCCCGAGATGGCGGCGGCCGTCAGCAAGCTGATGCGCAACCAGGACCTGATCCTGGTCGCCCAGCGCTGCCGGGTCATCACCCGCTTTCGCAACACCCTGGGGCTGCCGGGGCGCATGGCCATGCGCCTGCAGCCCAACCACCCGACCGACGATGCCCGCGGCATCGCCATCTCCACGCTGGACGGGCTGCTCTACGGCGTGGGTGACGCGGTCATCGGCATCAACCCGGCCGGCGACGGCCTGGGCCCGCTGACCGGGCTGATGCAACTGATGGACGAGGTGATCCGGCGTTTCGAGATTCCGACCCAGTCCTGCGTGCTCACCCACGTCACCAACCAGATCAAGGCGATGGAGCAGGGCGCGCCGGTGGACCTGGTGTTCCAGTCCATCGCCGGCACCGAGGCGGCCAACCGCAGCTTCGGCATCGACCTGGCGGTGCTGCGCGAGGCGCGCGAGGCGGCCCTGAGCCTCCAGCGTGGCACCCTGGGCGACAACGTCATGTATTTCGAAACCGGCCAGGGTTCGGCCCTGTCGGCCAACGCCCACCATGGCGTGGACCAGCAGACCTGCGAGGCCCGCGCCTACGGCGTGGCCCGGGCCTTCGAGCCCATGATCTGCAACACCGTGGTCGGCTTCATCGGACCGGAATACCTCTACGACGGCAAGCAGATCATCCGCGCCGGGCTGGAGGATCACTTCTGCGGCAAGCTGCTGGGCCTGCCCATCGGCTGCGACGTCTGCTACACCAACCATGCCGAGGCCGACTCGGACGACATGGACACGCTGATGACCCTGCTGGGCGCGGCGGGCGTGACCTTCCTGATCGGCGTGCCCGGGGCGGACGATGTGATGCTCAACTACCAGAGCACCTCCTTCCACGACGCGCTGATGCTGCGCCAGGTGCTGGGCCTGAAGCGTGCCCCGGAGTTCGAGGCCTGGCTGCAGCGCATGGGCCTGACCGACGATGCCGGCCAGCTGCTGCCGGTGACGCCGGCACACCCGCTGCTGCAGCATTTTGGAGGGTATTGAGGTGTCCAACGATCTCATCCGTCCCGATCCCTGGGCCGGGCTGCGCGCCCAGACGCCGGCGCGGGTGGGCCTGGGCCGCGCCGGTGGCAGCCTGCCCACGCGCGAGCTGTTGGCCTTTGGCGCGGCCCACGCCCAGGCCCGCGACGCGGTGCACCTGCCCCTGGACGTGCCGGCCCTGAGTGAGCGCCTGACCGCGCTGGGCGGGCCCGAGGTGCTGACCGTGCAGAGCGCGGCGGCCGACCGGGCCACCTACCTGCTGCGGCCGGACCTGGGGCGCCGGTTGTCCGCCGCCAGCGCCCGGGCGCTGGATGAGCGGGGAGCGGCCCCCTGCGACCTGCTGCTGGTGATCGGTGATGGCCTGTCGGCGGCGGCCATCGAGCGGCAGGCGGTGCCGCTGGTCGAGGAACTGCTGGCCCAGCGGCCCGAGGGCTGGACGCTGGGGCCGCTGGTGGTGGCCACGCAGGCCCGCGTGGCCATCGGCGACGACATCGGCGCCCGCCTGGGCGTGGCGCAGGTGGCGATGCTGATCGGCGAGCGGCCGGGGCTCAGCTCGCCCGACAGCCTGGGCATCTACCTGACCCACGCCCCGCGCGTGGGGCGCAGCGACGCCGAGCGCAACTGCCTGTCCAATGTGCGCCCCGAAGGCCTGCCCCCGGCCGAAGCCGCGCGCAAGCTGTGGTGGCTGGCCGAAGCGGCCCGCACATTGCAGCTGACCGGGGTGGGCTTGAAGGACCGCAGCGACGAGCGGGCGCTGCCCGGCGTGGACTGAGGTCTCAAAGGGGCTGGAGCCGCACCACCGGCCGCTCCGGCTTGCGTCGGGC
The DNA here is from genome assembly GCF_000333615.1 of Ideonella sp. B508-1. GTDB lineage: Bacteria > Pseudomonadota > Gammaproteobacteria > Burkholderiales > Burkholderiaceae_C > Ideonella. The sequence goes on along the minus strand of NZ_BADL01000197.1, from coordinate 1,000 downwards.
GACTTCGGTGAAGCCGGCTTCGGCGTAGAGCGACGCCGGCCCGAACCACAGGGTGTCGTCGTCCAGCCGGCCGGTTTTGTCGACGGGGTAGGCCTCCAGCGTCACACCGCGCTTTCGGGCTTCCTGCTTGGCCGCACTCAGCAGCTCACGAGCCACGCCCTGGCCCCGGTGGGTCGGCCTCACCACGAAGCAGATGACCGACCAGACTGGCAGTTCGTCGACGGGCTTCATGACCGGGGAGCGCGCGAGCTTGGCATAGTCTTCGCGAGGTCCGAAAGACAGCCAACCCACGGCCTGTTTCCCCTCATAAGCCAGCAGCCCGGTGAAGACGCCAGCGTCCACCAAGGCCTGGAACTCGTCGTGGTTCACGTCGGCTTTGCGACGCCCCCGCGGCACCAACGGCTCTCCACTGCGTCGGTAATACATGCACCAGCAAGTGCGCGCCTGCGCGCAACCCCGTGCTTTGAAAAGGTCTTCCAGGTCAGACCACCGCTCCGGGCACAGCGGTGCAGTCAGGAAATGCAGGGCAGGGGCAGCCATGGCGCCATCCTGCCACTTTTGCAGTCGTTCAGGCGCCTGGCGCTCGACCAGAACCCGCGCGAAGGGCTCGGATCACTGCCGCCGCGCTCAATTCAGCGTTCAACGAGATCTCCAACGGGGCCCGGCACAAGCCAGCCTGCTCGTAGTGAAGGTTCTCGTAAACCACTGCAGCCGCGGGAAACGCCTGAAGCAGCTTGTCGAGGGCATCATCCATCGACAATTGCTCCAGTTGCTGTCGCAACTGCTGCACGACCTGCCGGTACTGGTCTGGGCTCACCTGCAGGGGCGAGGCCTCCAGTCGCTGCAGCAGGGCCGCAATCTCAGCGACCGGCTTCAGACGCGAGGGGAGAACAAAGGCGTGCATCGTGCTCATGTCATGACATTTGCGGACATGCACTCAGGTTTCAAGGGGGCAGGTCCGTATATGGTTGATGCTCGGACCGATGGTGGAAGGCGCCGC
>NZ_BADL01000198.1 GCF_000333615.1 Ideonella sp. B508-1 | reverse complement strand
GCCCGCTGCACGGCGGTAGCCAGTTGGTGGCCCGCACCACGGCTTCACGCACCAGCTTGGCCGGGCGGCTGTCATTGGTGAAGAGCTTCACCACCACGTTGGTGCCCAGGTAGATGGGCAGCGTCACCCGGCGGTGTTCCTCGGCATAGCGGGCCAGCGGCTCGGCTTCGCCCAGATCGCGCCCTTCGGCATGGGCCTGGGCCAGCTCGCGCGCCAGCACCTCCACCCCGTACAGGCCGAAGTTGTAGCCATGCGCGGTGACCGGGTGCATGCCCACCGCCGCATCGCCCACCAGGACGAAGCGATCGGCGTGAAAGCGTTCGGCATAGACCGCCACCAGCGGGTAGCTGTGACGTTCGCCGGCCAGCTCCAGGGCGCCCAGGCGGTGACCGAAGGCCGCATCCACCCGCAGTGCGAACTCGGCCGGCGGCAGGGCCATCAGTTCGGCCGCACCGTCGCTGGTGACCGTCCAGACGGCCGAGGACTGGTGTCCCGCCATGGGCAGCATGGCCAGGGTGTGGCCATGCAGGAAGCACTCGTGGGCCGTGCCGTCATGGGCCTGTTCATGGCGCATGCGGCAGACGATGGCGGTGCGGCCGAAGTCCAGCATGCGCGCGCCGATGCCAGCCATGCGGCGCAGGTTGGAAAAGCGGCTGTCAGCGGCCACCACCAGGGGCGCCCTCAGCACCCGACCATCGGCCAGCGTGACCTGTGCCCCCTGGGCATCACGCTGCAGGGCGGTGACCCGGGCGTCGCCGGTGAGCGTGATCTTGTCGGCCCGCGCCGCAGCACCGGCGTAGCAGGCCTGGCGGATGCGGTGGTTGGGCACCAGCCAGCCCAGCTGTTCGTGGCCATCGGCCTGCCCGCTGAAGGGCAGCACCCGGGGCGAATCGCCGTTGGTGACTTGAGCCGCCTTCAGGGGTGCGATTTCGTCCGCGGGCAACCGGTCCCACAGGCCCAGGCGGTCGAAGATGCGCTGGGCGCGGTGGGTGAGGGCGATGTCACGCCCGTCCTCGGGCGGTGCCACCAGGGCATCCAGCGGGGCCTGTTCCAGCACCTGGGGGCGCAGGCCGGCGTCGGCCAGCGCGCAGGCCAGGGCCAGACCGGCCGGGCCGGCGCCCACGATCAGCGCATCGGGTGAAGCCTTCGCCGGGGGGGCGGCGAAGGTGTCTGCGGCAGTGTCGGGAGAGGCGGTGGTGTCGGTCATCAGGGATTCCCGCGGGGTGGCCCCGCTGATCAGGCGGGTGGCATCATCGCCAAGCCCGCCCGGGTCTGCCTTGACCGGGGTCAGTTCCGCCGGGCGCGCAGGGCCGGCACGCAGGCCGCGCCGCACAGGGCGAACAGGGCCAGGCTCCACATCGCGAAGGGAATGCCTAGCAGGTCGACCGCCGCGTCCGCGCAAGAGGCCATCGGCGCGAAGACGTCCGGGGCGGCGTCGTACAGGCCCAGGGCCTGCATGATGCGGTCGGCCATGGTCAAGGCGCAGCTGGCGCTGGACGCGGCCACGAAATGCAGCCACAGCGAGGTGCCGATGCCGCAGGCGGCCAGCAGCACGCCCAGGCCCGCCAGCGGGCGTCGCAGGGGCGGCACCAGCGCGGCCAGCAGTGCCACCGCGGCCAGCACCAGGAAGATCAGGCGCTGCAGGGTGCACCAGGGGCAGGGCAGCATGTCGAAACGGTACTGCCCGACCAGGGCGCCACCCACGGCGGCCACGCAGGCCACGGCCACGCCCACCAGCAGGAGACGGGGCGAGCCCGTCACGCGGGAGATGAAGCTCATGGCTTGAGTTCGACCACCAGCTCGATCTCGACGCAGGTGCCCATGGGCAGCTGAGCGACGCCGAAGGCGCTGCGGGCGTGCGAGCCCACCTCGGGGCCGAAGACCGACACCAGCAGCTCGGAGCAGCCGTTGGTCACCAGATGGTGCTCGGTGTAGGTGGGGGCCGAGTTCACCAGGCTCACCACCTTGACGATGCGGGCGATGCGGTTCAGGTCGCCGGTGGCGGCCTGCAGGGTGCCCAGCAGGTCAATGGCCACGGCGCGGGCCGCCAGCTTGCCTTCTTCCGTGCCCATGGTGGTGCCCAATTGGCCGATCCAGGGCTTGCCGTCCTGCTTGGCGATGTGGCCGGAGAGGAAGACCAGGTGGCCGGTCTGGACGAAGGGGACGTAGGCGGCGGCAGGAACGGCCAGGGGCGGCAGCTCGATGCCCAGGGTCTGCAGGCGTGCAGCGACGGACATGTCAACGTACTCCGAAGGAATGAGGGAGGGATTTCGGGGCGATCCTACACTGGCCCGCATGCTGTCCGGGATCGGCGGGGTCTTGTTGCTGAGCGTGCTGGCGGGGCTGTCCGGCGTGGCGCTGCAGCTGGTCCAACCGGTGCTGTGGGCGGGGTGGGTGGATGCCACGCTGCTGACCGCCTCCGTCCTGACGGCCTGGCCCTTTCTGCGGGGCGACCGCGCGCGCTGGGCCTGCGCCCTGTGGGCCCTGGCCCTGCTGATGGCCGGCGCGGCCAGCACCAGCGAGCGGGCCCGCGAACGCCTGGCCCAGCGTCTTCCCGCCGACCTGGAGGGCCAGGAACTGCTGGTGCAAGGCCGGGTGCGGGGGCTGCCGCAGGCGGGGCCCGAAGGGCAGATGTTCGGCTTCGAGGTGGAGCAGGCCTGGCGGCTGGACGCCGCGGCCTGGGCTCGGGGACGCGCGCAGCCCGGCCAGGCGCTGGCCTTGCCGGCGCTGGTCCGTCTGAGCTGGCCCGAGCCCACCTCCGCGGCCGACCCGATGGGCGGCGGGCGGGCGGTGCCGCGCGCCGGCGAATCCTGGCGTCTGCCGGTGCGCCTGCGGCAGCCGCACGGCCTGGCCAATCCAGGGGGCTTCGATGCCGAGCTGTGGCTGTTCGAGCAAGGCATCGGTGCGGTGGGTACGGTGCGTGGCACCTTGCCCGGGCAGGCCCAGCGCATCGAGGCCCCGAGGTTCTGGCATCCCATGGAATGGCTGGACCACCTGCGCCAGCGCTGGCGCGACCACATCCTGCAGTTCAGTCCATCTCCGCAGGCGGCGGGCCTGCTGGCCGCGCTGGCCGTGGGCGATCAGGGCGCCATCGGCGAGCGTGACTGGGACCTTTACCGCCGCACCGGCGTGGCCCATCTGGTCAGCATCAGCGGCAGCCACATCACCCTGTTCGCCGCGCTGGCCATCCTGCTGGTGGCACGGGTCTGGCGCCTCAGCCCGGCCCTGTGCCTGAGGGTACCTTCGCCGGTGGCGGGGCGCTGGGGCGGCCTGGGGCTGGCCCTGCTTTATGCGCTGCTGGCCGGCTGGGGCGTGCCGGCGCAGCGCACCGTCTGGATGCTGGGCGGTGCGGTGCTGCTGCGCAGCCTGGGGGCGCCCTGGCCGGGTTGGGCCCTGTGTGCGGTGGCCGCGGCCGGCACGGTGGCGGTCGATCCATGGGCGCTGCTGCAGCCGGGGTTCTGGCTGTCCTTTCTGGCGGTGCTGATGCTGCTGGGCATGGGAGAGGGCCAGGCCGTCGCGGCAGATTCCGAGGTCGACCGTGAAGGGGCTGTCTGGCACAGGCTGTGGCAGGCCCTGAGGGTCCAGCTGATGATCTCCTTCGGCCTGGCCCCGCTGAGCCTGGTGCTGTTCGGCCAGGTCTCTCTGGTGGGTTTGCCGGCCAACCTGCTGGCGGTGCCCTGGGTCACCTGGGTGGTCACGCCCCTGGCCCTGCTGGGCGCTCTGTGGCCGCCGCTGTGGCAGCTGGCCGCATGGGCGATCGTGCCCCTGCAGTCGTGGTTGGACTGGCTGGGCGGGTGGCCGCTGGCGGCCTGGTCTGCGCCCGCGGCCGGTGCGTGGGCCATCGGGCTGGCGGTGCTGGGGGGCTTTCTGCTGAGCCTGCCGCTGCCCTGGCGCGTGCGCGCGCTGTCGGTGCCCCTGTGCCTGCCCCTGCTGATGGCCCCGGTGCACCGTCCGCCACCGGGCCGCTTCGAGCTCTGGGCGGCCGATGTGGGGCAGGGCAGTGCCGTGCTGATCCGTACCGCCCACCATCTGCTGATCCACGACGCCGGGCCCCGCTATGGGGAGGACAGCGACGCCGGCCGCAAGGTTCTGGTGCCGCTGCTGCAGACGCTGGGCGAGCGCCAGATCGATGAGCTGACGCTCAGCCACCGGGACACCGACCATGTGGGCGGGGCCCAGGCCCTGATCGATGCGCTGCCGGTGGTGCGCCTGCGGGCCAGTCTGGCGCCAGGGCACCCTCTGCTCGCGCAGGTGGCCGACACCCGCCTCTGCGAGGCCGGGCAGCAGTGGACCTGGGACGGGGTGGACTTCCGGGTTCTGCATCCTTTCCATCTCGCGCGGGCCGACGAGGCGTCGAACACGCAGAGTTGCGTCATCCAGGTTCGCGATGCCCAGGGCCACCGTGCCCTGCTGACCGGCGATGTGGAGCTGGCGCAAGAGGCGACGCTGGTGCAGCGCTGGGGCGACAGCCTGCGCAGTGAGGTGCTGGTGGTGCCCCATCACGGCAGCCACACCTCGTCCGGCGAGGCCTTTCTGGCGGCGGTGGCACCGCATGTGGCGGTCATGCAACTGGGTTATCGAAACCGATTCGGCCACCCACACCCTGAAATATGGGATCGTTACATTCAACAGGGCATCACCGTGGTGCGAACGGACTACTGTGGTGCGTGGGTGTGGAATGGGGATGGTGCAAGCTGCACGCGAAACGTGCGTCGCCACTACTGGCAGTGGATGCCGGAAAAACCGGCGCCCGTGGCTGGTGCGGTTGTTGCTACTCCCCTGCAGGTAGGAGAGCGCGAATGAGACCCAGCTTCGACGAGATGCATGCCAACAGCGCCACCGTGCGCGAGCATTACCAGACCTACGACCGCTGGCTCGCCCAGCAGCCCCGCGACGTGATGAAGGCACGGCGCGAGGAGGCGGAGATGATCTTCCGCCGTGTCGGCATCACCTTTGCCGTGTACGGGGACAAGGATTCGGGGGAGGGCACCGAACGCCTGATCCCCTTCGACCTGATCCCGCGCGTCATTCCCGCCGGGGAATGGCGTGAGATGGAGAAGGGCCTGCGACAGCGGGTGACGGCACTCAACCGTTTCATCCATGACGTCTACCACGGCCAGGAGATCCTCAAGGCCGGCCTGATCCCGGCCGAGCAGATCACCCGCAATGCCCAGTTCCGGCCCGAGATGATGGGCGTGGAGGTGCCGCGGGACCTGTACTCCCACATCGCCGGCATCGACATCGTGCGGGCCGCCAACCCCGATGGCTCCGGCAGCTACTACGTGCTGGAGGACAACCTGCGGGTGCCCAGCGGCGTGAGCTACATGCTCGAGAACCGCAAGATGATGATGCGGCTCTTCCCGGACCTGTTCTCGGACCACCGGGTGGCCCCGGTGGCGCACTACCCGGACCTGCTGCTGGAGACCCTGCGCAGCGTGGCCCCGGGCGGGGTGAACGATCCGACGGTCGTGGTGCTCACGCCGGGCATGTACAACTCGGCCTACTTCGAGCACGCCTTCCTGGCCCAGCAGATGGGGGTCGAACTGGTCGAGGGCCAGGATCTGTACGTGAAGGACGGCTTCGTCTTCATGCGCACCACCCAGGGCCCCAAGCGGGTGGACGTGATCTACCGCCGCCTGGACGACGACTTCCTGGACCCGAAGGTCTTCCGCAAGGACTCCACCCTGGGCTGTGCCGGCCTGGTGGAGGCCTACAAGGCGGGCAACGTCACCCTGTCCAACGCCATCGGCACCGGGATCGCGGACGACAAGTCCATCTATCCCTATGTGCCCAAGATGATCGAGTTCTACCTGGGCGAGAAGCCCATCCTCAACAACGTGCCCACCTACCTGTGCCGGGTCGAGGACGATCTGAAGTACGTGCTGGACCACCTGGGCGAACTGGTGGTCAAGGAGGTGCACGGTGCCGGGGGCTACGGCATGCTGGTCGGCCCGGCCGCCACCAAGGCCGAGATCGAGGACTTCCGCGCCCACCTGGTCACCAACCCGAGCAACTACATCGCCCAGCCCACGCTGAGCCTGTCCACCTGCCCGACCTTCGTCGAATCGGGTATCGCGCCGCGCCACATCGACCTGCGTCCCTTCGTGCTCTCGGGCGCCGAAGTGCAGATGGTGCCGGGCGGCCTGACCCGCGTGGCCCTGAAGGAGGGCTCCCTGGTGGTCAACTCCAGTCAGGGCGGCGGCACCAAGGACACCTGGGTGCTGGAAGACTGAATCGAACGCGGAAAGCCAAGAACATGCTGTCAAGAACCGCCGACCATCTGTTCTGGATGTCGCGCTACATGGAGCGTGCGGAGAACACCGCGCGCATGCTCGACGTCAACTACCAGACCTCGCTGCTGCCGCAGTCCGCGGCCATGGCCGAGCAGGGCTGGCGCAGCCTGCTGAGCATCTCCGAGCTCACCCACGACTACCAGAGCCGCTACCAGGGCATCACCGCCCGCCAGGTGATGGACTTCATGGTGCGCGATGAGCGCAACCCCTCGTCCATCCTGCGTTGCCTGCGTGCGGCGCGCGAGAACGCCCGCGCCGTGCGCGGCTCCCTGACCACCGAGGTCTGGGAGACCACCAACCAGACCTGGCTGGAATTCAACCGGGTGCTGGCCGATGGGCTGCTCGCACGCGACCCGGCCGCTGTCTTCGAGTGGGTGAAGTTCCGCTCGCACCTCTCGCGCGGGGTGTCGGTGGGCACCATGCTGCAGGACGAGGCCTTCCACTTCCTGCGCATCGGCTCCTTCCTGGAGCGGGCCGACAACACCGCCCGCTTGCTGGACGTGAAGTTCCACTCGGTGGAGACCGACTTCTTCGGCAATGCCAGCGAGAAGGACGGGGATTACGACTTCTATCACTGGTCGGCCATCCTGCGCTCGGTGTCCGCCTTCGAGATCTACCGCAAGGTCTACCGCAACGTGATCCTGCCGGAGAAGGTGGCCGAACTGCTGATCGTGCGTCCGGACATGCCACGCTCGCTGTCCCACTGCATGCACGAGGTGGTGACCAACCTCAAGCTGGTGGCCAACCAGCAGTCGGGCGAGACGCTGCGCCGGGCCGGGCGCCTGAGCTGTGACCTGGAATACGCCCGCATCGACGAGATCCTCTCGACCGGTCTGCATGCCTACCTGACCCAGTTCCTCGACCGGGTCGGGGATCTGGGCGCCGGGATTGCCCGCGATTTCCTGGTGGCTTGCGACTGAGGCCGCGGCCGAGGTCTGGTTCGACGCTGTCACAAGGACCGGTGCTCTCCCATGGGAGCATCGCCAGTCCTGTCCGATTGATCCGATTCATGCGTCCTGCGGGATGCCGAGGTAAGGCCCGTGTCCATCCACGTCGCGCTCAAACACGTCACCCACTACCGCTATGACCGCCTGGTGAACCTGTCGCCACAGGTGGTCCGTCTGCGGCCAGCGCCGCACTGCCGCACGCCCATCCTTTCGTACTCGATGCGGGTGGAGCCGGCCAACCACTTCACCAACTGGCAGCAGGACCCCTTCTCCAACTACCTGGGCCGCCTGGTCTTCCCGGAGCCCACCACCGAGTTCAAGGTCACGGTGGACCTGGTGGCCGAGATGGCGGTCTACAACCCCTTCGACTTCTTCCTGGAGCCAGGGGCCGAGAACTTTCCCTTCACCTATGAGCCGGGCCTGGCCGCCGAACTGGCGCCCTACCTGGTGGCGGAGACACCCACACCGGCCTTTGCGAAGTTCCTGGCCAGCATCGACCGCCAGGAGATGCGCACCATCGACTTCCTGGTCGGCCTGAACCAGCGCTTGCAGAACGACATCTCCTACCTGATCCGCATGGAGCCGGGTGTACAGACCCCGGAGGAGACGCTGACCAAGGCCTCGGGCTCCTGCCGCGACACCGGCTGGCTGCTGGTCGAGACCCTGCGCCACATGGGGCTGGCCGCGCGCTTCGTGTCCGGCTATCTCATCCAGCTGACGCCTGACGTGAAAGGCGCTGGACGGCCCCAGCGGCACCGAGGTGGACTTCACCGACCTGCACGCCTGGTGCGAGGTCTACCTGCCCGGCGCCGGCTGGATCGGCCTGGATCCGACCTCCGGCCTGCTCGCCGGCGAAGGCCACATCCCGCTGGCCTGCACGCCCACGCCGTCCAGCGCGGCGCCCATCACCGGGGCGGTGGACGAGTGCGAGGTCACCTTCAGCCACGAGATGGCGGTCACCCGCATCTTCGAGTCGCCCCGCGTCACCAAGCCCTACACCGAGGACCAGTGGGCCCAGGTGCTGCAGCTGGGCGAGCGGGTGGATGCCCAGCTGGTGGCCGGCGATGTGCGCCTGACCATGGGTGGCGAGCCCACCTTCGTCTCGGTGGACGACCGCGACGGCGCCGAATGGAACACCGACGCCCTGGGCCCGACCAAGCGGGTCTACGCCCAGGACCTGGTGCAGCGCCTGCGCGACGAGTACGGGCAGGGCGGCTTCCTGCATTTCGGCCAGGGCAAGTGGTACCCCGGCGAGCAACTGCCGCGCTGGGCCCTGTCGATCTACTGGCGCACCGATGGTCAGCCCTGCTGGAGCGACCCCTCGCTGTTCGCCGACGAGCGCGACATGCACCAGTACACCAGTGCCGATGCCCGGCGCTTCATGAGCGCGCTGACCCGCCACCTGGGCGTGGGCGACGAGTTCGTGCAGACCGGCTATGAAGACACCTGGTACTACCTGTGGCGCGAGCGCCGCCTGCCGGTGAATGTCGACCCCTTCGATTCCCGTCTGGACGACGAGCTGGAGCGGGTGCGCCTGCGCCGCATCTTCGACCAGGGACTGGAGAGCGAAGTGGGCTATGTGCTGCCCATCAAGCGGGCCGAGGGCCCGACCCTGTCGGGCAGCAAGTGGGAGACCGGCCCCTGGTTCTTCCGCGACGAGCGCATGTACCTGATCCCCGGTGATTCGCCGATGGGCTACCGCCTGCCGCTGGATTCGCTGCCCTGGGTGAAGGACAGCGAGTACCCCTACCTGCACGACTACGACCCCTTCGCCCCGCGCGGCGAGCTGCCGGCCCCGGCCGAGCTGCGCCGGCAGATGCTGGGCCTGGGCAGTGGCGGCGCAGCGTCGGCGCCGGACGCCTATGCCGCGCGACACGTCGGGCAAGGCTTTGCCGAAGGCGGCACCGTGGCCCTGCAGAACAGCCCTCAGGGCGGTGCCGCGACCGGGACGGGCAGCCTGCCCGCGGGCCAGGTGGCGCCCGACACCTACCCCGAGCGCTTCCAGTCGGCCCACTGGATCACCCGCACCGCGCTGTGCGTGGAGGTGCGCGACCCGCGCCGGGCCAACGGCCCCAAGGCCGAGAAGGTGGGGCAGGCCAGCGGCGTGCTCTACGTCTTCATGCCGCCGCTGGCCCATCTGGAGGACTACCTCGAGCTGCTGACCGCGGTGGAGGCCACGGCCGCCGACCTGGGGGTCAAGGTGGTGCTGGAGGGCTACCCGCC
>NZ_BADL01000199.1 GCF_000333615.1 Ideonella sp. B508-1 | reverse complement strand
GAGATGCTGGGCCGGCTGCAGGCGGTGGCGACGGCGTGCAACGCCTGCGCATCGGCAGCGTGTCCACACTCTCTCGCAACTTCCAGGAAAACTGGCTGCGCCCGGCGCTGGACAACCCGGCGGTGATGCTGTCGCTGGAGTCGGGCACGCTGGAGGGCCTGGTGGCCCGCCTGAAGGGCCACCAGCTGGATGTGGTGCTGGCCAACGAGACCGTGCCCACCACCGACCCCGACCACCCCCTGCACTGCCGGCTGGTGGGCAGCCAGTCGGTCTCGCTGGTGGGCCCCACCTCGCGCTGGCAGGGCCAGCAACTGCGCATCCCCGAGGACCTGGCCGGCCTGGACATGGCCCTGCCCGGCCCCCGCCACGCGCTGCGCGCGCAGTTCGACGCCCTGTGCGAGACGGCCGGCGTGCGCCCTCGCATCCGCGCCGAGGTGGACGACATGGCCATGCTGCGCCTGCTGGCCCGCGACAGCGGCTGGCTGGCCCTGCTGCCCGAGGTGGTGGTGCAGGACGAGCTGAAGAGCGGCCTGCTGTGCGTGACCGGCCGCAGCGAGCCGCTGCGCGAGCACTTCTATGCCATCACCGCGCCGCACCGCCTGCGGCCCGAGGCACTGGACGCGCTGCTCAACCCGCTGGGCTGAGGCCTGCGCGCCCTTCTCGGACAGCTGGGGTAGGCTTGAGGCCTTGCCATCCCGAGAAGGCCCATGTTGAAAACCTCGACCGCTTTCGTCCTGTCTTCCTGGCTGTGGGCAGCCTGCCTGACGCCTTGTCTCGCGGCCGAACCTGAAGCGCAATCGCCCGGGCTTGTCCAGAAGGTGGAACATGCCATCGAGCGGGGCGCCGAAGCCGCCGCGAGCGGCGTTCAGCGTGGGGTCAAGGCCGCTGCGCATGGGATCGAACGGGCCGCCAGTGCCACGGCCCACGGCGTGCGCGCCGCGGCCGGGGGCGTCGCCCACGGGGCCAGCGCCGCGGCGCATGGCGTGGACGTGGCCGCCAGCAAGGTCCAAGGCGTGGTCGCCCCCGGTTCCGCCCCTGCCTCCACGCCATGACCATGCTCAGCCGCCAGGCCCGCTGCAGCTGCGGTCACCGTGGCCGGCACGGGGCGCGACTACACGCGCACAGGCGATGCAGGCGGACAGTGCCGCTTCACCTTCTGCCCGGACTGCGGCGCCACGGTGTTCTACCAGCTCGTCGGGCAGGATGACTTCGTCGGCATCCCGGTCGGTGCCTTCGCGGACCCTGCCTTCCCCGGCCCCGGCATTTCGGTATACGAGGAACGGATGCATGGCTGGGTGACGATGCCGCAGGGCATCGAGCACCTCTTCTGAGGCGCCCTGAGCGCCGAGCGCCGACACGTGATGTCACGGCTGCTCAGGCCGTGATGAGTCCGCCCTTGACCTCTGCCCGCCTCGCCACGCTGGAGACGGATGGCCCTGTTTGCCGCACCGCCTGCGGCCCGAGGCACTGGACGCGCTGCTCAACCCGCTGCGCTAGACGTGCCTGTCATCCCGAACCGCTGGGGGGGCGTTGGATGGGCGGTCGCCAGCCGTTCCGTCGCCCTGTCGGGTCTGTGGCTCAGGACGGTTCCGCGACAGACTGGAAGCGCACACTGACGCCAAGGCGTCCTCTGTGCGCCACTGCTGTGAAGGAGTTCCCGATGAGATTGCCACGATGGATGATGTATGGCCTGCCTTTGCTGGCCATGCTGTGGCTGGGCACGGCCCAAGCCCTGCCCAGTGTGGAAGAGGTGCAGGCGGCCACCCAACGGGGAGACTACCCGGTCGCCGAAAAGATGATGCGCGAGGTGCTGGCCGCCAAGCCTGACAGTGCGCGCGCCCAGTACGTGCTGGCGGAGATCCTGGCCCACGAACACCAGTTCACCGAGGCGCAGGCCCACGCCCACAAGGCCCAGGCACTGGACCCGGCGATCAAGTTCACCGACCCGGCCCGCTTCAAGGCCTTCGAGGCCTTGCTGGACCGTGAGCAGCACACGCCAAGCGCGCTGCACATGAATTCATCCGACGCGGCGCAGACCATGGTGCAAGGGCCTGTGCGGGCCTCGGGCGGCGTGCCGGTGTGGTGGCTGCTCGCTGGTGTGGTGGTGTTCATCTTCGCCGCCATGGCCTGGGCACGGCGGCGCGCCGCCGAGGCCCAGACCGTGGTCTACCCAGCACCCAGCCCGGCCTACGGTGGTGGTTACGGCGCGGCGCCGTCGCCCGGTTACGGCTACGGGCCGCAGGCGCCGACCTCCGGCGGGCCGGGCCTGATGGGGGTGGGCCTGGCGGCGGCCGGTGGTGTGGCCGCCGGCATGCTGGCCGAAAAGCTGCTGCACGAAGGCAACCGCGGCGAGTCGGCCGGTGGCTTCATCCCCGACAGCTTCCCCAACACCGACGACACCGACACCGACAGGCAAGAGGCCGCCCGGGAGCTGAGCTCACGCGACATGGACTTCGGCAGCGGCAACGGCTGGGACGATGGCGGCAGTTCGACCGACGCAGGCGGTTCGGACGACTGGTAAGCGGACACCCCGCTGATCAGGGCGCCGGGGCCGTCAGCAGCCCCCAGGCCGCCAGCGCCATGACCTGCGCCGACAGCACCATATCGCGGATGCCCACGTACTCGTCCGGTTGGTGGGCCAGGGCCAGCAGGCCGGGGCCGTAGGCGATGCAGTCGCGCAGGCGGCCGATGCGGTCGATGTGCTTCTGGTCGTAGGTGCCGGGCGAGCAGACGAAGCGGGCCTCCCGGCCCAGCACCTCCTGCACCGCGCGGGCGGTGTCGCGCGCCACCGGGCGCTCACGCTCGGTCAGCACCGGGGCCACCGAGAAGAGCTCGCGCAGCCCGTAGTCGAAGTTCGGCCGCTCGGCCTTCAGGCCGTCGAGCAGGTCCACCACCTCACCACGCACGCTCTCCAGGCTCTCCTCGGCCAGGAAGCGGCGGTCGATCACCAGGCGGCAGCTGTCGGGCACGCAGGGCGCGGGCAGCTGGTCGCCCTCGGGCTCGGCCTGGCCGCCGTGCAGGGAGTTGAAGTTGACGGTGGACTGGCGGGCCATCTCAGGCACCACCGGCATGGTGGTGTGGCGCGCTGCGAGCGCGGGGATGAGGTCGCGCTCGAAGCGCTCCAGCACCGCGCCCATGTGACGCACCGCGCAGTCGCCCAGAAAGGGCATGGAGCCGTGGGCGATGCGACCACGGGTCTCGATCTCGGCCCACCAGACACCCCGGTGGCCGATGCAGACCTGGTCCACCTCCAGCGGCTCGGGAATGATGACGTGGTCCACGCGAGGTTGGCTGAACCAGCCGCGCTCGGCCAAGTAGGCCACCCCGCCATAGCCGCCGGATTCCTCGTCCACCGTGCCGCTGATCTCGATCGCACCGGGCAGGCCCAGGCCGCTGTCGATCAGGGCCTCGGCCGCGATGATGGCCGCGGCGATGCCGCCCTTCATGTCGCTGCTGCCGCGCCCATACAGGCGGCCGTCCTTGACCACGCCTGCGAAGGGGTCGACCGTCCAACCCTCGCCAGGCAGCACCACGTCGATGTGGCCGTTGAAGTGCACGCAGGGCCCGGGCCCGAAGGTCTTGCGGGCGATGACGTTCCAGCGCGGGTATCGGTCACTGTCGCCGGGCGTGCCCTCGCCGCGCACATAGCTCACCTCGAAGCCGCGCCGCGCCAGGCGGTTGCCGATCAGCTCGGCGCAGGCCCGGTAGTCCTCCCCCGGCGGATTGACGGTGGGGATGCGCACCAGGGCGCGGGCCAGATCGACCAGTTCGTCCTCGCGGGCCTCGAGGGTCTCCAGCAGGGCGATGCGGCGGGGGTCGTCGGCGGTGGGGAAGCTCATGGCACCGAGTATGGCGCGATGCTCAGCCCGGTTGAACCAGAAGGTGCATCTTGTCGGCCACGCCGCGCCAGGCCTCATGTTCCGGCAGGGGCGGCTGGCGTCGGGTGATCGATGGCCACTGCTGCGCCGCCTGGGCATTGATCGCAATGTAGAGCTGCTGGGCCTCGGAGGCCTCCTTGGCGTTGACGATGGCGTCGACCGGACACTGCGGCACGCACACCGAACAGTCGATGCAGCCGGCCGGATCGATGGCCAGGAAGTTGGGGCCCTCGACGAAGCAGTCCATGGGACAGACTTCGACGCAATCGGTGTATTTGCACTGGACGCAGGGCTCGGTGACGATGAAAGGCATGGGGCGATTGTCGGTGGCCCCGGGAAGACCCTGCGGTTGGAGACCTGCACCTGCTGGGCGACACTGTGTCTGCCAACACAGCATGCCAGGGAGACGCCGATGACCACCGACTGGACCCCCGCGATCCGGGCCGCCGCCCAAGCCGCCCAGGCCCAGGGGGCCATGGTGCCGCTGCTCAGCGATATCCACGCGGTGCGGCAAGCGGGTCTGGACTTCCTCGTCGCCCACCTGTCCTCGCTCAGCCTCAAGGACCTGGCCAAGATCCTGCAGCAAAGCAGCGGCGCCAACCCCTTTCTGCCCTACGAGCCCGCTATGTTCGTGGCCGATCTGTCGGACACCCATGTGCTGCTGCTCAACAAGTTTCCGATCTTCCCGGATCACGCCATGGCCGTGACGCGGCGCTTCATGCCGCAAACAGGTGAACTGGAGGACAGCGACTTCGACGCGGTGGCCCGCGCGGTGCGGGGCCTGCCGGACGGCGTCTTCATGTTCAATGGTGGCAAGAACGCGGGGGCCAGCCAGCCGCACCGGCATGCGCACATCCTGCCCAGCCACCAGCTCCCGCTGATGGGGCACTTCCCCTTCAACGCCGCACCGGGCACCCTCCAGCAGGTGCCCTTCTTTCGCTTCGTGCACGCCCTGGTGCCGCTGGACGCCCAGCTGCCGGAAGCCGAGTGGGCGCGGCAGTTGCAGGACGCGGTGCAGGCGGGCTTTGCCCACTGCGGTCTGGAGCCCCATCTGGGCGAACTGCCGCCCTACAACCTCCTGGGCAACCGCCGGGGCGTGCTGGTGGTGCCCCGGCGCTGCGAACACTGGAGCGACGGCACCCACAGCCTGTCGATCCATGCGCTCCACTTTGGCGGCTGGGTGGGGGTGAAGGGACCGGATCAGATCGAGCCGATCTGCCAGGCGGGCCTGATGCACGTGCTGGAAGCCGTGACCCAGCCGCGGGATTGAAGCCTCGGGACGACATCAGCCGCAGGCCGCCGCCAGCGCGGGGGCCGAGGGCGACACCAGCTCGGTCAAGCGCCAGCTGCCATCGGCCTGCCGATGCCATGTCGCATCGAAGCTGCCCACCGCCGCGGCCTGGTCACCCAGGGTCTTGAGCGTGCCGCTCTGGTGGGCCACCCCGTCTTGCGCACGGGTGCGTTCGGGCGTGAACTCGCATTCGAACACCCCGCGGCTGGCCAACAGGCGCAGCTGATCCTGGATGGCGTCGCGCCCCACCAGGGCCGGCTGCGGGCCGGGCCGCCAGGTGGCCTGGGCCTCGAACATCTGGGCCGCCACGGCCGGGTCGCGCGCCTTCATGCGCCTGCCCAGCTCGCCCGCCGCGTCCTCCACCGCCCGTTGATCCGCAGTGAGCGCGTCATAGGCCCAACGGGCCGAGCGCACCACCACGAAACCGCAGCCGGCCTGGCTCAGACACAGCCCGGCCAGCCCCATCCACCACCACGTTTGTCTCATGCCCTCATTGTCCGGGCGAAAGATCACGCGCCGATGTCAGAAGGGGCGGTCTCAGAGCCCCAGCTCGCTCAGGCCCGGGTGATCGTCGGGACGGCGGCCCAGGGGCCAGTGGAACTTGCGGTCCGCCGCGGCGATGGGCTGGTCGTTGATGCTGGCATGGCGGCGCACCATCAGACCGTCGTCGTCGAAGGCCCAGTTCTCGTTGCCATGGCTGCGGTACCACTGGCCCGCGTCGTCATGCCACTCGTAGACGAAGCGCACCGCAATGCGGTGGCTGTCGAAGGCCCACAGTTCCTTGATGAGGCGGTAGTCCAGCTCGCGCGACCACTTGCGCTCCAGCAGCGACTGCGCCTGCTCGCGCCCGACCGGGAACTCCACGCGGTTGCGCCAACGGGTGTCCGGGCTGTAGGCCAGCACCACCCGGGCCGGGTCGCGGGTGTTCCAGCCGTCTTCGGCCAGGCGGATCTTCTGGATGGCGGTCTCGCGGGTGAAGGGCGGCAGAGGAGGACGTGCGCTCATGGGGGACTCCAGTGGATGAATCAATGTAGACAGATCTGTCTACATTTCAAGTCTAGGCACAATAGACAGACCTGTCTACATTGCCCCCACCATGCAGATGCTTGAACACGAGGACGTGGCCGCCCTGCCCGCGCGCGAGCGCATCCTGGAGACGGCGCACCGGCTGTTCTACCGGGAAGGCATCCGGGCCACCGGCGTGGACGCCGTGATCGCCGCGGCCGGGGTCACCAAGGTCACCTTCTACCGGCACTTCCCCAGCAAGGGCGAGCTGATCGACGCCGTGCTGACGCTGCGCCACGGACGATGGATGGCGTGGTTCACGTCCGCCCTGCAGCGCCATGCACGGCGCCTGCCCCTGTCCCGGGCGCTGGCGGCCACGCTGCGCGAGTGGCTGAGCCGCCTCGACTTCCGGGGCTGCGCCTTCATCAACGCCGCGGTCGAGTGGGGCGGCAGCGAGCCTGCCGTGCTGCGACAGGCCGCCACCCACAAGCAGGCCATGACCGACGCGATCGGCGCCCATCTGCCCGACATCCCGCAACGCGAGGCGCTGGCCCAGGCGCTCGCCCTGGCGGTGGACGGCTGCATCGTGCAGGCGCAGATCCACGCCGGCGTGCCGCGGGAGATCCAGGCCAGCCTGAAGGCGCTGACCCTGCTGGCGCAGGCCCTGCTGCCCGAGAACGCCTCCGGCGCCGCCGACGCCTGAGCGGCGCGGCGGCCTCAGCCCAGGGCGCGCAGAACGGCGGGTGCGATGCGCCGGTGCATGGGCGCCACCGGCAGCATGTACAGCCGCCCCAGCAGGTTGTGGACGTGGACCACGGTGGTGATGGTGACCACCGCCGGGCCGCTCTGCGTGGCCGCCTCGCCCCCGGTGGTGTGCACCGACAGCACCACCTCCAGGTGGCGGTCCCGGTCGCCCAGAAGCACCTCGTCGGGGTGGTTCTCCAGCAGTGTGAAGATGCCCACGCGGTCGCCAGGCCGGTAGTCCTGCAGCGGCCGTTGCGGGTCCAGGTCGGACAGGCCGCCCAGGTCCTTCAAGCCGAACCAGCGCACCACCCGGTTGCGCAGGCGCATGCAGGCTTCCACCCAGGCGGGCGTGGCACGCGCGGCCTTGAGAAACTGGCCCAATGCGCTCAGGCCCGGCTCGGCCGCGGCGACGGCCCAGGCATCGGCGAAATCCGCCCCGGGCAGGGCCGCCAGGATGCGGCTGCCCGCGGGCGGCGACACCAGATGGGGCGTGGGTGCTGGCGTTGGCATGCGCGTTGAAACAGCCTCAGGGTCTTTCACCATAGCAGAGGCCCGCACCAGCTCCCTGCCTTCGCAGGCGAATTCAAACCGAATGCGCCGAGCTGTCGTCCGCAACCGGCTCGAGCGAGCTCAGCAGCCGGGCCAGGGCCGCATCCAGGGCGGCCAGCTGCGCCTGGGGCAACACCGACAGCACCTCGCGCTGGGTCTGTACATGGGCTTCCACGGCACGGTCGATCAGGGCCAGCCCGGCCGGGCTGAGCTGCACCAGCAGGCTGCGCGCATCGTCCGGATGGGCCTGCCGCGAAACCCAGCCACGGGCCTCCAGGCCCTTGAGCCGGTGGGTCAGCGTCCCTGAGCTGATCATCATCGACTGGAAGAGCGCCGTGGGCGCCAGGCAGTGCGGCGGGCCGGCGCGCCGCAGGGTGGCCAGCACGTCGAACTCCCAGCGGCTCAGGCCGAACTGGGCAAACGTGGCCTCCATGCGCTGCACCAGATGCTGGTAGCAACGCCCCAGCCGCCCCAGCGGCCCCATGCTGCGCGTGTCCAGATCGGGACGTTGCTCGCGCCACTGCGCCAGGATCAGATCCACGGCATCCGGCGTCGATGGTTTGGGCATCTTGGGCATGGGGGCTCTCCAACTATCTTGACGTCAAGATAATTCACAGGACAATGGCATTTATCTCGACATCAAGATAAATCATGCCTGCATCATACCGGCCGACCGCCTGGCCCTGGCGCGACGTGCTGCTCACAGCGCTGGCCCCCGCGGTCTGGGGCAGCACCTACCTGGTCACCACCCAATGGCTGGCGGTGGATCACCCCTTCACCAACGCCTGCTGGCGGGTGCTGCCGGCGGGCCTGCTGCTGCTCCTGTGGCAGTTCCGCCTGCCAGCCGCCGGCACCGCCTGGCGCCTGCTGGCACTGGCCGCCCTGAACATCGGCGTCTTCCAGGGCTTTCTGTTCGTGGCCGCGGCCCGCCTGCCCGGCGGCCTGGCCGCCATCTTCGGCGCCATGCAACCGCTGGCCGTGATGCTGCTGAGCCGTTGGGTGGACGGCGTGCGCCCGGGCTGGCCCCGGGTGGCCGCCGCGGGCCTGGGTGTGGGGGGCATGGCCCTGATGCTGCTGTCACCGACCAGCCGCTGGGACCTGTGGGGCGTGATGGCGGCCACCGTCAGCGTGGCGTCCATGGCCGGCGGCACCTTTCTGGCGCGGCGCTGGTCCACCGGCCTGGCCCCGCTGCCCTTGACCGGCTGGCAGTTGCTGCTGGGCGGGCTGATGTTGCTGCCGGCCAGTCTGCTGCTGGAAGGCCCCTGGCAGCTGCCCCGGCTCAGCCAGGGCCTGGCCACGACCTACCTGAGCCTGGCCGGCGCGCTGCTGGCCTATGTGCTGTGGTTCCGGGGCAGCCTGCGCCTGCCCGCGGTGGGCGTGGCGTCCCTGGGCCTGCTGAGTCCGCTGACGGCCGCTGTGCTGGGCTGGGCCGTGCTGGGTCAGAACCTGGGGCCCCTGGGCTGGCTGGGTTTCGGGCTGGCCCTGGGCAGCGTCATCCTGCTGCAGCACCTGAGCACGCCCGCCCCGCGGTGAAGGACGGACAATGACGGCCCCGTTCCGCCCTGCCCCGCCCGCATGTCCCAGAAGCCGTCCCCTGCCCCCTCACCGCCGCTGTCCCTGCTGAGCCTGACCACCCCGGTGGCCATGGGCTACATCCCGCTGGGCATGGTGTTCGGCTTTCTGTTCGTGCAGGCCGGCGGCGCCGCCTGGCTGGCAGTGCTTTCCAGCATCGTGGTCTACGCCGGCGCGGCGCAGTACATGATGGTGCCGATGCTCGCCGCGGGCCTGCCGGTGGGCGCCATTGCCGTGGCCACCGCGGTCATCAATCTGCGCCATGTGTTCTACGGCCTGTCCCTGCTGGACCGCCTGCCCGAGCAACGTGGCCTGCGCTGGATCCTGGCCTTCTGCCTGACGGACGAGACCTATTCGGTGCTGACCGCCCTGCCCCGCAGCACCCCGGGCCACCGCCTGGCGGGGGTGGCGCTGCTGAACCAGGGCTGGTGGACGCTGGGCACGGCCCTGGGTGCCCTGCTGGGCACTCAAGTGCCGCTGAACCTGCAGGGGCTGGACTTCGTGCTGGCCGCCCTGTTCGGCGTGCTGACGGTGGAGCAATGGCGTCAGCGCCACAGCGCTGCCCCGCTGTGGACCGCGCTGGTGGCCTATGCGGTGGCCCAGGCCGTGGCGCCGACCCAGGCCCTGGTCATCGCCATCGCACTGAGCCTGGCGATGGGCCTGGTGTGGCCCGGCCGCCCGCGCACCGCCAGCGGGCCGGAGCAGCAGGCATGAACGACACCCGCTACGTGATCTCGGTGATCGTGGCCATGGGCCTGGTCACCTTCGGCCTGCGGGCCCTGCCCTTCATGGCGGCCCAGTGGCTGCAGCGCCACCGCTTCGTCCAGCGCCTGGGCCAGTTCCTGCCGCTGGCCATCATGACGCTGCTGCTGCTGCATTCGGTGGTGGGCGCGGCCCGCTCGCATGC
Organism: Ideonella sp. B508-1; assembly: GCF_000333615.1. Taxonomy (GTDB): domain Bacteria; phylum Pseudomonadota; class Gammaproteobacteria; order Burkholderiales; family Burkholderiaceae_C; genus Ideonella. The sequence continues at coordinate 7,524 of NZ_BADL01000199.1, read as the reverse complement.
CGGCCTGCCCTGGGCCGAGGCCCTGTCCATCGCCCTGGTGCTGGGCCTGCAATGGTGGCGAGGCCATGCGCTGCTCAGCATCCTGCTGGGCACCGGGCTGTACGTGCTGCTGCGCCAGTTGGCCCTGGGTTGACGCAGGCGAGAGCCTCAGAGGAAGAGGCCGCCGCCGGGCACCTCTTCGGCCAGGGCCTTGCGGGCCCGCTTGGCCTTGAACATCCGTTCGTCGGCCAGCGTCAACAGCTCGTCGGCACCGTCGGCGTCGCGCGGGAACTGGGCCACGCCGCCGCTGGCCGACAGGCGCAGCCGCAGGCCCGCCACATGGAGAGGCAAGGCCAGGGCGGCCCGCAGGCGCTGCTCCAGGGCGCAGATGTCATCGACCTCGCCCGCGTGGGCCAGCAGCACCGCAAACGCGTCGCCCCCCAGGCGCGCCACCAGCTCGCGCTGGCCCACCGTCTGGTTCAGGCGGGAGGCGAACTCCATCAAAGTGGCGTCGCCCGCGGCGTGGCCGTGCTCATCGTTGATCTGCTTGAGGCCGTCCATGTCCAGCAGCATCACCGCCAGCCGTGCCTCCTGGCGCCGGGCTGCCGCAATGGCCGCGTGCAGACGGTCCATGAACAGGGCCCGGTTGGCCAGGCCGGTCAGGTCATCGTGGGTGGCGCGGTGGAACAGATCGTTCTCGCCGTAGCGGGTGGCCCAGTACATGGTAGTGCCCACCACGCGTGAAAGCAGGCCCAGCACCGCCGCATCGCCATCCGAGAAGTGGCCGGGGCTGCCGGAAAACGCCTTCAGCACGCCCACGCACTGGCCCCGGTGGGACAGTGGCACGACGATCATCGAGCGCATGCCCACGGCCTCGCAGGCGGCCAGATCCACCCGGTCGTCGGCGAGCGTGTCATCGCACTTCAGCCAGCGGCCGGTGGCAATGCACTGGCCCGAGAGGCTGAACGCCCGGTCCACCCGCAGCCCCAGTTGCCCGGACGCACTGCCGGCCACGGCCCGGTAGACCATGGTCTCCCCATCGGCCAGCTCGATGGCAGCGCCCTGCGCCTGGACCAGGTCCAGCACCTTGCGGACCACCAGATCCATCACGCCGGGCAAATCCAGCCCCAGTTCGGTCACCTCCCCATGCAGGTCGATGACATCCAGCAACACCCCAGCGGTCGTCATGCCCCCGCCCCTGTCGAAAACCCAGCCCCCGTTCGCGGCTCTCCTTGGCGTCAAGCCTCAGGGCGCAGCGTACTCCATCCGCGGGCGGACCCGGGGCGCAGGTTCCCGATTCAACTGTAGGAGGTCGGGAGTGGCAGCCGCCCCTGCAGGTGGAAGTGCCCGATGTCCCGCAGCTTGAGATCGATGGGGTCGTGCAGGGTGTGCACCCGCGCATTGCGCCAGAAGCGGTCCAGGCCCAGCTGGGCGCTGGTGGCGCCCGGCCCGGTCAGCTCGAAGAACTCACTGGTCACTGCCACGCCGGCGCGGTGGGCCAGCACTTTGGCCTCGGCCACCTCGATGGCCAGCACGCCGCGGGCATCGGCGCTCAGCGCCTCCCCTTGGGCCAGGGCCGTCTCCAGGGCGGCCTGGGCCGCATCGGTGGCCAGTTCCGCCGCACGGATCTTCAGCCGCAGCTCAGCCCAGCGGTGGGCCACCAGCGGCTCCTCCAGCACCTGGCTCGCATTGCCGTTCAGCCAGGGCCGGGCACGCTCCTGCAGGAAGGTCAGCGCCTGGCCATAGGCCCCCTGGGCCAGGCCCAGGTAGAGGTTGGTCAGCACCAGCTGGGCCAGCAAGGTGCGCAGCGTGCCCCGGGGCGTCGGCACCTGGCCAGGCGCCTGCAGCACATCCGCGTCGGCCAGCCAGACCTCCTGGAAGGTCACGGTGCCGCTGTCGGTCTGGCGCTGGCCGAAGCTGTCCCAGTCCTCCCGCACCTGCACGCCCGGCGCGCGGGTGGCCACATGGCCCACCAGCTGCAGCTCGCGGCCATCGGCCTGCGGGGCCACGGCCGACAGCAGCAGCCGGTCCGAGCCGACGGAGCCCGAGGCATAGCTTTTCACCCCGTCCAGCCACCAGCCGCCCGCGGCGCGGCGGGCCTTCAGCCGGGTGTCCCGCGGGTTCAGCGCATTGCCCCAGAACCAGGCTTCCTGCAGCGTGCGTGGCAACAGGTCGGCCTGCTGGGCCGGGCTGCCCCAGAGCTGGATGCTGGCGATCTGCAGGTTGTGGAAGGCATAGACATGGGTCAGGGCGCTGTCGGCCTGGGCCAGCCGCCGCAACACGCGGTACTGCTCGGCCCAGCCCACGCCCCAGCCGCCGGCCTCGCGCGGAATGACCAGAGCCAGCAGGCCGCTGCGGCGAATGGCCTCGCGTTCGGCCACGGCATGGCCGCCAGCCCGGTCGCGCTGCGCGGCGGTGGCAGCCAGTTGCCGGGCCAGCTGTTCGGTGGCCGCTGCCACGTCGAAGGTGTCGCTCATGGGCTCAGTCCGGAATCTTCAGCAGGCGGGCCGCGTTGTCGTACAAAAGCCGCTCCAGCGCCGCGTCGGAAAAGCCCAGGGCCTGGGCATCTTCGACCGACTGACGGATGGGCCGGAAGGGGTAGGACGAGCCGAAGAGCAACTGCTCACCCAGGAAGCTGTTGGCCGCCTGCACCCAGGCGGTGTGGCCGGGCTGGAACAGGTACATGTCGGGCACCAGGTGCACGTTCTCGTAGCGGAAGGCCACGCCCAGCGCCTGTTGCACGTTGGGCCACCAGCCGTGGTAGCAGACGATGGACAGCTGCGGGAAGGTCTGCGCCACCCGGGCCAGCGGCGCGGGGTCGTTGTAGCGCAGGTCCGGCGTGGTGGGGCCGGTCATCAGGAACACCGGCACCTGCAGCGACTGGCAGAGCTCGTAGACCGGGAAGTAGGCTGGATCATCGGCATGCCGCGGCGGGCTGCCGAAGCCCGGCTCCAGGTCGATGCCCGCCAGCCCCAGCTGGCGAACGGCACGCTCGGCTTCGGCCAGGGCGGCATCCTGGCCTTGCAGCACCGGGTCCACCGCGCCGACGCCGATCAGTTCCCGGTGACCGCGGACGATCTCATGGATGGTGTCGTTGGGCAGGTGCTGGCTGGGCGTGTACCGGCCCACCACCACCGCGCGCGACAGCCCGCCCTCACGCACCTCGGACAGAAAGCCGGCCGGCGTGCGCGAACGGATGAAGTGGCCATCGTCTCCCCGGGTGCCGACCCGCCGGTTGAGCCAGCGGGCCACGGCCTCGCCCTCGGAGCCCGGTGTCTTGCCGAAGAAGTCGTGCAGATAGGCCGGTCGGCAGCGCATGTCGATGACGCGCGGCCAGGCGTTCTCGGAACTCATGCCTTGGCCGCCTCCGCAGCGCCCTGTCCGGCCCGGATGTCGAAGGCGCCCCCGGTGATGGCGGCCTCGCGCAGCGTCACCGGCTGCTTGCCGGGCAGCAGCGGGAAGACCAGCTCGGCAAAGCGGATGGCCTCTTCCAGATGCGGGTACCCGGACAGCACGAAGCTGTCCACGCCCAGATCGACGTATTCCTTCAGGCGCTGGGCCACCGTCTGCGGGTCACCCACCAGCGCGGTGCCGGCGCCACCACGCACCAGGCCCACGCCGGCCCACAGGTTCGGCGCCACCTCCAGCTGGTCGCGCCGGCCACCGTGCAGGGCCGCCATGCGGGCCTGGCCCACGCTGTCCATCTTGGCGTAGTTGCGCTGGGCCGTGGCAATGTCCTCGTCGCTGAGCTTGCTGATCAGCTTGTCGGCGGCGGCCCAGGCCTCGTCGTTCGTCTCGCGCACGATCACGTGCAGGCGCACGCCGAAGCGCACCGTGCGGCCATGGCGGGCCGCGCGGGCCCGCACATCGGCGATCTTCTCGGCCACCGCGGCCGGCGGTTCGCCCCAGGTCAGGTAGGCGTCCACATGCTTGGCCGCCAGCTCGTGGGCCGCGGGCGAGGAACCGCCGAAATACAGCGGCGGATGGGGCTGGGACACCGGCGGGAAGAAGTTCTGTGCGCCCTTGACCTGCACATGCTCGCCATCGAAGTCCACCTTCTCGCCCTGCAGCACGCGCCGCCAGACGGTCAGGAACTCGTCGGCCGCGGTGTAGCGGGCGTCGTGGTCCAGGAAGACGCCATCGGCCGCCAGCTCGGTGGCGTCCCCGCCGGGCACCACGTTGAGCAACAGGCGGCCGTTGAGCGCCTGGTCCAGCGTGGCGGCCTGGCGGGCCGAGGCGGTGGGGCCCGACAACGAAGTGCGCAGCGCCACCAGCAGCTTGATGCGCTGGGTCACGGGCACCAGGCTGGCGGCGGTCACCCAGGGGTCCAGGCAGCTCGCGCCGGTGGGAATGAGCAGACCGTCATAGCCCAGCTGCTCGGCCGCCACGGCGATCTGCCGCATGTAGGCGTTGGTGGCCGGGCGGCCGGAATCGGAGGTGCCGAGGTAGCGCGTATCGCCCGAGGTGGGCAGGAACCAAAAGATGTCGAGGCTCATGGGGTGATCCAGTCTGCGCCAATGGCGCCCAGAAAACCCATTGCACCCCAGGGGGCGCCGACAAGCCACGAAGCGATGCGCGCTTGCTTATCCGCTTCCCGCAGAAGCCACGGGTCTCAGCGGCGCCCCTGTTTCAGGACGATCTGGTCGTAGACGCCACCATCGTCGAAGTGGGTCTTCTGCGCCTTCTTCCAGCCGCCAAAGACCTCGGCCACCGTGAAGGTGCTGACCGGCGGAAAGTCCTTGGCAAAGGCCTTGAGCACCTTGGCGCTGCGTGGGCGCAGATGGTGGCGCGCGGCGATCGTCTGCCCCTCGTCGGACCACAACCACTTCAGGTAGGCCTCGGCCACCGCGCGGGTGCCGCGGCGGTCCACCACCTTGTCGACCACCGACACCGGGTTCTCGGCCAGCACCGTCCAACCCGGGTAGACGACATCGAAGTCGTCGCCGAACTCGCTGCGGATCAGCGGCACCTCGCTCTCGAAGGTGGCCAGGGCATCGCCCATCTTGCGCTGGGCGAAGGTGGTGGTGGCGCCGCGCCCGCCGCCGTCCAGCACCGGCACATTGGCGAAGATGCGTTCCACCAACGCGCGCGCCGCGGGCTCGCCCGCGCCGCCCTGGAGGGCCGCGCCCCAGGCCGCCAGGTAGCTGTAGCGCCCGTTGCCCGAGGTCTTGGGATTGGGGATGATGACCGAGATGCCCGGCCGGCCCAGGTCCGTCCAGCTGCGGATGTTCTTCGGGTTGCCCTTGCGCACCAGGATCACGCTGACCGAGGCCGTGGGCGCGCTGTGGTCGGGCAGGCGACTGGCCCAATCGGCCGGCACCAGGCCACCACGCTCGGCCAGGATGTCGATGTCGCTGTCCTGGTTCATCGTGATGACGTCGGCCTCCAGGCCGTCGATCACGCTGCGGGCCTGCTTGCTGGAGCCGCCATGGGACTGCCGCAGGTCCAGCACCTGCCCGGTGGTCTTGAGCCAATGGGCCGCGAAGGCCGCGTTGTAGGCCTTGTAGAACTCGCGGGAGACGTCGTAGCTGACGTTGAGCAGGCTCACGGGAGCGGTAGACGCCGCGCGCGCCCAAGGGGCGAGGCTGGCAACAGCGGCAAGGCCCGCTCCCTGCAGGAGGCGGCGCCGACGGACAGAAGACGACATGCGCGATTTCCAGATGACGGTCCGCGACGGCGGACCTTGGCCGGGCGATTTTGGTGGCCGAGGCTGCTGACCGAAACAACGGATTCGTCATGAGCTTGTGACCCGCAGGCACAAAGGATCGAGCAGCGGCATGCGTGCCATCGCCATGCGCTTTCCGCGCATCCAAGCGCATTAATCGACGTGGTGCAGCGCAGCGTGATGCGCTGCAATGAAACCGTTTTTGATCCGCATCACACCATGACACACACCCCGCTTCGCCTGTTGACCCTCGCCACCCTGCTCGCCGGACTCTGGACCTGCGCCTGCGCGGGCACCCTGAAGATCGGTGTCGTGCCTGGCGCCTACGGTGATTCCGTGGCGACCGCCGCCAAGGAAGCCAAGAAGCAGGGCATCGACGTCCAGGTCGTCGAGTTCACCGACTGGACCACGCCCAACGTGGCGCTGGACCACGGCGACATCGACGCCAACTACTTCCAGCACCAGCCCTTCCTGAGCAACGCCATCGCCAAGCAGGGCTTCAAGCTCAAGAAGGTGGCCACCGGCATCCTGTCCAACATCGGCCTGTACTCACTCAAGCACAAGTCCATCGCCGAGATCCCGGTGGGCGGCAAGGTGGCCATCGCCAACGACCCGGTCAACCAGGGCCGCGGCCTGCTGCTGCTGCAGAAGGCCGGTCTGCTCAAGCTCAGGCCCGGCGTGGGCTACCTGGGCACGCTCAAGGACATCACCGACAACCCCAAGAAGTTGCAGTTCGTCGAGGTGGAAGGGCCGCAGCTCAGTCGCATCACCGGTGACGTGGACCTGGCCCAGGGCTACCCGCACTTCATCGTCGCCTCCAAGGCCTTTGACGCCTCCAGCGGCCTGGTCTATTCCGGCGTGGAGGATGCGCAGTTCGCGGTCAGCTTCGTGGCCCGCAGCGACAAGCCCGAGAACCCCGATCTGAAGAAGTTCATCGAGATCTACCGCCAGTCGGCCGAGGTGCGCCACGTCATCCACAAGGCCTTCAACAACGACGACCGGCTCTATGTGCTGGCCTGGCTGAACGAGAAGTGAAGGAGCGCCGCGCCATGAAGAACACCTTGCATCGCATCGGCCGCACCCTGGGCCTGGCCTTCGGCCTCATCGGCGCCAGCCTCGGCGCCCAGGCCGGCACGCTGAAGATCGGCGTGGTGCCCGGCGTGTTCGCCGACACCGTGAAGATCGCCGCCAAGGAGGCCCAGAAAGAAGGCCTGGAAGTGAAGATCGTCGAGTTCACCGACTGGACCACGCCCAACATCGCGCTCAACGCCGGCGACATCGACCTCAACTACTTCCAGAACCAGGAGTTCCTGGCCAATGCCAACGCGGCCCAGAAGTTCGACCTGAAGCCGGTGGCACCGGGCATCCTGTCCTACATCGGCCTGTACTCGAAGAAGTACCAGCGCGCCGCCGACCTGCCCCAGGGCGCGCTGGTGGCCATCGCCAGCGATCCGGTCAACCAGGGCCGTGGCCTGCGCCTGCTGGAAAAGCTCGGCCTGGTGCAGCTCAAGCCCCAGGCCGGCCTGCTGGCCAAGCTCAGCGACATCGCGGCCAACCCCAAGCAGCTGAAGTTCAAGGAGGTGGATGGCCCGCACCTGGCCCAGGCGACGCAGGACGTGGACCTGGCCCAGGGCTACCCCTACTTCATCATCGCGGCCAAGGCCTTCGACCCCTCCAGCGCCCTGGTGCTCTCGCACGGCGAGAGCGACCGCTTCGCCATCCACTTCGTCGCCCGCGCCGACAAGGTGGGCCAGCCGGACGTGAAGCGCTTCATCGCGATCTACCCAGCAGTCGCCGCAGTGCGCGCCTACATCAACCAGTTCTACGGCGGCGACNAGCCGCTGTACCGCTTGGCCTGGNTGCCGGCCCCCGCCCCACCA
>NZ_BADL01000200.1 GCF_000333615.1 Ideonella sp. B508-1 | reverse complement strand
GCATGCGTGCGGCGTGACAGGCGCACCAGCAGCGCCAGCCGACGCGGGTCGTCGTTCATCACCACCACGTCGGCGGCCTCCATGGCCACATGGGTGCCGCCGCCCCCCATGGCCACCCCGATGTCGGCCCCGGCCAGGGCCGGTGCGTCGTTGATGCCATCGCCCACCATGGCCACAGGCCCCTGCTGCTGCTGAAGCGCGCGGATGGCCGCCAGCTTGTCATCGGGCAGCAACTGAGCCCGCACCTCGGCCACGCCGGCCTGGGTCGCCACCGCCTGGGCGGTGCGCGCGTTGTCGCCGGTCAGCATGACGGGCGTCAGCCCCAGCGCCTGGAGTTCGGCCATGGCCTCGGGCATGCCGGGCCGCAGGGTGTCGGCCACCGCGAAGACGGCCTGCACCTGCTGGTCGATCACCAGCAGGGAGACGCTGCGACCCTGCGCCTCATGCACCGCCATGCGCGCCTCCAGCGCGGGTGAGCACAGCCCCAGCTCCTCGACCCAGCGGTGGTTGGCCAGGCGCACGGTCGAGCCGCTGCCAGTCCGGGCCTGCACGCCACGTCCCACTTCGGCGGCAAAGGCGTCCAGCGTCACGGCCGCTGCGGCATCCACCGGCGCGGGCAGGCCGCCCGCGATGGCCTGCGACACGGGGTGGTCTGACCGGGCGGCCACGGCCTGCGCCAAGCCGGCCCAGGCCGGATCGGGTCGGTTGGCCATCCACTCCTGGGCCACCAGCCGGGGCCGGCCCTCGGTCAGGGTGCCGGTCTTGTCCAGCGCCACCACGCGCAGCCGCCGGGCCTCTTCCAGGAAGCGCCCACCCTTGATCAGTACGCCCTGCCGGGCCGCCGCCGCCAGCGCGCTCACCACCGTCACCGGGGTGGAAATGACCAGGGCACAGGGGCAGGCGATGACCAGCAGCACCAGGGCGCGGTACACGGCGTCGAGCACCAGCCAGCCGGCGAGCACGGGGCCCAGCACCGCCACGGCCAGCGCCAGCACGAAGACCAGGGGGGTGTAGACGGCCGCAAAGCGGTCGACAAAACGCTGGGTCGGGGCCCGCGTACCCTGGGCCTGCTCGACGGCATGAGTGATGCGGGCCAGCAGGCTGTCGTCGGCCGGGGCCGTGACCCGCAACTCCAGCGCGCTGCTGAGGTTGATGCTGCCGGCGTAGACAGCATCGCCCGGCCCCTTGTCCACCGGCAGGCTCTCGCCGGTGATGGGGGCCTGGTTCAGGCTGCCCTGCCCGGCCACGATCTCGCCATCCAGCGGCACCCGCTCGCCCGGGCGCAGCCGCACCCGCGCGCCCACCGCCACCGCGGCGGTGGCCACGCGCTGCCACTGGCCATCGGACTGCAGCACCTCGGCCTCCTGCGGCGTCAGCGCCAGCAGCTCGCGCACGGCGTTGCGGGCGCGGTCCACGGCACGGGCCTCGATCCACTCGGCGATGGCGTAAAGGGCCATCACCATCGCGCCCTCGGGGCCATCGCCAATCACGAAGGCCCCGGTAACCGCCACCGTCATCAGGGCATTGAAGTCAGCCCCAGCTGGCGCAACGCGGCCAGGCCCTTGCGGTAGGTGCCCAGGCCGGCCAGTGCGATGGCCAGCATGGCCAGCGCCATGCCGGCCAGGCGCCAAGGCAGCTCGGCCGGGGCCAGGGCGGCCAGGGCCTCGGCGGCCACGGCCGTGAGCAGGGCACCCGCCATGCGGGGCCAGACGCGCTCGGCCGGGGCCGGTGCGCCCGCCTCGGGCAGGCGCTCGCCCGGCATGCCCAGGCCCTTGAGCGCGGATTCCACCGCCGGGAACAGCGCCTCGGGCGCCTGCACGCTGAGCTGGCGCCGCCCGAGGTCGAAGCGCAGGGCCCGGATGCCCGCCAGCGGCTCCAGGGCGCGGCGGATCTCGGCCTCCTCGGCGCCGCAGTCCATGGCCGGCACCCGCAGGCGCAGCACCGGGCCGTCCGCCGCGTCCCAGGACGGGGCCTCGCAGGCGGCCGTGCCACAGCCCGCTTCCGGCGACGATCCGCAGCAGGCCGCGGTCCCGTGGTGATGCGGATGATGGTGGTCGTGACCGTGATCGTGGTGATCGTGACCGTGATGGTCGTGATCGTGGGTCGGTTCGGCCCGCGCGGTCACCGACGGAGCGGGCGGGTGGCCGCAGCCGCAGCCATGGGCGCAGCCGGACGAAGGTGCGGCGTCAGGGGAAGGCAGTCGCTTGTCCATGCCCGCATTGCAAACCCTGTAGCAGGTGTAGAGTCAAGCGATGAAGATCGGAGACCTCGCCGCCGCCACGGGCACCCCGGTGGAAACCATCCGCTACTACGAGCGCGAGGGCCTGCTGCCCGCCCCGCCGCGCAGCGCCGGCAACTACCGTGTCTATGGCGAGGCCCATGTGCAGCGCCTGGCCTTCATCCGGCGCTGCCGCTCGCTGGACATGGCGCAGGACGAGATCCGGGCCCTGCTGGGCTTTCGCGACGACCCGGCCGCCCACTGCGGCGAGGCCAATGCGGTGCTGGACGCCCACATCGGCCATGTGGAGCAGCGCATTGCGGAACTGCAAACCCTGGCGCGCCAGCTGCGGGAACTGCGGGGACGCTGCCAGGCCGTGCCGGGTGGCGAATGCGGCATCCTGTCGGAGCTGGGCCAGCCCTGTGCGCCCGGGGTGGGCGAGGACGCCGGCACACCCCATGTCGACGGGGTGCATGGCCGGCGGGTGGGCCGCCACGGACCGGGCCACGCCCACTGAGCGGGCCGCCGCCCAGGATCAGCCCACGCAGGTGCGGTTCTTGCCGCTGCGCTTGGCCTCGTAGAGGGCCTCGTCGGCGCGCTCCAGCGCCTCTTCCAGGCTTTCACCGGCCCGGTAGGCCGTGACCCCGGCCGAGAAGGTGACGAACACCTCCTTGTTCTCGTGCATGAAGAGGCTGGCACTGAGTCGGCGCTGCAGGCGGGTCAGCACCTGCTGGGCCTCTTCGACCGGCGTGCCGGGCAGCAGGACCACGAACTCCTCGCCACCGAAGCGGGCCACGGCATCCACCGGACGCAGGGAACCCCGCACATGCTCGGCCAGGGCCTTGAGGGCCTCGTCACCGGCGGTGTGGCCCAGGGTGTCGTTCAGGCGCTTGAAGTTGTCGATGTCCAGCAGGCCGATGGCCAGGGTCGTGCCCTCGCGGGCGATGCGCGCCTGCTCGACCTCGAACTGCTGCATCAGGCCGCGTCGGTTCGCCACCTGGGTCAGGGCATCGGTGGCCACCTCGTCGGACAGGCGACGCAACTCGGCCTCCAGTGCCCGCACCTGGGTCTCCAGCTCGCTGGCCCGACGGTGCTCGTCCTGCAGGCGTCCGCGGGTGGCGCTGACCAGGCCATGCACGCTGCGGCTGTCGGCCACCATCTCGCGCACCACCTCGGCCAGGCTTTCCAGGGATTGGGCGTTCTGCACCGTCTCGGCATAGCGCAGCATGCCCTCGCTGAAACGGCCGGTGTGCTGGTCCAGCTCGCCCAGCTCGGCCAGCATCTGCTGCAGCAGGTCCTTCAGGGCCTGCCGGGCCTGCTCCCGGTCCTGGCGCAGTGTCTGCTGGCGGGCCCGGGTTTCGGCCAGCAGTTGCGCGGCCGCCTGCACACCGCGGGCATTGGGCGTGTCGCCCAGCCGCTCCTTCAGGCCGGCCAGTTGGCCCTGCACCCAGCTTTCGTCTTCGGAGAGCTCGGCCAGGCCGCCCGCCAGTTCCTGGCTGAGCCGATGCACCTGGTCCAGCAGGTGGTGGCGGTGGGCCAGCAGGCGGCGGGCTCGCTCGCACACCTCGGCCACCGCGCCGGCCAGTTCCGGTGTGGCACCGTCCTCGGCCAGGCGGCCGGCCAGACCGGCCAGCTCATCGGCCAGGGCCGCGGCGCGCCCCGCCTCGGGGGGCAACGCGGCCCGCACAGTGGATTCCAATGGCTGCATGACCGACACCCAGTGCCCGTGCAGGGCCTCGCCCCCGGCGTCCGAAGCCGCCGCGGACAGGGCCTCCACAGTGGGAAGCGCCGGCTCCTCCGGAGCGGCAGTCGGCGTGGTCTCGTCGTCCAGGGCAGGCATCTCCCCGTCGGTGTCCCAGGAGCCCACCAGCTGGCGCAGCCGGTGCTGCAGGCGCTGCACATCGCTGCGGCTGGAGTCCAGCACCCGTTGCAGGCTTTCTTTCTTGCGCGCCACCGACCATTGCTTGCCACTGCGCTCCAGGGCCCGGGTCAGGCGTTCGATCAGCAGGGCCCAGGCCTGGGCTTGGGAGGCCGGACTGTCCGACACCCGATCGGTCAGGCGCTGCGCCTGGTCCCACTGGCCCTGCAGCATGGCCTGGAGCAAGTCGGCCCGCTGAGTCGGGTCGTCCCCGAAGCGCTGGGACAGGCGCTCCAGCACCGTGCGCGCACGCGGCGGCAAGGTGGAAGTGGCTGCGCCGCATTCCTCGGCCCAGGCCTGGGCGTAGTTCTCGGGTGTGGGCTCCAGCTTGGCCACGGCCAGGCGACGCAACGCGGCCTTGGCGATCTGGGCGGGGGTTTGTTCGGTGGTGGCGTTCATGGCGGGGCGGTCATGCAACGCCCCGTGCGCTGGCTCAGCGGGACGCTGCCGGGTGGGTTTCTCCAGCCTGGCTCAGGTTCAGCGGCTCCGCAGCCACCGTGGCGCTGGGCACGGCCACATGCTCGGCCACCCAGGCCGGCAGATCGGTGCCGGGCATCGGGCGGCTGATCAGGTAGCCCTGCATCATGCGACATTGCAGGCTGCGCAGCAGGTTCATCTGCGTGGTGTTCTCCACACCTTCAGCCACCACGCGCAGGCTGAGCGCCTGGGCCAGCGAGATGATCAGGTGGATCACCTCGCTCGCCTTGGGCTCTCGTCCGAGCTTGTTGACGAAGGAGCGGTCGATCTTCAGCTCGGAGATCGGCAGTTCGGTCAGATACTGAAGCGAGGAATACCCGGTACCGAAGTCATCCACGGAAATCTGCACGCCCACCTCGTTGAGGCGGTGCAGCGTGGGCAGGATGCTCTGCAGGTCCTTCATCAGGCTGCTCTCGGTGATTTCGAGTAGCAGCATGCGGTGCGGGATGCCATAGGGCTTCACCGCCTCGTGGATGAGGTCCACCAGATCCTGGCGCAGGAACATGCGGCTGGGCATGTTCACCGCGATCGACTCGTTGAAACCGAAGGCCTGCCGCCATTCATGCGCCTGGCGGGCGGCCTCGCGCAGCGCCCATTCGGACAGCGGCACGATCAGGCCAGTCTCCTCGGCCATCGGGATGAACTCGTTGGGCGGCACCAGGGCCTCGCCACGGCGCCAGCGCATCAGCGCTTCCACGCCCATCAGACGGCCGCTCTGGGCGTCCACCTTGGGCTGGTAGTACAGCACCAGTTCGTTGCGCTCGATGGCCTTGTGCAGCGCCGTCTCGAGTTCGAGCTTCTCGCGGTCGCGCACGGCCAGGTTGGGGCTGTAGAGCACCGAGCCGTTGCGACCACGGTCCTTGGCGGCGTACATCGCCACGTCGGCGTTGCGCATCAGGTCGGCCACGGTCTGGCCATCCTGCGGGTACAGCGCGATGCCCACGCTGGCGGTGGCGAAGAACTCCTGGTCGGCCACGTAGACCGGCTGGCGCAGGGCCTCCAGGATGCGCTGCGCCACCCGTTCGGCATCGCGTTCGTCCTCGACCTCGGGCAGCAGGGCCACGAACTCGTCGCCACCCAGGCGGCCCACCGCCTCCAGCGCACGGTGAAAGCGCGAGCCCACGGCCTCGACGGTGCCGTCGAAGATCTGGTCGCTGTGGCGCACGCAACCCCGCAGACGCATGGAGACCTCGAGCAGCAGCTCGTCGCCGGCCGCATGGCCCAGGGTGTCGTTGATGTTCTTGAAACGGTCCAGGTCGATCAGCAGCAGGGCCATCTTGTGGCCCATGCGCCGCGCCTGCTCCAGGGCCCGCTCGGCGCGCCAGTTGAACTGGCGCCGGTTGGGCAGCTGGGTCAGCGGGTCCTTGTTGGCCAGCTTGCGGATGGAATCCTCGGCCTGGTGGCGCTCGGTCACGTCCTGCACGATGCCGGTGTAGCCGATGCATTGACCGTATTCGCCGAACTCGGGCTCGCCCTCCACGTGGATGATGCGGTTGCGCTTGACGCCACGCGAGAGCGGCACGTCCATGGCGATGCCGAAGACCTGGCGCACGATCTGGCGCATGCCGCGGATCAGGCCATGCCGTTCCTCGCGGGTCATCATGCGCAGCAGGTCACGGAAGCTCAGGCGGTCGTCCGGCGCGCTGCCGAAGACGCGCAGCGCCTCCTCGGACAGCTCCATGCCGAAGGGAAGGCCGCACTCGGGGTGGTGCCACCACTCGAAGCTGCCCATGCGGGCCAGGTCCTGGGCCCGGGCCAGCTTGGCCCGGCTGCGGATCAGTTCCTGCTGGGTGCGCGCGGCGCGCAGCATATGGCGCAGGCGGCCGGCCAGCAGGCTCCACTGGTTGGACTTGACGAAGAAATCGGTGGCGCCCGCGTCATAGGCCCGCTTGATCGAGGCCTCGTCGTCCAGGCCGGTCAGCATCAGCACGGGCACGTTCTCCAGCCCGTACATGCCGCGCAGCTCCTCGCAGGTCTCGAAACCGTCCAGCCCCGGCATGCGGGCATCCAGCACGACCAGATCCGGGATCCAGCCACCCAGGATGCGCAGGGCCTCGTCGCCGCTGCCGGCCTCGGTCACTTCGAAACCATGCTTGCTCAGCGCCGCGGAGACCAGCATCAGGTTGACCTCGTCGTCGTCGACCAGCAGAACCTTGGGTCGTTCTTCGACCTGCTCCTGCAACGAAGACGCGCCGCTGCTCCTCATGGACCGACACCACCACCCAGCAAACGCGCCACCGCGTCGTGCACGCGGATGGATTCTTCCTGGAACTGCGTCACCAGCGCGGGCAGCAGTTCGGACTGCGCATCGCGCACGGCCTGCTCCATCTGGGCGCACAGGCGCGAGAGCTGCAGGGCCCCCACGCTGGCCGAGGCCGACTTCAGCGCATGGGCCGCATGCGAGAGCGCCGCCGTGTCACCCGCGCCGAAGGCCTGGCCGATGGCGGCTTCCTGGGCGCCGAGCGAACGCTGGTAGGTCTGGAGCACCCGCTGCAGAAAGCTGTCCCCCACCGGATCGAGGGCGCGCAACTGGTCCAGACAGGCAGCGTCCAGCACCGATGCTGCGCTGTCAGCGGCACCGGCCTCGGACCTGGGATCCTTCGGGGTGTCAAACATCTTTCAAGGACTGAACGCGAACGTGGATCGGCTCTGGCGACGGATTCTGGGCCTGCTCATTGTGCCGCGAACCAGTGCCCGGACCGGGCTCCACCCAGTCAAGGGTGCGAGCTTGTAGCATCGGCGCACGTTTCTATCACGTCAAGCCGGAAAAAGGCCTGTTCCAGCCACTTCCCGTGCATTTCTGTCGCAGAAGAACCATGCGGGGCGGCCCCCTTCGGTCGCGCCCGAGCCGCTCCTTACAATCCCGGCATGCCCGCTCCGCCCCAAGCCCGTCGCCTGCGCGGCCGCAGTCTCGCCCTGAGCCTGGCCGTGGGGGCCCTGCTGGCGGCCTCGCTGGCGGTGGGTTGGCAGTTCGCCGGGGCCCCCAGCGCCCCCAGCGAGCTGGCGGGCCCCTGGTCCTGGTTGCCGATGCTGGTGTTCGGCGCAGCCTGCGCGGTGGCGGGGCTGCTGTGGGGCCGGCTCGAGCGTCATGCGCAGCTGCGCCAGGCCACCCAGAACCAGCAGGCCCTGGCCGAGCTGACCGAGGGCTGGATCTGGCGCAGCGATACCCAGCACCGTGTGGTGAGCTGGCGTCCGCCCCCTGGCGCGCCAGCCACCGCCTGGACCGAACAGCTGCCCACCGGCCAGTTGCTGCACACCCATTTCGAGGTGGCCGACCCGCTGCCCAGCCCTGGCGCGCTGCTGGCCCGCCTGGACGCCCAGGCCATGATCCCGGCCCTGCGCGTGCTGCGCCACGGCACGCCGCCCAGCCACTGGCGCCTGCGCGCCCTGCCCCAGTACGACGTGCGCGGGCAGTTCGCGGGCTATGTGGGCACCATCGTGCCGGTGGATGCCGAGGAGCAGCGCCGCCTGGACCAGTCCGTCCTGCAGCGGCTGTGGGGCGAGCTGGACATGCCGGTGGTGATCCTGCGCCCCCGCGGGGCCGACGCAAGCGGCCCGGACTGGGATGTGCAGGCCCTGTCCCCGGACGCCGCCCGCCTGCTGGGCGCCAAGAGCCAGCAGAAGGACTGGCAGCTGGTCCAGCAGGCCCTGCCTGGCGATGTGCAGGTCTCCCTGCGCAAGCTGCCGGAGGGCGAAAGCCGGGTGGCTGGCGCCTGGAAGATCGACCTGCTGCCGCTGAGCTGCGAGGGTGAGCCGCTGGGCCGCTTGCTGCTGCTGCGCCCTGCCCAGGATCCGGCCGCCGAAACCGCCGTCAGTGCCGCCGACCAGGATTCCTTCGTCTACTCGGTCTCGCACGACCTGCGCGCCCCGCTGCGGGTGGTCGATGGCTTTGCCCGCATCCTCAAGGAAGACTACGGCCGCTTCCTGGACCGCATCGGCAACGACCACCTGGACCGGGTGCTGGCGGCCAGTGCGCGCATGAACAGCATGATCGACGCGCTGCTGGCCCTCTCGCGCCTGCAGTCGCAGCCGCTGGCGCGCAAGCCGGTGGACCTGTCCCAGCTGGCCAGCTACATCGTGGAGGACCTGCGCAGCCAGGCCCCCGAGCGCCAGGCCTGCATCACGATCGAGCCGGGCCTGGTGGTGCACGGCGACCCCACCCTGCTGCGCATCGCGATGGAGAACCTGCTGGGCAATGCCTGGAAGTACAGCGGCCAGTGCGAACAGACGGTGATCGAGTTCCGCAGCGAACAGCAGGCCGAGCATGGCCGGGTCTTCGTGGTGGCCGACCAGGGCGCGGGTTTCGACATGCGCTTCGCGGACCGCCTGTTCGGCGTGTTCCAGCGCCTGCACAGCCCCAAGGACTTCCAGGGCACCGGCGTGGGCCTGGCCTCGGTGCGGCGCATCCTGCGTCGGCACGGCGGCGACATCTGGGCCGAATCGGAAGTCGGCAAGGGCGCCCGCTTCTA
Organism: Ideonella sp. B508-1; assembly: GCF_000333615.1. Classification (GTDB taxonomy): domain Bacteria; phylum Pseudomonadota; class Gammaproteobacteria; order Burkholderiales; family Burkholderiaceae_C; genus Ideonella. Next base: position 5,464 of record NZ_BADL01000200.1, on the reverse strand, counting down.
CTTCACGCTGGGCTGAGGGGCCAGCGCCCCGTGTTCATCAGGCCTGGCCGGGTCGGGCCAGAAGTTCCACCGCGTCGACCAGGGCGGCCGCCTGCGCGGCCAGCGAACGCCCATCGGTCTGGGCCAGGCGGGTGAGGCGTTGCAGCGCCTCGGCGCGCGGCAGCGAGTAGCGGTGCATCAGCACCCCCACGGCCAGCGGCACCGGGTCGTTCAAGGGGTCCACCGGGCGGCCGGCGGGCGCCAGGGTGGCCGGGGCGGCCACGGGCATCACGGGCGCCGACCGGGCCGCAGGCGCCAGCCCTTCGCGTTCGCGCCGGGCACGCACGGCGGCCACGGCGGCCTCCACGGTCGGCACGATCTGGGCGATGTCCAGCGGCTTGACCAGATAGGCCACGGCCCCGAGCTCCTTGACACGCGCCACGGTGGCCGCATCGGCGAAGGCCGACAGGAACATGAAGGGCGTGCCCAGGGATTCGCGCAGGTAGTCGGCCACGTCGAAGCCACTCTTGCCTTCCATGCGGATGTCCAGCAGCGCCAGATCGGGCCGGTGCTGGCGGGCCAGCAGGATGGCGTCGTCCCCGTTGTCGGCGTCGATCACTTCGAAACCGGCCTGCACCAGCCCGTGGGTCACCGTGGCCAGCACGAGCCGGTCGTCGTCGACGACCAGGATCTTGCCCTTGGACGAGGAGGTGGAATCGGGGGGAGCCATGCGGTCGATTGTCTCCGAACTGTTCACAGCGGTGTCAGCAACGCGACGGCCGGTGGCGCCAGACGCAGCCGCGCCACCACCAGCGGCCCCTCCTGGCTCAGCGAGATCGAGGCCCCCTTGCGCGGCAGCAGCGCCCGCACCAGGCCCAGGCCGGAAATGCCCGCGGGCACCTGGGCCAGGTTGAACTCGGGCGCCAGCGCCCCCGGGTTGGCCACGCTCAGCGACACGGCGTCCTGGCCGAACTCCATGCGGCAGGCGATGGCGCCGCCCGCACTGTGCTTGATGGCGTTGGTCAGCAGCTCATTGACGGTCAGGGCCACGGGAATCGAATCGGCCTCGGTCAGGGCGAAGCGGTGCGGGTCGGCGCCCTGCACCTCCATCGTGATGGGCCGGCCGAACATGCGCTGCACCGACTGGGCGATGGCCTCCATCACGGCCTTGACGCGCAGCGGCCCCGTCATGCCCACCTGCAGGCCATGCACCTGGGCGATGGCATGCACATGGCCCACCGCCTCGGCGATGGCGGCGCTGGCCTCCGGGTGGCGCTGGGCGTTCTGCTGCAACAGGCCGGCCACGCCCTGGAGGTTGTTCTTGATGCGGTGGTGGACCTCCTTGACCAGCATCTCGCGCTGGGCGATGGCCGCGGCCAGGCGGGCCTCCTCGGCGGCGCGCTGCTCGGTCACGTCGCTGGCCACCAGCAGCAGCTGGGTGCCGCCGGATTCACCCGCCGAATCCAGCGAGACGATGCGCACATCCCAGACCTCGGCCGCCTCCCCGGTCTGGGCATCGGCCTCGCGGTGCAGTTCGCGCCGCACCGCCTCCTGGGTGCCGCTGGCCAGGTGCAGGTCGGCCGACAGCGAGGCCGCCTCGATGCCGGGCAGCCACAAGGCCGGCTGGCGACCCAGGATCTCCTCGGCCGGGCGGCGCGCGAAGGCGCAGAGCTTCTGGTTGAGCTGCAGCACCTGCTGGTTGGCGCCATCGAACAGGGCAATGGCCAGGGGCGCCGTCTCGATGATGCGCTGCAGGCCGGCACGGGCCTGGGCGATGTGGTTCTCGGCCTCGCGGCGGCGCTCGATGTCCAGCAGCGCGAAGGTCAGCTGCCCCTCGTCCCCGGGGCCGCCCCCCTCCCGCCCCGTCACCACCACATTGCCCACCACCCAGAAGGCGCGGCCATCGCGGGCGGTCAGCCGGCATTCGAAGGTCTCGGCCTGGCCCTCGTGCAGGGTGTCCAGCCAGTCCTGCCGGCGCAGCGGGTGGTCCGGCTCGGACGAAGCCACGACGCTGATGGGCAGGCCGACGAAATCCGCCAGCTCGCCACCGAACATGCGGCGGGCCGAGCGGTTCATCCATGCGATGCCCTGCGGGCCCACGGTGACGATGCCCACCAGCACCGAGTCCAGTATGGCCCGGGTGCGGTCGGCCTGGGTGAGCAGGGTCTCGCGCACCCGGCGCCGCTCGTCCACGTTCACATAGGAGGCGATGCTGCCGGCCGCCGGGTCGGCCAGGTCCACCCTGCGCTGGTGCACCTGCACCCACAGGATGCTGCCGTCGCGCCGGCGCAGGCGCCGTTCGCCCTGGGAGCGGCCATGCTGGGCCAGCTCCCGGCGCTCCTGGGCGGTGTACTGCAGGTAGAGCGCCTCGTCCTCGTAGAGCTCGGCCAGCGGCAGGCCCTGAAGCTGCTCGCCCGGGTAGCCGGTGAGTTCGATCATGGCCTGGTTGGCCCGCTCGATGCGGCCCTCGCGCTGGTAGGCGATGCCGACATCGGAGAGGTTGAACATCAGCTCGCGCTCGCGCTCCAGCCCGGCCAGCGCGGCCTGCTGACGGCGCAGGCGGGAGATGTCCGACACCACGGCCACCACCTCGTCCGCGCCCGCGGCACCGGCCCGCCGCAGCGCCAGCGAGCGCCAAGGCTGCTCGTCTGCCAGCACGGGGGCGGCCGAGGGCTGGAACTCGGTCTCGAAGGCGCCCTGCTGCAGCAGGACCTGCTGGGCCTGGCCGGCCGCCGTGCCGTCCAGACCCGCCTGCGTCAGCACCTGGGCCAGGGACAGGCCCTGGGCCTGGCCGGCGGCCAGACCCAGCAGGGCCTCGAAGCGGGCATTGCAACGCACCAGGGCGCCGCGGCGCAGGTAGGCGATGCCCGCGGGGCTGACCTCCAGGATGGTGCCCAACTCATGCAGCAGCTGTTCGTTGTGGCGGCGCGCGTTCTCCTCCTCGGTCACGTCCAGCGTGACCACGGTGACCGCGGCCCGGCCGCCGGTGAGCTCGGCGGGCTCGACCCGCGTCATCAGCCAGCGCCGACCGGTGTCGCGGTGCTCGACCGCGTAGCGCACCTCGATGCGCTGGCGCTGGCGCAAGGCCTGCTGCAGACGGTCGTAGTCGGCCATGGATTCCGGCGCCACCACATCGCGCCCCACGGACATCAGCGACTGGCCCTGGGCCGGACGCTCACCGGCCCGTTCGGCCGCAGCCTCGCCCGCACGATCGCTGCGCCCACCGGCCGGCGGGGCGGCGGTGACCCAGCCGCGCGCGGCATCGTGGGTGGCCACGCCGAGGCCGGCCGTGCCCATCAGGGCACTGATCTCGATGTGGGCCAGCTCACGGGCGTCTTCCAGCGCCAGGTCTTCCAACTGCACCAGCCAGCGCCCGGAGCCGCCGGCCACGCCGCGCGAGGTGACCCGCCAGTGGCGCAGGATGCCGCCCTCCAGCGGCACCCAGCCTTCGCGTCGGCGCGATTCGCCACGGGCCGGCATCTGGGCCGGCCAGCCGATCAGCTCGGCCAGATCGGGGGGCAGTGCCGCCAGGGATTCCAGGCGGCCGCCCAGCGCGGCGCGCAGGGCCTCGTTGGCCAGCAGCACCCGCCCCTGGGGGTCACAGAGCAGCAGGGGCAGCGGACTGATGGAGACGCAGTCGGCCAAGGCCGAGGGCACGGCCATGCCCCCTTCGTTGGGGGCGTCGCCCGGCACCCGCGCAGCGGGCAACAGCTTGGATTTGATCGACATGGCAGGGCAGCTCGGCGATGCACCGAGTGTAGCGGCGGCCTTGCCGCCCTGGCAGGTCCTGAGGCAGGCTCAGTCGCTTTGCAGCTGCTGGGCGGCCAGCATGGCCTTGAGGGCCGCCCGGTTGAGCTCGCCCGGGCTGAGCAGCATGGCACCCGCGGCCTCGGCAATGTCCAGCGGCAGTTCGGATTCCACCGCGCGGGCCACCGACAAGGCCAGGCTGTACGGCCCCTGGCCGGACGGCGCCAGCGTCTGGGCCACGCCCTCGCCCACCGGCAGGTTGCCCAGCAGGCGATCAAAGGGCTGGCCCAGCATGCGGTCCAGCAGCGAGAACACGCCGCAGATGAAGGCCTCGCCCGCGGCGCCACTGTCGCCCTGGGCGCGCACCAGCTCTTCCATCAGCAGGCCGCGGCGCACCGCCAGCTGCATCAGGGGCTGCAGGTCCGGGTTGTCCACGGCATTGGTCACCAGCAGGGCCAGCCAGCGCTTGAGGCGCTGGTAGCCCAGCACCATGATGGCGTGCTGGAAGGAGCTGATCTCCACCGACAGGCCAAAGGCCGGCGAGTTGATCAATCGCATCAGGCGGAAGGCCAGGGTCGGGTCACCGCGCAGCGCCTCCTCCAGGCGGTTGACCGGCTCCTCGCGGTCCACCCGCTGGATCAGGTCCATGACGATCTGCACGCTGGGCGGCACATCCTTGCGGGGTGCGTCCGGACCGGGCCGCTCCCCCAGGGGCCAGCCCAGCACCGCCAGCGCACCGCGGCGCAGGCTGGCGCCGGCTTCTTCGGGCGTGTGGCTGCCGGCCTGCACCCAGGGCGTCTGGCGCGCGGCGCCGCTGGCGGGCGCCTGGGTCTGGCGACGGTCGTCGTCCACGTCCACGATCACATGGCGGAAGCAGGCCAGCAGTTCGGGCGACAGGGGCTGCAGCGGCCGGCCCTTGAGCGCCAGGGCCTGGCCGGCCGCGGCACGCTCGCGCAGGCGGGCCTCCCAGGCCGGATCGCCGGCCAGGAAGGCGGGCACCTCCAGCACCGTGTGGGCGGGGCGGTCAGCGTCCAGCAGGCCCGCCAGCAGGCCCTCGGTGGTCGGGCTCAGAGACAGGGGCCCGCGCTCCTCGGGCCAGGCTTCGTCGAGCAGCTCCAGCACGGGAGCGGCCAGCTGGGACGGAGCGTCCGGAACCGGGTGGAGGGTCAGACGGTTCATCACCACCCGACCGCGGGCGCCGAACAGCGCGCCGCAACCCAGCCAGACAAGGTCAAGCGCCAATGCATTCATCATGGGGTCCCTGGATCAGCCTTTGATGTAGTCGAACAGCGAGAGCTTCTGCAGCGAGGCATAGGTCTGCAGCGCCGCGCTGTAGTTGGTCTGCTGGTTCTGGAAGTCGGAGATAGCCTGGACCATGTCCAGATCCTCGGCGTCGGAGCGGGTGCTCTCGGCGTAGTTCTTCAGGTCGGTCACCCGGCTGGTGACACCGTCGATGCGGTTGAGGATCTCGCCGGCCAGGCTGCGGGTGCCCTGCAGCTGTCCGGCCACGCCGTCCAGGTCGCGCAAGCCGGACTGCACCGTCTGCGTCACCTCGGCGCTGCTTTTGGAGGGATCCTTCAGGCCGGCAATGATCTTGTCCAGCGCGTCGAAGGCGGACAGGTCCGGCTGCGACGGGGTGACCTTGAAGGTGTCGCCGTTGCTCGGGGCCCCGCTGATGGTGGTGGCCATGACGGGGAATTCGATCAGCTTGCCGGCCTGGTAAGGGGCACCGGAGATG
>NZ_BADL01000201.1 GCF_000333615.1 Ideonella sp. B508-1 | reverse complement strand
GGGCGAGTTGGCCGAGCTCCGGACTCGGCGCGCCTGTGGCTGCTGGCCTGCCCTGCCCAAGCACTGAGCGAGCAGCTGCAATGGCTCATCGACCAGGAATGGCGAGACGCCCCCGTGCTGTGGTGGCCCGACACGCCAGCCGGATCGGACGAGCGCGCGGCCTGCGATCTGGAGAACCTGGCCTGGCAGGCCGGGGTGGACGATGTGCTCTGGCCTCATCAGACCGAGCGGCACGGCAGACAGTTCGAACGCGCCCTGGCGAGGCATCAGTCGCACGGCGGCCTCGGTGTCGTGCTGCGTCACCGCCAGCAGGAACTCCGCGCCCTGCGGGCCAGCCTGAACAACATCCCCGCGCCCATCTTCGTGAAGGACGCCGAGGGCGTCTACACCGAATGCAACCAGGCCTTCCTGCAGTACATCGGCCTGCCCCGGCACCGGGTGGTGGGGCACACGGTCTACGACGTCGCACCGTCTGAACTGGCCCAGGTGTACGACGCGGCCGACCGGTCCCTGCTGGCTGCCGGAGGGCGGCAGATCTACGAGTCCCAAGTGCGGTGGGCCGATGGCCATCTGCGGGACGTGCTGTTCCACAAGGCCGTGTTCCACGATGCCCAGGGGCAGCCAGCCGGCCAGGCCGGGGCCATGTTCGACATCACCGAGCGCCGGACCCTGGAGCGGCAGCTGCGCCAGCAGGCGGAGACCGACCCCCTCACCGGCCTGCTGAACCGACGCAGCCTGGAGTCACAGCTCAGCTTGCGCCTGCGGCGTGCCACGGAGCAGAACGCTGGACTGGCCTTGCTGGTGTTCGACGTGGATCATTTCAAGGACATCAACGACAACCACGGCCATGCTCTGGGTGACTGCGTGTTGCGCCTCATCGCCGACGTGGTGGGCCAGCATCTGCGGTCGGATGACCTGTTCGCCCGAATGGGCGGGGACGAATTCGTCGTGGTGCTGGCCGGTGTCGAGGGTGTTCACAGCCTGGCCGGGCGCCTGCCCAGCCTGGTGGCAGCGCAGCAGCTGACCTTGCCGGACGGGCAAGGCCTGTCGGCGCAGATCAGCCTGGGCGCGGCGGTGGTGCCCGCCCGGGAACACACGGTGGACAGCGCCATCCACACGGCCGATCTGGTGCTCTACGAGGCCAAGCGCCTGGGCCGCAACCAGGGTGTGGTGATGGACACCCGCCCCAGCCCGGCGGATCGGGCCGCGGTCAAGGCAGGGTCAGCGTGAACCAGGCCGACTGCGGCGCCAGCTTCACCACGTCCGCATAGCGGGCCAGGGCGGCCTCGGTGCCGGTGTGCAACTGGTAGCGCAGGCCCAGGAAGGCCACCAGGCCCAGCAGGGCAAAGACGCTGCCCATGACCCACAGGGGCACCTCCGAACGCAGCCTGTGCTGGATCTGGTCTGGCGGTGCCCAATGGGGGGCGAAGGCACTGCGCCGACCCTGCAGATGCAGGATCTCGTCACCGACACGCGCCGTCAGGTAGCCGAGCTTCTCGGTGCCTTCCAGCGCGTACTTGCCCTGGAAACCCAGCAGCAGGCACATGTGGAACACCTCCAGGGCCTGCAGTCGCACGGTGCCCTCGCGCCGGAGTTCTTCCAACCGCTCGAAGAAGCGCTCGCCCGCCATGTGCTCGCCGAACAACTCCAGTTGCAGCGGGTTGAGCATCCAGTCCTCGCGCACCGCACCACTGCTGGTGAGCAGGATCTCGTCCAGCAGGCCGCAGAAGGCGAACTTGGCCTGGTAGACGTCGGCGGAATCCAGGCCCAGGCGCTTGGCGCCGCGGTCCACCTGCAGCAGCAGTTCCTTGACACGCTCGCGGAAGGGGCCGGCCTGGGTTGGCAACTGCCCGTTCTTGAGCAGGAAGACCATGTAGAAGCCAGGATAGAACAGGTCCATCAGCGAGCGCGGCTCGGAAGCCACCGCGGTGGGCACCGTGGCCGCACCCGAGCTGACAGGCTGGGCGAAGAGAGAGGGGGCTGTGCTCATGGGAATCAGGGGGTTCGTGAGGGTCAGGCCTCGCCGTTCAGGGCGATGAGCTCCATCTGCAGATCCGGCAGATTGCTGGGGGCGTAGATGCACAGGCTGCGGGCCTGCAGCATGCGGTCATACAGCGGCCCGCGGGGCTCAAGGGCGAAGTAGTAGGCCCCCGGGCGCACCGGAATGGCGACCGGCACCTGCGGCAGATGGGTCAGGCGCACGCCGGCAGTGGCAGTGAGCACGACCTTTTCGACATCGTCGGGGGCGCCCACCTTCAGGCGCTGCGGGATCACCTCCACCAGCTCCGACGGTGGCAGCCCGGCCTGCACGCCCAGGTACAGGCGGGTGCTGTCGCCGATCTTCTGGGAGTCCAGCCGGCCGGCGAAATACGAGGGGCGCAGCTCGTTGAGCGCGATGGCGAAGTAGCGGGTGGAGATCACCGTCTCCAACAGGTCGCGGATGATGCCGTCCAGCCGGGCGAAGGCCTGTGCGGGCGCGCTGTGGTCGTAGGCCGGCAGGTCCGTCAGGCCGTGGCTGCGCGAGAAGGTCATCAGCGCCCCGGCCAGATCCAGCAGGCGCTCGAACAGGCGCTCCGGGTGCAGGCCCGGATGGTGAAACAGGTGGGACAGGCCGGCATAGGCGCTGCTGCAGGTGTGCAGCAACCAGAACGAGGCGATGTCGCCCGAGCGGAACTCGATCACATGCTTGGAGGGCTCGCGGTGAACGCCGTAGAGCGCATCCACCTTGGCCTGGAGCATGTCCAGCGTGCGGCGCAGCAGCCCCATCAGCAGGGGCGATGCGCTGATCGACAGCACCGGCGGCGCGAAGGCCGGATCCAGCTCGAAGGAACCGGTGCCGGTGCGACGCACGCGCAGCAGCGGCAGCGAGGTGAGGTGGTCCCGGGCCTCGGTGTCGGCCACCAGGCGCAGGCGCCGGTGCAGGGTGGTCACCTCGGCCTCCACCGCGCCGGTGAACCAGTCGGTGGCGGGGTCGTGGCGCAGTTGGTAACGGGCGGCGCTGGGTCCGGCTTCCTGTCCATCACAGCTGTTGCTGCCGGTGGCACGCAGCGGTGCCAGGGCCAGGTGGTAGGTGCACTCGGACTGCCCCGCGGGCCAGCCCGACAAGGACACCGGCGGCGGCAGTTCGTCATCGGCCGGCGCGGTACAGAAATCCCCGTCCGGCAGCAGCGCATGGATCTCCTGCAGACGCAGCACGCCGTGGGCCAGGGCATCCGCATCCACCTGGCAGCGCCGGACCCCCCAGGCAAACGGACTCAGGGCCTGAGCGGTCTCTGCCAACCGCCACTCATGGTAGGCGTCCTGACGCTGGAAATGCTGGGGGCGCAGGAACAGGCCCTCTCCCCAGAGCAACTTGGAAGCACGGATCACAACAACATCCCATCCACAACAAGGGCCGATCTCAAGAACACTGCACGCCGGCCAGACGGGTCAGCTCCGGCGCCACATCCAGGGCCTGGCCACTGGCCACACTGAGGGCACAGGCGTGAACCCCCAAGGTCAGGCCGGTCTCGGCGGCTGCCTGCGCATCGAAGACATGACGCCACCGACCTTCAGCCGGGGCCCTGAACAGGGCCAGGACGCCGATGTAGCGCGTGCCCTCAGGCAGGGTCTCGGTGACCTCGTAGCGTTGCCCTGGCGTTAAGACCACTTCCCGAGAACCCAGCAAGGCATCGGACAACTCAAGGGGCAGGCGATTCTTGTCCAGCTCGAACGCCGTGGCCGGCGCTCGCTCGAATGCCTCTCGGTCCTTCAACTCGTAAATCCTTGCGACGACCGGGAGGGAATGACCACTTGTATCTGAATTTAACAAGTCTCCGGCATGCAGACGAATCACGACTCGTAACGTTTTGGGTGTCTTTTGCAAAGTGGGAACATTGCTGACATCAGGAGTTTGTAACGAAACCCTCTGCAATCCGACCATTTGTAACGCCGAATCGAGGACACCCGGTTGCGAGGATGCGCCTCCCGGGGTGCTGCAGGCCACGTTCACGAGGGAGATCAGGCTCAGCGCGCCCCATCGGCGCAAGCCGGACCACCACTGTCCCGCCGTGGAGAGAATCCCTTCGGGGACATGGGCCAAACACACTCCCAGGCTTGCGCGCATCCTCAACATAGACGAGTTTCCATGACTCAAGAAATATCCTGGCACCCGACATGCCATGCCGGCAGTCTATCGCCTGAGGTGCTCTTGCGGCAGCCCGGCTAGATCCCCCAAAAGGAGGTTTGACCGAATTTACAGACCTCCTATAGTCCGCCTGCCGAAATACCGGCACCGACGCGGAACACAAATGGTTTCGAATTTCATGGAGTTACAAATGAAGCCCGCGACGCGCATTTCCCCCCGGCACGCCTCCCTGGCCTTGGGCGCCATCGTCTGCGCCCTGCTCACTGCCTGCGCAACCCCCAACACCCCAGCCCCCACCGCCGCCCCTGTCGCCCCGACGCTGGAGTCCTACCTCGCCCAGGCCAGCCAGGCGCAGGCTGACGGACAGCGCGAGAAGGCGCGTGGCTTCTACCGCGACGCAGCCAAGGCCTACCCGACCGACAAGACCCCCTGGCTGAAGCTGGCCGAAGACTACTTCGCCGCGGGCGACTACGGCAACGCGGTGCTGGCCGGCCAGGAGGCCCTGGAACGTGATCCGCAGGACAACACCGCCAACAGCCTGCTGGCCGTCAGCGGCCTGCGCATCACCGCCGGCTCCCTGAAGGCCCTGCGCAAGGACGCCGAATACCCCGTGGGTTCCCGCGAGGAAGCCCTGGCCGTGACCCGGTCTCTGCGTGAAACGCTGGGCGAGACCGCCCTGCTGCCCATCGTGCCGCCCGGCAGCGAGCCGCCCAAGCCCAAGGTGGTGCCCAAGCGGCGCCCCGCCACGGCGCCAGCGGCCACCGCCGCACCGGCAGCCCCCCATCCGGCCCCGGCCGCCACCGCGGGTGGCAACCCGCTCGACAAGCTCAAGTGAGCCGCACCACCCCACGCAAGCAAAGGAAAGCCCATGGCCAAGAAGGACAGTGTTCAGAAGCGGCTTGAGAAGGTTCGCCCCCCTCGGGTACAGCTCAGCTATGACGTGCAGGTCGGCGATGCGATCGAGCAGAAGGAGCTGCCCTTCGTGGTCGGCGTGCTGGGCGAGTTCTCCGGTCAGGCCGACCCGGACAAGCCCCTGCCCAAGCTGAAGGACCGCAAGTTCGTCAACGTCGATCTCGACAACTTCGACGATGTGATGGCGGGCATGGCCCCCAAGACCACGTTCCGCGCCAAGAACAAGCTCAGCCCCGAAGGTGGCGAGTTCGGCGTGAACCTGGAATTCAAGTCCATGGAGGACTTCCGGCCCGAATCCATCGTCCAGCAGGTCGAGCCGCTGCGCCGCCTGCTGGAAGCGCGTACCAAGCTGTCCGACCTGCGCAACAAGCTGGCCGGCAACGAGAAGCTCGACGATCTGCTGACCGAGGTGCTCTCCAGCACCGAGAAGCTGCAGCAACTGGGCGCCGAAGCCACCCCGACCGACAAGGAGTGACCATGAGCGAAGCCCTCCTCAGCTCCGCCGCGGCCGGCGCGACCACCACCGAAGCCAGCCCGCTGCTCGACCAGATCGTCGCCCAGAGCAAGGTGGCGCGCTCGGACGTCGAGCACGCCCGCGCCAAGGACATCATCTCGGAACTCGTGCGCGAAGTCATGGCCGGCACCGTCACGGTGTCGGACAACCTCAGCGTCACCCTGGATGCCCGCGTGGCCGAACTGGACGCGCTGATCTCCGCCCAACTCAGCGAGATCATGCACCACCCGGCCTTCCAGAAGCTGGAGTCCACCTGGACCGGCCTGCACTACCTGTGCCGCCACACCTCCACCAGCGCCGGCATGAAGATCCAGGTCTTCAACGCCACCAAGAAGGAGCTGATCAAGGACTTCAAGACCGCGATCGACTTCGACCAGAGCGCGCTGTTCAAGAAGGTCTACGAGGAAGAGTTCGGCACCTTCGGCGGCGCCCCCTTCGGCACGCTGATCGGCGACTTCGACATCTCGCGCCAGCCCGAGGACATGTACTTCATCGAACAGATGTCGCACGTGGCCGCCGCGGCCCACGCGCCCTTCATCTCGGCGGCCTCGCCAGAGCTGTTCGGCCTGGAGACCTACACCGACCTGGGCAAGCCGCGTGATCTGGCCAAAGTCTTCGACACGGTGGACTACGCCAAGTGGCGCTCCTTCCGTGATTCCGAAGACTCGCGCTACGTGGGCCTGACCGTACCGCGTTTCCTCGGCCGCCTGCCCTTCAACCCCAAAGACGGCACCGCCACCGAGGGCTTCAACTTCGTCGAGGACGTCGACGGCTCCGACCACAGCAAGTACCTGTGGGTCAACGCCGCCTACGCGATGGGCGCGCGCCTGACGGCCGCCTTCGAGAACTACGGCTGGTGCGCGGCCATCCGGGGCGTCGAGGGTGGTGGCCTGGTCGAGGACCTGCCGACCCACACCTTCAAGACCGACGAAGGTGAGATCGCGCTGAAGTGCCCCACCGAGATTGCCATCACCGACCGGCGGGAGAAGGAACTCAGCGACCTGGGCTTCATCCCCCTGGTGCACTGCAAGAACACCGACTACGCCGCCTTCTTCGGCACCCAGTCGGCCCAGCGCGCCAAGAAGTACGACAGCGATGCCGCCAACGCCAACGCGGTGCTGTCGGCCCAGCTGCAGTACATGTTCAGCGTCTGCCGCATCGCCCACTATCTGAAGGCCATGATGCGCGACAAGGTGGGCAGCTTCGCCTCGGCGGCCAACATCGAGGAATTCCTCAGCCGCTGGATCCGCCAGTACGTGGTGGAGGACGACAACGCCACCCAGGAGACCAAGGCCACCTATCCGCTGCGCGAAGCCAGCATCCAGGTCTCCGAAGTGCCCGGTCGCCCCGGCACCTACCGCGCCGTGTCGTTCATCCGGCCGCATTTCCAGCTCGACGAGCTTTCCGTGTCCCTTCGTCTCGTCGCCGAGCTGCCGCAGTCCCAGAAGGGCTAAACACAACCGCTGTCATCACAAGGAGCGACAACAACCATGAAGGACATCTACGTCAAGTTCGAAGGCGCCAGCGAACTGGAAGGCGACAGTACCGACCAGAAGCACGTCAAGGAAATCGAGGTCTCCTCGTTCCAGCACTACGTGCGCCAACCCAAGTCGTCCAGCGCCTCGTCCGCCGGCGGCCACACCGCCGAGCGCACCGAGCACGGCGAAATGGTCTTCACCAAGGACATCGACAAGGCCACGTCCAAGCTGAACCGCGCCTGCTCGGCCGGTACCGTGTACCCCAAGGTCACCATCACCTTCTACCGCGCCTACGGCGGCAAGAGCGCCACCTCGACCTCGCAGTCGCGTGTGGACTACTACAAGATCGTGCTGGAAGACGTGGTGGTCTCCTCCGTGCAGACCGTGATCTCGGAAGGCGAACTGCCGGCCGAGACCTTCGGCCTGAAGTACGGAAAGATCACCTGGGAATACAAGCAGCACCGTCCGGACGGCTCGACCACCTCCACCGGGGTGGCGGGTTGGGACCTGCGCAAGAACGTCGCGGTCTGATCCCCTGCGGCCACGGCCGGGAGAGCATCCGCACGACGGTTGCCCTCCCGGTGTGAACGGGCGGCCCCAGGGCCGCCCGTTTCACTCCCGCTTCGACGCCTTCACATCCCCTGCCTGCCATGGACCTCTTCAGCCCCTCGCTGATGGACAAGCTGCTCGGCGCCGACCTGGACACGCCCACGCGCGCGCCATCGCACCGTGCGAGCTCGCCCGAAGGCGACGTTCCGCTGGCCACCAGCCCGCGCTGGACCGTGCAGCAGATCACCGATTCCGTGGCCCGCGACCTGGAAACCCTGCTCAACGCACGGCCGGGCATCGAGGCCACTGCCATGCCGGAACATCCCCTGGCCGCCCGCTCGTTGTTGACCTACGGGCTCACCGACCTGAGCGCCCTGAACGTCGCCAGCGACCGCGACCGCCTGCGCATCACCGAGGCCATCCGCCGAGCCCTGCAGGTGCATGAGCCCCGGCTGACCCAGGTCGAGGTGCAGGTGCGGCCCAGCGCCCAGGTGGGGGCTGGTCTGTGCTTTTCCATCCGCGCCCGGCTGCGCCTGGACCCGTGCACCGAGTCGGTGGCCTTCGACGCCATGCTGCAGCCCGGATCCAACCACTACGCCGTGAGCCGCCGCGACGCGCGGGCCCACTGAGCGCCCCCAAAGCAACAGAGAGATCGCTCGTGCAGGATCTTCTGCCCCACTACGAACGGGAACTGGCCTTCCTGAGAACCCAGGCCGACGAGTTCGCCCAACGGTATCCGCGCATTGCCGGCCGCCTGTCGGTCAACGGCGAGGTGCTGCAGGATCCGCATGTGGAGCGGATGATCCAGTCCTTCGCGCTGCTGGGTGCGCGCATCCACAAGCGGCTGGACGACGACTTCCCGCTGTTCACCGAAGCCCTGCTGGGGGTGCTCTACCCCCACTACCTGCGGCCCTTCCCCGCCTGTTCGATCGCCTGCTTCGAACTGGGCCCCACGGCCGCGCAGATGAGCCAGGGCCAGACCCTGCCGCGCGGCACCGCCCTGCACAGCCGGCCGTTGCGGGGCGTGACCTGCCGCTTCCAGACCACGGCGCCGGCCCAGGTGCTGCCGGTGCGCCTCAGCCAGGCCCGGCTGCAGACCACCGCCGCCGTGCCGGCCGGCACCGCCATACCGCCCACCGCCACCTCCCTGCTGTCCCTGCAGTTCGATCTGCTGTCGCCGCAGGCCAGCTTCGCCGGCCTGGGCGTGAACCAGCTGCGGCTGTACCTGGATGGCGACCCTTCGCTGGTCACCGCCCTGCGCGAAACGCTGTCCGACAAGGCTGCGGCCCTGCTCTACCAAACCCAGGCCCACGGCCCCTGGCTGTGGGAGCGCGAGGCCCGCCTGGCGCCCGTGGGCTTCGCCGAGGACGAGGCCCTGGTGGACTTCGACCAGCGCTCGCACCCCGCCTACCGCCTGCTCACCGAGTACTTCGCCTTCGCGGACAAGTTCAACTTCGTGGACCTGCCGCTGCCGGCCTCGGCCTGCGCGCAGGCCGGCCGCAGCCTGACGGTCCACATCGCCCTGGCCGGCCTGCGTCCCGACAGCCACGAGAACCGCCTGCTGGAGCTGGTGAGCGCGCGCAACCTGGTGCTGGGCTGCGCCCCGGTCATCAACCTGTTCGCCACCCGCGCCGACCCGATCCGCATCACCCACGACAAGACGCTGTATCCGGTGCTGCCGGATGGTCGCCGGGCCTTCGGCCACGAGGTCTATGCCATCGACCAGGTCTACCGCGTGCACCAGACCCCCGAGGGCGAGTCCATCCAGACCTTCAAGCCCTTCTACTCGCTGCAGCACGACGACCTGCTGCGCGAAGGCGAAGCCGCCGGACGCTACTGGTACAGCCAGCGCCAGCCGGTGTCGGCCGGCCAGAGCCCGGGCTATGAGACCGAGATCGGCCTGGTGGACCTGCAGTTCAACCCGGCCCTGCCCCAGACGGACACCCTGTCCATCGATGTGCGTGCCACCAACCGCGACCTGCCCCACCAGATGAGCATCGGCCAACCCGGCGGCGACCTGTTCGCCGAAGGGGGCGGCCCCTGGCGCGAGATCCGCCTGCTGCGCCGGCCCACGCTGACTCAGCGCTTCGAGGCCGACCATGGCGCGCTGTGGCGGCTGATCTCGCACCTGTCGCTCAACCACCTCACGCTCAGCGCCAGCGGGCTGGACGGGCTCAAGGAGGTGCTGCGCCTCTATGACCTGCCGCGCAGTCCGCACAACGAGCGGCTCATTGACGGCCTGGTGGCGGTGGACTATCGCCTGGCCCAGGCCTGCCTGCCCGGCAAGCCCTTCGCCACCTTCGTGCGCGGCACCGAGGTGCGGCTGACCGTCAACGAGCAGGCCTTCGTCGGCGGCGGCCTGCACCTGTTCGCTCAGGTGCTGGACCGCTTCCTTGGCCTGTACGCCCATCTCAACACCTTCGTGCAGCTGAAGCTGGTGTCCCAGCGCAGCGGCGAGGTCCTGGTCTGCTGCCCACGCCGCAGCGGTGACCAGGCGCTGATCTGAGGCCGGCATGAAGCGCGAGGAACCCTCCACGCTGACCGGCACGGCGCGGCTGGCCCCACAGGCCCCGGTGCAGCGCCTGCTGCAGGACCCGTCGCCGTTCGCCTTCCACCAGGCCGTGCGCCTGTTGCAACGTTGGCAGGCCCAGCCCACCGCGCCGGACGCCCCCGCGGCCCCCGAGCTGCGCTTTCGCAACTCGCTGTCCCTGGCCTTCCCGGCCAGCGAGATTGCCGCGCTGAAGACCGACGCGGCAGAAGGCGATGCGCCGCGGCGCATCGAGATCACCCCTGCCTTCGTCGGCCTGCTGGGCGTCACCGGCACCCTGCCGCTGTCCTACACCGAGCAGGTGCAGGCACGCGAGACCCAGGCCCGCGATGGCGCCGCCCGTGCCTTCTTCGACATCTTCCAGCACCGCACCGTCTCGCTGCTGCACGCTGCCTGGCGCAAGCACCGCATGGCGCTGGAGCATGAAGCGGCCCCCGGCGATGCCTTCCGCCCCCTGCTGCTGGCCCTGGCCGGCCTGGGCCTGCCCGGCCTGTCCAACCGCCTGCAGCCCGGCCAGGGCGCCGTGGCCGACGATGCCCTGGCCCACTACGCCGGCGCCCTGCAGCAGCGCGTGGTCAGCGCACCGCAGCTGCAGCGCCTGCTGGCCGACTATTTCGGCGTGCCGGTGCAGCTGCGGTCCTTTGCCGGTCGCTGGTTCCCGGTGGAGGCTGCCAACCAGAGCCGGCTGGGCCTGGGTGCGGTCACGCTGGGCCAGGACGCCCTGGTGGGCGAGCGCCTGTGGCAGCGCGATCTGCGCGTGCGCCTGACCCTGGGACCCCTCAGTCGCGCCCAGCAGGCCCGCTTCCTGCCCGGCGGGCCAGGCGCGGTGGCCCTGAAGGAGCTACTCACCCTGGCCACCGGCCTGTCGCTGGAATACGAAGTCCACCTGTGCCTGCGCGCCCGCGATGTGCAGCCCGCCCGCCTGGGCGGCGATGCCGACACCCCGGCCCAACTCGGCTGGAACACCTACCTGCTCTCCCAGCCCAGCCCGGTGGACCGCACCGAAGCGGCCTACGACATCCACGCGGCCTGAGCCCCGAACACGCCCACCGATTGCAGCCACCGTCACCATGACCAATCTGAAGACCCTGATCGCCAAGCTCGACCCCGTGTGCCGCCAGGCCGCCGAGCGGGCCGCCTCGATCACCCTGTCCCATGGCCACCACGAGGTGGACATCGAGCACCTGCTGCTGGCCTTGCTGGAGAACCCGCGCAGCGACCTGGTGGTGATCTGCCGCCGCTGGGGCGTGGCCACCGAGGCCCTGCAGGCCGACCTGCAGCGCGAACTGGCCCGCCTGCGCAACGGCAACACCCGCACCCCCGTGTTCGGCACCCGCCTGCTGACCCTGTTGGAGCAGGCCTGGCTGATCGCCTCGCTGGACACGCTGGACCCGCGCATCCGCAGCGCCCACCTGCTGCTGGCCCTGCTGACCGAACCCACGCTGAGCCAGCTGGCCCAGCGCAGCAGCCCCTGCTTCGGCCAGATGAAGGCCGACGACCTCAAGCACCGGCTGGACGCGGTGAGCGCCGGTTCGGATGAGGCCCGCCCAAGCACCGCGAGCACCGGCGCGACCGACAGTGAAGCGGCCGAGACGCCCGCCAGCGCAGGCCCGAGCGCCACGCCGGCCCTGGACCAGTTCACCACCAACCTGACCCAGCGCGCCCGCGACGGCAAGATCGACCCGGTGATCGGCCGTGACGCCGAGATCCGCCAGGCCATCGACATCCTGATGCGCCGGCGCCAGAACAACCCCATCCTGACCGGCGAAGCCGGCGTGGGCAAGACGGCCGTGGTGGAGGGCCTGGCCCTGCGCATCGCCGCGGGCGATGTGCCGCCGCCGCTGCAGGGCGTGGCCCTGCACGTGCTGGACCTGGGCCTGCTGCAGGCCGGCGCCAGCGTGAAGGGCGAGTTCGAGAACCGGCTGAAGAACGTGATCGACGAGGTCAAGAAGAGCCCGCATCCGATCATCCTGTTCATCGACGAAGCCCACACCATGATCGGCGCGGGCGGCCAGGCCGGACAGAACGACGCCGCCAACCTGCTCAAGCCCGCCCTGGCGCGCGGCGAGCTGCGCACCGTCGCCGCGACCACCTGGAGCGAGTACAAGAAGTACTTCGAGAAGGATGCCGCCCTGGCCCGCCGCTTCCAGGTCATCAAGGTGGAAGAGCCCAGCGAAGAGCTGGCCGCCGCGATGCTGCGCGGCATGGCCCCGCTGATGGAGAAGCACTTCGGCGTGCGCATCCGCGACGAGGCCATCACCGAGGCCGTGCGCCTGTCGGCCCGCTACATCACCGGCCGCCAACTGCCCGACAAGGCCATCAGCGTGCTGGACACCGCCTGCGCCAAGGTGGCCCTGGGACAGGCCGCCACGCCCGCCGCGGTGGACGACCTGCGCAAGCGGCTCGAACGGCTGGCCGCCGAGATCGCCGCACTGCAGCGCGAGGCCGCCAGCGGCAGCGACCATGCCGCCCGTCTGAGCGCCCTGCGCACCCAGCGCGACAACGGCCAGGCCGAACTGGACGCCCTGCTGCAGCGCCACCAGGCCGAGAAGGCCCTGGTGGGCGAGGTGCAGCAGCTGCGCCAGGACCTGGAGGCTGCCGCCGCCCGCGACCACACCGAGCAGGCCCCGCCCGCCACCCCGCTGCCCGACAAGCTGGCCGCCCTGGGCGCGCTGCAGGGCGAGGCCCCGCTGGTGCCGGTGGACGTGGACGGCAATGTGGTGGCCGCCATCGTCGCCGCCTGGACGGGCATCCCGCTGGGCAAGATGGTCAAGGACGACCTGAAGACCGTGCTGAACCTGCAGCCCCTGCTGGAGGCGCGCGTCATCGGCCAGTCCCACGCGCTGTCGGCCATCGCCCAGCGGGTGCGCACCAGCCGCGCCAACCTGGAAGACCCGAACAAGCCCAAGGGCGTGTTCATGTTCGTCGGCCCCAGCGGCGTGGGCAAGACCGAAACCGCCCTGGCCCTGGCCGACCTGCTCTACGGCGGCGAGAAGAAGCTCATCACCATCAACATGAGCGAGTACCAGGAGGCCCATTCCGTCTCCGGCCTGAAGGGCTCGCCCCCGGGCTATGTGGGCTACGGCGAAGGCGGCGTGCTGACCGAGGCCGTGCGCCGCCAACCCTACAGCGTGGTGCTGCTCGACGAAGTCGAAAAGGCCCACCCGGACGTGCTGGAGATGTTCTTCCAGGTCTTCGACAAGGGCGTGATGGACGACGCCGAGGGCCGCGAAATCGACTTCCGCAACACGCTGATCATCCTGACCAGCAACATCGGCTCCTCGCAGATCATGCAGGCCTGCATGAACAAGCCGGCGGCCGAATACCCCGACCCGGAGGCCCTGGCCGAGGCCCTTCGGCCTGTGCTGTACAAGACCTTCAAGCCTGCCTTCCTGGGCCGCATGAAGGTCATCCCCTACTACGCCATCGGGGACGACGCGCTGGACCGCATCATCCGCCTCAAGCTCGACCGGATCGCCACCCGCGTAGCCGCCCACCACCAGGCCGACTTCGTCTACGACGACAAGCTGGTGGACGCCGTGCTGGCCCGCTGCACCGAGGTGGACACCGGTGCCCGCAATGTGGACCACATCCTCAACGGCACCCTGCTGCCCGAGATCGCCGGCCAGGTGCTGGCCCGCATGGCCGAGGGCGAGGCGGTGCGCCGCATCAAGGTGAGCGCCGCCAAGAACGGCGACTTCAAGTACACGGTGCAGTGAGGCCGAACCCATGAGAAACAACGCCCACCATGGATGCTGACACCCTGATCGACACCGCGCTGAGCACGGCCTGTACTCTTTTTTGGGCGGGCTGACGCAAGACAGCCGGCTGCTGCGCCTGCACACGGTGCTGGGCACCGATGCTCTGTTCGCTGAGGACGTCCACGTCTGGGAAGGCATCGGCCCCCAGCAAGGCCCCAGCCTGTCGGACGACATCCCTGGCCTGGACCTGGGGCCCACCCGCGCCGGCCTGCGCCTGGTGGTGCATGCGCTGAGCACCGACGCCCACCTGGAACTCAAGCAACTCATCGGCCAGCCTGCCCTGCTGGAGCTGCTGTGCCAGGACAGCCGCAGCGAGCTGCGCCCCTGGCACGGCCATGTGGTGGCCGCGGCCCTGATGGGCTCTGACGGCGGCCTGGCCCGCTACCGCCTGGTCATCGAACCCTGGCTGGCCCTGCTGGACCGGCGTGTGGACAGCTACGTGTTCCAGGACATGACGGTGCCGCAGATCATCGACGAGGTGCTGGGCGACTACGGCGATCAAACGCCGCTGGCCCCGGCCTGGCGCTGGGACCTGGCCGACAGCAACGTCTACCCGCGGCGCAGCCTGTGCCTGCAGTACCAGGAGAGCGACCTGGACTTCGTGCTGCGCCTGATGCGTGAAGAAGGCCTGGTGGCCTGGTGGGAACACACAGGCGATGCCGACGGCACCACCCTGGGCGGCCACACCCTGGTGCTGGCCGACCACAACGCCGCCCTGGCCGCCAACCGGCAGTCCCAGGTGCGCTTCACCGCCAGCGACCACACGCTGGGCGAGGACAGCCTGACCCACTGGCGCGACCTGCAGCGCGTGAGCAGTGCCCGCGTGGCCCTGCAGAGCTGGGACCACCGCAGCCTGTCGTCCCGGCCGGTGCAGGCCGACACGGGCAGCAACGGTGCAAGCGCCCCCCTGCCCGAGCTGGCCGTGGCCGATGTGCCCGGCGCCTATGCCTACGAGGACCTGGATCAGGGTCAGCGCCTGGCCCGGGTCCAGGCCGAAGCTCTGGGCGCCCTGCAGCAGCGCGCCCTGGCCCATGGCCCCTG
This sequence comes from Ideonella sp. B508-1, assembly GCF_000333615.1. Taxonomy (GTDB): domain Bacteria; phylum Pseudomonadota; class Gammaproteobacteria; order Burkholderiales; family Burkholderiaceae_C; genus Ideonella. The sequence goes on along the minus strand of NZ_BADL01000201.1, from coordinate 604 downwards.
GCGCCGTGCCGAAGCAGGCACCACCTTCACCCTGGTGGACCACCCGCTGCACGACGGCAGCGACGACGGCCGCGACCGCTTCGCCATCCTGGCCTGCCAGCACCGCGCCCGCAACAACTTCTCGGCCGATGCCCGGGCCCGGCTGCGCGCACTGGACCGCCAACTGGCCATGGAGGCCGCCCAGGACGCCGCGGAGCGCCGTGGCGAACCCTCCAGCTCCGATCAGGCCGAGCTGGAGCGCCCCCTGCACGAAGCCGCCCTGCTGCTGCAGCCGGCCGCCTCGCCCGTGCGCATGGCCCAGGCGCCCGCAGGCGATGGCCCCGGGCGCTGGGGCACGCTCGGCGCCGCGGCGCTGCGCACGGCCCCCACGGTGGACCTCTTCGACCCCCGCTCGGCCCGCCACCTGGCCCAGCCCGATGCCCGCCTGGCCCCACGGCCCTCGGTGCACGGCAGCCAGACGGCCCTGGTGGTGGGCAGTGGTGGCCCTATCCACACCGACCGCGACGCCCGCATCAAGGTGCAGTTCCACTGGCAACGCGGCGGCAACGCCAGCCACCGTCTGATGCACCCCTCCGGTGAGAATGCCCCGGCCAGCGACGCCAGC
>NZ_BADL01000202.1 GCF_000333615.1 Ideonella sp. B508-1 | reverse complement strand
CGGCCGCGGGGCGGTCACGGTGATGGGCAGGGCCTTGATGCGAGCGGCCAGCCAGGCCACGTCCTTGCTGAGCCGGGCCCAGTCCTCGGCGGACACCCCCTCGCGCAGCAGGGCAGCCGCGGCGCCCTTGATGCCCGCATGTTCGCGCAGGTGGTTGGCCAGCGAACGGGCGCCTCGGCCCCGGGCCAGGGCCTGCTGCAGTTCGTCCAGGCTGCGGTCCGGCCGCAGGTCCAGGGTCAGGGTCGCGTGGCCCTGGCGCTGGATCTGGTCCCGCAGCCAGGCCGAGGCGGCATACACGAGGTTGCCTTCCAGGCCGGTGGCCGTCAGCACGCACTCGCCCTTGCGCTCGAAGGACGGGCCCGCCGGCCCGGCGCAGCGCAGCACCACGTTCTTCAGCGGCGCCCCGGCATGGTGGCTGGCCAGGTGTTCGCTCCAGCCCACGTCGAAACCGCAGTTGGCCGGCAGCAGCGGCGCCACCGGAACGCCAGCGGCCGCCAGGGCGGACACCCAGCGTCCGTCGGAACCCAGGCGCGACCAGCTGGCGCCCCCCAGGGCCAGCAGCAGCGCGTCGGCCTGCACCACCGCCTCACCCGAGGGGAAAGCAAAGCGCAGGCTCAGCGGGCCGTCGGCAGACAGGGCCAGAGACTCGGGCAGCCAGCGGTGTCGCATGTGGAAGCGCACCCCGGCGCGACGCAGGCGCTGCAGCCAGGCGCGCAACAGAGGCGCGGCCTTCATCTCGTGCGGGAAGACCTTGCCCGAACTGCCGACGAAGGTGGCCGCGCCCAGGCCATCGGCCCAGTCGCGCACGGCCTGGGGCGACCAGATCTGCAACCAATGCGCCACCGTGTCCGCCTGCGCGCCGTAGCGGCCCACGAAGCGCTCGATGGCTTCCGCATGGGTCAGGTTCAGCCCCCCTTTGCCCGCCAGCAGGAACTTGCGGCCCACCGAAGGCATGGCGTCGAAGAGATCGACCGACGCGCCGCCCGCGGCCAGCACCTCGGCGGCCATGAGGCCGGCCGGCCCGCCTCCGACGACAGCGACGCGGCGGACGGGAAGCAGGGCGGATGGAGCGGAGGTGGTCGGCATGGGGAGGGCAGTCTATGCGAGAAAATGTGGATGCACCCGAGCCCCCGGGCCTTCAGAACCGTCGCACAATGCCGATAAGCAGACAGTGCAGGTCCTCGGCTTGCGCGCCACCATGACCC
>NZ_BADL01000203.1 GCF_000333615.1 Ideonella sp. B508-1 | reverse complement strand
ATGGGCCGCGACCTGGACACCATGAACCAGCAGCTGTCCACCCTGGTCGAGCGCATCCGGGCCCACGCCCAGGAGGTGGCCGCCACCGGCGTGCAGCTGGCCGGCACCAGCCAGCACCTGTCGCAGCGCATCGGCAGCCAGGCCGCGGCGGTCGAACAGTCGGCCGCCACGCTGGAGGAAGTGGCGCAGACG
>NZ_BADL01000204.1 GCF_000333615.1 Ideonella sp. B508-1 | reverse complement strand
CGTGAGCTGCTGGGTGGCGCGGGTCATGCCCACATAGAGCAGGCGCACGGCGTCGTCCAGGGTCTCGTCCTTCATGGGCAGGGCCTGCAGGCCGCCAATGAAGACGTGGGGAAACTCCAGGCCCTTGGCGCTGTGCAGGGTGATGAGCTTGACCGACGGGGTGGCCCAGTCGAAGCGCCGGAAGGCGCGGGTGTTCATCGAGTCAAAAGCGATGTGGGCGCGCTTGAGGGCCTGCTCCAGCGGCGCCATCTGGTACTTGGCACGGCCCGGCGCTGGCCGCCGACAGCTACCTGCGCCAGGACGTCATCCTGCAAGTGGCCCGGGACTGCGGCGCCCAGGCCATCCACCCCGGCTACGGCTTCCTGTCCGAGAACGCGGGATTCGCCCAGGCCTGCGAAGCCGCCGGCATCGCCTTCATCGGCCCGAGCCCGGAGCACATGCAGGCCTTCGGCCTCAAGCACACCGCGCGCGAACTGGCCGAGGCCTGCCAGGTGCCCCTGCTGCCCGGCTCGGGCCTGCTGAGCGACCTGCCCCATGCCCAGGCGGAGGCCGCCCGCATCGGCTACCCGGTGATGCTCAAGAGCACGGCCGGCGGCGGGGGCATCGGCATGCGCCTGGTGCGCAACGACGCCGAACTGGCCGAAGCCTTCGGGGCCGTGCAACGCCTGGCCAGCGCCAACTTCAAGGACGCCGGACTCTTCCTGGAGAAGTACGTCGAGCAGGCCCGCCACATCGAGGTGCAGGTCTTTGGCGACGGCCAGGGCCAGGTCATCGCCCTGGGCGAGCGCGACTGCTCGGCCCAGCGCCGCAACCAGAAGGTGATATAGGAGACCCCCGCCCCCGGCCTGAGCGACGCCCAGCTCCAGGCCCTGCACGCCACCGCCGTCACGCTGGCCCAGCGGGTG
>NZ_BADL01000205.1 GCF_000333615.1 Ideonella sp. B508-1 | reverse complement strand
GAGCACTCCGATGAGAGCACCCCGATCCTGCCGAACCCGNGTCTTCACCTGTTGCCGTGGTCAGTGCAGGGTGTCCAGTGCCCGGGAGCGTGCTCTTGCTGCTTCAGCCGGGCCCGGATGTCGGCCGGTGTGGCCAGCAGGAAGCGCAGGGGGCCCTGGGCCAGGGCTTCGAGTTGGGTGATCAAGTGGTTGGCCAAGGGGTCGCCGATCACAGCGTCCTGCCAGGGTTCACCTGCCCGCCGCTGGAGAAGCAGGCATTCGAGCTGCTGCGCCCGGGCCAGCGGAAGCCGCTGCAGGTCCAGCTCGTGCCCTTGCAGCGCTTCGGAGCGCACGGGCGTCAGCCCGGCAGCCACGGCCAATCGGGACAGGCAGGCGGCTTCCTCCAGGCCCAGGTGTTCGGCCACCTGCGCCAGGGTGCCGCGCGTGTCCTGGTGCGTCAGAGCGCGCAGGAAGCGCTGTAGATCTCGGGTGTCCTGACTCACTGCAGTGACCCCGCCAGCTCAAAGATCGGCATGTACAGCAGCACGACGATGGCCCCGATCACCAGACCGATCGCGGCCATCAGCACCGGCTCGAAGACCTTGGAGAAGCGCTCGATCCAGCGTGAGGCCTCGTCCTCGAAGAAGGTGGCGGTGCGCACCAGCATCTCGCCGAGCTGGCCGGACTTCTCTCCGACTTTGAGCAGGCGTTGCGCCAGGACAGTGGTCAGGCCTTCCTGCTGAAGGCTGTCGGTCAGCGCCTCGCCTTCGCTGACCCGCTGCGCCACGCGCTGCAGGGCCTGGCGGCGGTCCTGGCTCAAGGTTTGCTCGCTGAGCCGCAGGGCCGCGAGAATCGGCAGGCCGCCCTGCAGCAGCATGCCCAGGGTGAGGTACAGCCGCGAGATCTCCAGCGCTTCCAGCTTGGGCGCCGCGCCCGGCAGAATGCCAAGCAGGCGCCACCAGGTGCCGTCGCGCAGGTGCCGACGAACGCGGACCAGGAGCGCCAAGGCCAGACTTACCGTCGCGGCAAGCACAGGCCAGCGGTGATCCCCCAGGAAGGTGCCGGTGTCCAGCAGCAGCCGTGAAGCCCAGGGCAGTTCTTTGCCCCCGCTGCGGTAGACCTGGGCGAAGCGGGGCACGACGTAGCCCATCAAGAACACGGCCACCCCAGCACCCACCCCCGCGAGGATGACCGGATAGATGGCCGCGCTGACCAGCTTCTGCCGCAGTGAGGTCAGCCGCCCCTCGTAGTCGATGAAGCGCTCCAGCGCCTGGGGCAGCTCGCTGGTCATTTCCGCCGAGCGCACCAGGCCCACCAGCAGGGGCGGGAAGATCTCTGACTGCTGGGGCATGGCTGCAGACAGCCGATACCCCTGCTCCACGGCCTTGAGCAGGGCGGCCAATACCTCATCGCCTGCCCCGGAACCTTTCTTTTGCCGGAGCAATTCCAAGGATCCCTGACTTTGAAACCCGCGGGTCGGCAGGGCATGCAATTT
>NZ_BADL01000206.1 GCF_000333615.1 Ideonella sp. B508-1 | reverse complement strand
GCGCCTTTCACATGGGCTTCACGCCGCCTCACGCCGCGACGGCTTGGCGACAGCCTGGAGGCCGGTTCCCCGCCATGGACTTTGCGCTGCGCTAGGCATCGCCAACATCCTGGAAGGTCTCTACGAATACGACCATCTGGCACGGCCGGCGAAGATCAAGCCCTGCACGGCCGTGGCCATGCCCGAGATCTCGGATGACTACCGGGTCTTCGTCATCCGGCTGCGCCCGGGCATCTACTTCTCTTCGGATCCGGCCTTCAAGGGCCAGAAGCGCGAGCTGGTGGCCGAGGACTACATCTACGCCCTCAAGCGCCACGCCGACCCGGCCAACAAGAGCCCGATCTGGGGCGATTACGAGGAGCTGGACTTCATCGGTCTGAACGCTCTGCGCGAAGAGGCCCTGAAGTCGCGCAAGCCCTTCGACTACGACCGGGTGGTGCCTGGCGCGCGCGCGCTGGACCGCTACACCCTGCGCTTCGAGCTGGGCCAGAGTCGGCCGCGGCTGATCCAGTTCCTGGCCGTGGGCGATGCCCTGGGCGCCGTGGCGCGCGAGGTGGTCGAGTTCTACGGGCCCGAGGAGATCATGGGCCATCCGGTGGGCACCGGCCCCTTCAAACTGGTGCGGTGGCGCCGCAGTTCGCTGATCGCGCTGGAGCGCAACCCCGAGTACCGCGAGCGCTATTACGACGCCGAGCCCGCCGCCGACGATGCCGAGGGTCAGGCACTGCTGGCCCGGTTCAAGGGTCGCCGCCTGCCGATGCTGGACCGCGTCGAGGTGTCCATCATCGAGGAGAACCAGCCACGCTGGCTGTCCTTCCTGAACGGCGAGCACAACCTCCTCGACCGCCTGCGGGAGGATTCGCCAGCATCGCCATCCCGGGTGGGCACTTGGCGCCCAACCTGGGCAAAA
>NZ_BADL01000207.1 GCF_000333615.1 Ideonella sp. B508-1 | reverse complement strand
ATCCACGCCCAACTGGCCGCCGAGGCGAACGCCCAGGCCAGCCTGAGCCTGTAGCGCCGGGAGGGTGGGGCGGCTTCCACCCTCGGGGGGATCGACCCCCCGAGTGCGGCGGTTCTTGGGGCGCTAGGCGCCCCCGCCACCGGGGCATCCCCCGCCATGCGCTTCGCGCGTGGGCGACTACGCCGCCCAGGGCTTGATGGCTTCCCAAAGGTCAGCCCGAATGTCCCGATAGCGGCCGAAGAAAAATTCGCGGCTCTTGTTCGCGCGCCGAGCGTCCAGGGCGCGAAACACGCTGGCTTCGGCTGCCTTCGCATCCGTGACGATCCAGGCTTCCACCACCTCGAATCGAACCGGCGAGGCTGTGACTCCTGACAACTCAGCAGCGCGCTGTTCCGGGTTGACTGTGGTGAAGCCGATCTTGTAAAGGTCGCGGACATGAGATGGGCACCGCATCACATAGATGTAAGCCCCTTTTCCCAGCAACTTCGGGATCTCTTTGACGCGCGACTTGAACTCATCAGTGTCGCCATAGCTCATCAAACGGCAGGCCTCGTCAACCGTGGAGCGCAGCGCTTGAGCGATGGCCGCAGCGTTCCACGGCAATTCCTTCCCGTGTTGCTGCATTGCCCAGCGCTGCCACGCTACCGCCTCGGCACGGGTGGGCAGGGTCTTCCTGACCCTGCGTCCACCACGGCCGCCAGGCTGAACATCTACTTTCCATTGCCCGTCATCCGTTGGTTTGATTGACATGACCGAACACACTCCAGCAAACGACCAAAGGCGCCGGCCTCCTGCCGGCGAGGGATGAAATCGAGGTTTCGCGCGCGAAACCGCACGTGGCCGCCGATGCCGAGCGCCTGGACGGCGACCCGGCGTATCTCGCCGGGCTTGCGCCCTGGTTCGGAGCGGCCTAGGGCCGCTGACGGTGGGGTGGGTGGGCTTGCTGCTACGACACAGCCTACCAGCCCGTTCTCGCCCTCAAGGGCTGCGCCTGGCCAGCCAGGCTTGCGGCCGATGGCCGTCACGACCCTTGACCGCTGCGCTGCGGGCCGATCCCGAGGTGTCGGGCAATCCCGCCCGCAGAAAGGATCTCCGATGACCATCACCGCCGACACCACGGGCGCACTCAAGACGCGTGGCATGCTGCTGGGCAGCTCGCCGACGCTCGACGGCGCCAAGCGCCTGATCGCCTCGTTCTACTGCACGGAGCCCGAGCGCATCCACCTGACGCGCATCGAGGGAGCGCGCGAGCAGCGACAGTGGACGGTGGCGGTGGGCGACCGCGCCATGGAAGCGGTGCGCGTCTTCCCGCATCGCGGGCGCTTCCAGTTCGCCAAGTGCGAGGGCTGACCCTCGCCATCGGCTCGGCCTGCCCCTCGGGGCAGGCTCTTCGCCTGTAGCCAGCCAGCACCGGCCTGGTGGCCGGTGAGAGCTGAAGTCAGAGGT
>NZ_BADL01000208.1 GCF_000333615.1 Ideonella sp. B508-1 | reverse complement strand
AGGGAGCGTCGCCGCAGCCACCACGGATTTGGGCCAACTGGGCAATGGCCTGCGTGTAGGCGATGAACTGTGCCACGTCGCCGGAGCGGGCTAAGTCTGGAAACGCTTGGGCCAAGAACGTCTGCGTGACATACGCCACCGCGCCAAGGCCACACGGGCCGCCGAAGCACCGTTGATGATGGACCTCACCGAGGATGTAGGTGCGCTCCTGGGCTTTCTGCAGCGGCGTCACGCTGACCCCATTCGCCTTCTGCTCGGCCAGCCAAGCATTCATGGCCTCCCGGTTGGGAAAAGCCATTTCCATGCGAGTGCCGTTGGCGACAGGCTCCTGCGAGATCACGCGGGGCGCAGTGAACGAGCTCTCCTTGAACGACATTCGCAACTCTTCGCCCGTGTTCTTGTCGCGGGCCAGAACGCTCTGGACATCGTCGGAGTGGTCGGGCACGACACCGAGCATCGCGTTGAGGACAGCGAACTGACTGGCCAGGTCCGCCACCAGGCCGGAGTAGCCGTTGTCGTGCTTGGTGCAGTAGATGTTCCTGTTGGTCCGCCGCCCGCCGAGCGATGCCGGAAAGACGTGCTCGCCGGAGCCAGCGGCTTGGCCGCAAACGATGCAAGTATTGGCCACCTTTTCCCCTGAGTCTTGTTGATGGCTCATTTTCGGTGGTCGCGGCTATGCCTTGGCCGTGGGCATCTGCTCCCACGAGGTGATGTAGTCTGTTTAGGGTTGTGGAATACCTGCCCGAGCACGCGGCCGCGCGCGGAGCAGCGACGACCTGGGGGCAGGTGTCGCACAAGCCTAGGGCGATGACTTCAGGCTCTCACCATCCCGGCATCGCCTCCCAGCCGATGGGGAATCCCAGCTCTGAACTTTGAACCAGCGGATAAGCGGCAAAGATCGCGTTCAGGGTTGACTTCCACCGTTGAGGCAACTCAGTCTGCACCAGGAGATAGTTCACAACGGTGGCAACCGCGAAGAAGGACTTGGGTGAGCAAAGAGCATCCTTTCCCTTCTGTATGCCGCCGGCGCCACGCCGAGATGCACACCAAGGAACTGCGCATGGTGGGCGGCCGAGTTGCGCAACACGGTCAGCGCGTGAATCCACGATTGAAAGACCTCGGGCAGATCGACGCCAAAGCGCTTCGCAATGGTCTTCTTGTCGTTCTGGTCCCTGAGAATCGAGTAGGTCCGAGACCACATGCCGAACGACACGCATTCGCTGATGGCCCAGCTCGGCGGCAGATACGGATCGTCGTGGTTTTCGAAGTAGTGCTTGACGAAGGATTTCCCCTTCGCGCGGCCGACTTCGTCCTCGACCTTTCGGATCATGTGTCCGATCCCCCACTGCTGCGTCGGTTTGAAGACCTGATGGTCTAGGAACCAGTGTGGCGAATGAGTCAGGCTCAGGTGATTGGCAATCGTAGATCTGATGGCCACCTCCAGGCGGTCGATGGCCTCGATCGTCGCCGCGCGCAGCTCACGATCCAGTTCGCAGCGTTGGCGAATGTCTTCGAAGGCGTATCCGGCGGGGAAGCGCTTGGTGGTCGGGTCCTGGACCTGGTGCCAGTAGCCCTTCAGTCGATAGGCGCCGACTCCCCGGAGATACGACAAGGCCTGCGCGTCATCGGCGACGGCGAGTCCGCAGTTCTTCAGCTTTTGCAGCTGTTGCTCGGGGGTGCTGGCTGGCTTCGTGAAGGCGCGTAGAGTCTTCGCTGCTGTAGCCATTCCGGTTCAGTCCGGTCCAGACGTAGAAAACCCGCCTTTTGCACGTCTGCCTTGCGGCAGATCTCTGGTCGCGAAACCAGAACGTGTGGCGGGTGTGTTGGGATTGATGTTAGCAAACAGCTAACGAAGTAGGCAAGTCTTTTTGCGCCGAAAACGGCGTATCTCGGCCGGTCTCTCGGCAGGCAAGAAGAGCAAATTGGACTTTTGATAACTTCGGTTATTGATAGGCATAATCCAGCTGTCAAAACCGCCGCCAAGAAGACCCAGGCCCAGATCTCCAGTCATGACAGGCACTTACGATCGTCGGCTGGGACCCCATCACTTCGCCTACCTGCGCAGCGTGGCCGAAGGCCTGCCGCGGGAGGACGCGGCGCGGCGGTACTTGGGCTTGGCCCACGGCCACGAGCTCGTGACCTTGCACCGCCAGCTCGTCGACCAGCTGAGAGCCCTGGCACGCCGTGCCGGCGACTCGCGCTGGCGACTCATCGGCATCGATCTGGGCTCGAGGTCCGACACTGGGCAAGGGGTGTTTAACAGTAAAACACCCCGTCCTCCCCTCTACGACTGGGCCGAGGCCGAGGGCCTGGGCGACTGGAGTGAAGACGCGCTGCTCGAGATGTACGAGCAGCGTTTCCCGGCCGAGGATCCTCGCGAGGCACGCAAGGCCCGGCGCAACGGCCGCCTGCGCGAGCGCCAGCTCGAGGTGCTCGCCGAGCTAGCAAAGCTAGCATCCCAGCCCGCCCTGGCCACGGACCGCATCGACGCTTGGTTTGATCCGACCACGGCCGATCGGCTCATGAACGCCGGCTGCCTCCTGCTGCAGGACCTGGTCCAGCGAATCGCGAGCCGCAAGAACTGGTGGAGCGGGATTCGTGCCGTGGGCGCCACCAAGGCTCTTCGGATCGAGGCCTACCTTCGAACCTTGCTTCCAGAGGCCGCGACAGGCCCTGGCTTGGCGAGCCCAGGCATGGCCAGTCCCCTCGGGTCG
>NZ_BADL01000209.1 GCF_000333615.1 Ideonella sp. B508-1 | reverse complement strand
AGCGACCGGCTACAACAGCTGGGCTGACCTACCCTGTGCCGGCCTCGGTGAAGGGGACGCGTCGCCAACACCGGTCGATCTGCGGTCTCAGTGCCTCGTCACGATGCGCCCGTGCGCAGCGCCTGTGGGGTTTTAGGCGCAGCGCGGCGTGTCGTCGATACGCCGACGGGGCAATCTGCAAGACCTTGCAGAGCGGCTCGACCCCGAAGGCATCGCGATGCTGGTCGATGAAGTCCCTTACGACTTCCGTCGGCGGTCGAGCTCCGCCTGGGCGAAAAACGCGCTGGCCAGCTTCAGGATCTCGTTGGCACGGCGCAGCTCCCGGTTCTCTCGCTCCCGGTTCTCTCGCTCCAGGTCCTTCACGCGCTGGGCCTCGGTGGTCGTCACGCCGTCTCGCACGCCTGAACCGCCCCGGGTTTCGCGGAGGCCAGTTGGTTTAAGTCAGACGGTCGCGGCCTGACCAGCGCGCTGTCGATGGTAGTTGGCTTCGAACTCCGCAGGCGGCACATACCCCAGCGGCCCCATCAGGCGGTGGTGGTTGAACCAAGACACCCATTCCAGGGTGGCCAGTTCCACCGCTTGTTTGGTCTTCCAGGGCCCGCGCCTGTGGATCACCTCGGCCTTGTAGAGCCCATTGATCGTCTCGGCCAGGGCGTTGTCGTAGCTGTCCCCCTTGGAGCCCACGGAAGGCTCGATGCCTGCCTCGGCCAGGCGCTCGCTGTAGCGAATTGACAGGTATTGCGCCCCCCTGTCGGAGTGATGCGTCAGACTGCCATCGTCCGATGGCTTGCGGTCATACAGCGCCTGTTCCAAGGCGTCGAGGACGAACTCGGTGTGCATCGAACTGCTCTGGCGCCAGCCGACGATGCGGCGGCTGAACACATCCACCACGAACGCCACGTAGACCCAACCCTGCCAGGTCGAGACATAGGTGAAGTCCGAGACCCAGAGTTGGTTCGGCCGATCAGCACGAAACTGCCGGTTGACCCGGTCCAGCGGACATGGGGACTTCGGGTCAGGAATGGTGGTGCGCTGTGCCTTGCCCCTGCGTGCGCCCTGCAATCCTTGGCGTCGCATCAGGCGCTCGACGGTGCACCGCGCCACCGCAACGCCCTCGCGGTTGAGCTGGAGCCAGACCTTGTCGGCGCCATAGACCTGCATGTTGGCCAGCCAGACCCGGTGCACCTGCGGTATCAGGACCGCATCGCGCTGGGCACGGCGCGAGCGCAGTTCTGGGCGGCGCTGGCACGCGGCATGGTGCCAGTAGGCAGATGGGGCGATCTGCAGGACGCGACAGATCGACTCGACCCCAAACTGCTCCCGGTGCTGATCGACGAAGTCCTTCANGACTTGACGCGGCGGTCGAGTTCCGCCTGGGCGAAAAACGC
>NZ_BADL01000210.1 GCF_000333615.1 Ideonella sp. B508-1 | reverse complement strand
AAGACAGAGGCAAGGGTCAAGATGACGCAGGAAGTCGCCGTGTGGATGGTCTTGCTGGCGTCGGTACTGGCAGCCAACCTCCCGTTCCTGTCGCAGCGGGTCCTGCTGGTCGGGCCCCGTCAGCCGGACAAGGCTTTTGGCTGGCGCCTTCTGGAACTGCTGCTCCTGTGGCTGGCGGTGCTGGCCGCTGGCTTCGGGCTGGAAAGTCAGCTGGGGCAGCGTGCCCCGCAGGGTTGGGAGTTCTTTGCGGCCATGGGCTGCCTGTTCCTGACCCTGGCGGTGCCTGGTTTCATCTGGCGCTACCTGCGACGTCACCGGGTCGCAGAGGTACCGGATGTCGGATGAACGGCATCTGATCGAGACCAAGGTCTCGTCGGAGGTGGTCTACCGCGGGCATTTCCTCGAGGTTCGAAAGGACCAAATCGCCTTGCCTGACGGGGGTCAGGCCGGGCGCGAGTACATCATCCACCCGGGTGCGGTTGTCATCGTGCCCATCCTGGATGATGGACGTCTGGTGCTGGAGCGTCAGTACCGCTATCCCTTGCAACAGGTGCTGCTGGAGTTCCCGGCCGGCAAGCTGGATCCGGGAGAGTCCCGGCTGACGGCCGCCAGGCGGGAACTGGCAGAGGAGACCGGGTACCGGGCCCGGGAATGGGCCTGCGCCGGCATTCTGCACAATGCGGCAGCCTATTCCGACGAGTTCATCGAGATCTGGTTCGCGCGCGGGCTCGAGCAGGGGGAGCGCCAGCTCGACCACGGTGAGCTGATCGATCTTTGTCTGATGCAGGAAGAGGAACTGGACCGCCTGGCCAGCGCGGGCGCGCTGACGGACGCCAAGACCCTGATCGGGCTGCTGTGGCTGCAGAAGTGGCGCGCGGGTCGCTGGCCGCTCGACTGGCAGACCCTCGACGCGGCGCAGGGGTGAGGCCATGAAGGTCTGGAACTTGCGCTGTGCCCAGGGGCATGGCTTCGAGGGCTGGTTTGCCTCGGAGGATGACTTTCAGAGTCAGCAACTGCGTGGCTTGCTCACCTGTCCGCTGTGCGGCGTGGCCGAGGTGGTGCGTGCGCCCAGTGCACCGCGGCTGAATCTGTCGGGTGCGCGGGCTGAGCCGCCAACCGCCACGACTCGCCGTTCCGACGAAGTGGCTGCGGTGTCGACGACGGCCGCCCCCGGCGAGTCCCCAGCATCGCCCACGCTGCAGCAGATGCAGCAGGCCTTCATGCAGGCGGTGCGCCATGTGGTGGCCCACACCGAGGATGTCGGTCCGCGCTTCCCGGAGGAGGCGCGCAAGATCCACCATGGCGAGGCGCCGGCCCGCGGCATCCGCGGTCAGGCCACCGAGGAAGAGCGCGAAGAACTGCGCGACGAAGGGATCGAGGTCTACAGCCTGCCCATCCCGGAGGCCCTGAAGGGGCCCACGCACTGAGCGCCTTCCCCGCGGTCCCTCACAACACCCGGTTCGGGTTCAGGCGTCCCAGCGGGTCCAGCGCCGATTTGATCTGGCGCATCAGGCGCAAGGCCACCGGCGACTTGTACTGCGGCAGCTGCTCGCGCTTGAGGGTGCCGATCCCGTGCTCGGCTGAAATGGAGCCACCGAAACGGCAGACCGCGTCGTAGACCAGCGTGTTGAACGCCTCTTCATGGGCGGCCAGAAAGGCGGCGGCCGAATCGCCCTCGGGTGCCTGGACGTTGTAGTGCAGATTGCCATCGCCCAGGTGACCGAAGTTCACCAGCCGCACGCCGGGCACCCGGGCTTGCAGCGCGGCATCGGTCTGGGCAACGAAGGCCGGGATGGCCGACACCGGCAGCGAGATGTCGTGCTTGATGTTCAGACCCTCTTCGCTCTGGGCCAGCGAGATGGATTCGCGCAGGTGCCACAGGGCCTGCGACTGGGCCAGGCTCTCCGCCACCACCGCGTCGTCGATCAGCCCCTGTTCCAGTGCCAGGCCGAGCACCGACTCCAGGGCTTCCTGGGCCTGGCCGTCGTCGCTGGCCACCAGCTCCAGCAGGATGGACCAGGGCGCGGCGGCGAAGGGGTTGGGGATCTGCGGGAAGTGCTTGCCGACCAGCTGCAGCGAGAAGGCGCTCATCACCTCGAAGCCGGTCAGACCCGCGTCGAGGTGGCGGCGGGCCAGTTCCAGCAAGGCCACCGCCTGGTCCAGGTTCCGTGCCGCTGCCAGGGCCGTGCGGCAACCCACGGGGCGCGGGTAGAGCTTCAGCGTGGCGCCGGTGATGATGCCCAGGGTACCTTCACTGCCGATGAACAGGTCGCGCAGGTCGTAGCCGGTGTTGTCCTTGCGCAGACCGCTCAGGCCCTCCCAGACCTCGCCGGTGGCGGTCACCACCTCCAGGCCCAGGCAGAGCTCGCGGGCGTTGCCGTAGCGCAGCACCTGGGTGCCGCCGGCATTGGTGGAGAGGTTGCCGCCGATGGTGCAGCTGCCCTCGGCCGCCAGGCTCAGCGGGAAGAGCAGGCCGGCCTCGTCGGCCGCCTGCTGGACCTGCTGCAGGATGCAGCCGGCGTCCACCGTCATCGTCAGGTTGGCTGGGTCGATGGCCCGCACGCGGTTCATGCGCGACAGGCTCAGCAGCACCTGCCGGCCACTGCCATCGGGCACGCCGCCACCGACCAGGCCGGTGTTGCCGCCCTGCGGCACGATGCTCACGTCATGCAGTCCGCAGGCCTGCACCACGGCCGCCACCTCTTCGGTGCTGCCGGGGCGCACCACCGCCAGGGCCTTGCCGTGGTAGCGCTTGCGCCAGTCGCGCTCCCAGGCGCTCAGGTCGCCATCGGTGAGCACATGGGTCGGGCCCAGCAGCTCGCGCAGTTCGGTCAGCAGGGCATGGCTCATGGGGTGTGTCCTTCTTCTTGGCGGGCCCGTTGGGCGCGGCGCAGGCGCCAGCGCACCTGCCAGGCACAGGCGGTGAACAACAGCAGGCACAGCAGCACCTCCAGCCAGGCCAGCCAACGGCCCGGGCCCTGTTCACTGGTGGCCCTCACCAGGCCCTCGGCGCAGTAGAGCCAGACCAGCAGGCTGACCCAGCGGTAGGTGTAGAGACGGTGGCGCCACAGGCCCAGCACCGGCACCAGCAAGGGCACGACCTTGAGCGCCAGGCTGCCGTTGCCGGTGGGGGCCAGCCACAGTTCCCAGGCCAGGCCCAGCACGATCAGGCCGATCAGGCTGGCCAGCGCCATGGCGCGCGTGGCGCGGACGACGCCGTCCGGCGCCAGGGTCACCAACGGAGTCTCCGACATGTTTGGCATGATAGCCGGCATGACTTGGATCACCGCCCTGCGGGCCCACTGGACATCGCAGGTGGGCCTGCTGTTCACCACGCTGCGAACCTGGCCCTGGTTCGACACGGTTCGCACCCTGCGGATGCGCTTTCGCGAAGACCGACTGGGCCTGAGCGCCGGCAGCCTGACCTTCACCACGCTGATTGCGCTGGTGCCGCTGCTGACGGTGATGCTGGCCCTGTTCACCGCCTTCCCGGTGTTCGCCAAGTTCCAGGTGGCGCTGCAGAAGTACTTCCTGCAGAGCCTGGTGCCCGACGCGATCGCCAAGCCGGTGATGGTCACGCTGACGCAGTTCGCCAGCAAGGCCAACAAGGTGGGGGGGGCGGGGCTGCTGTTCCTGCTGGCCAGCGCCATCTCGCTGATGCTGACCATCGACCGCACGCTCAACGGCATCTGGCGCGTGCGCAAGCCGCGGCCCATCGCCCAGCGTGTGCTGGTCTACTGGGCTGCGCTGACCCTGGGGCCGCTGGTGCTGGGGGTGAGCCTGAGCCTGACGTCCTACGCGCTGTCGGCGTCCAAGGGACTGGTGGGGGCGCTGCCCGGCGGGGTGCGCTTCGTGCTCGACGTGGTCGAGTTCCTGATGCAGGCCGGTGCCACGGCGGCCCTGTTCTATTACGTGCCCAACACCCATGTGCGCTGGCGCCATGCGCTGGGCGGCGCCCTGTTCGTGGCGGTCACCTTCGAGCTGGCGAAGTCGGTGCTGGCTTGGTACGTCGGCTCGGTGGCCACCTATTCGGCCATCTACGGCGCCTTTGCCACCGTGCCCATCTTCCTGTTGTGGCTCTATCTGGTGTGGGTCATCGTGTTGTGCGGCGCGGTGATCGCCGCCTATGCGCCCAGCCTGCAGATGCGGGTGGTGCGCCAGCCCAATGTGCCGGGCCGCGCGTTTGCGCTGGCCTTGGCGGTGCTGCGCGAACTGGCGGACGCGCGCCGGACCGGTCAGGGCGGGCTGACACTGGACGCGGTGGCTGCCCGCCTGCGGGTGGATCCGCTGCAGATCGAGCCGGTGCTGGACACCCTGATCGCCCACGACTGGGTGGGCCGGCTGGACGAGGGCGGTGGCCAGCGCCACACGCTGATGTGCGAGCCGGCCAGCACGCCGGCCGCCCCGCTGGTGGATGCGCTGCTGCTGGCGCCGCAGGCGGCCGCACAGTCTTTCCGCCAGCGCAGCGGCCTGGAGCAGATGACCCTGGCCGAACTGCTGACAGCGTGAGGGCGCCGGCTCAGCCGGCGTGCACCACCACCAACAGCGCCCGAGCTGCCTCGCTGCCCGTGTTGCGGATGGCGTGCGGCTGGTCCACCGCGTAGCGGGCCGTGTCGCCCGTGTCGAGGGTCTGGGTCTGTTCGCCTGCGTCGACCACCAGGGTACCGGCATGGACCGTCAGGTGCTCGCGGGTGCCGGGTTCATGCGGTTCACTGGCCAGCACGCCGCCGGGCTGCACCGTCAGTTCGTACCACTCGAACTGCCCGGCCAACTCGATGGGCCCGAGGATGCGCAGCTCGCACAGCCCGTCCGGGCTGCGCAGCGAGGGAATGGCGTGGGGCGGCACCGTCACCATCGCCGGTGCCCCGGGCTCCTCGCCACTGAGCAGTTCCGCCATCGGCACGCCCAGGGCATTGGCCAGGCGCCAGACCACGGCCACCGTGGGGTTGGCTTGGTTGCGCTCGATCTGCGAGAGCATGGACTTGGAGACACCGGCTTGGCGCGAGAGTTCGTCCAGCGACAGGCCACGGCCCTGGCGCAGGTTGGCGAGCGTCTGGCCGACGCGGGGCGGTTCGGAAGAGGGCATGCGCGACATCGCGGTCTTTCAGCGTTCAGGCTTGACGGAATGGAATCTCGACATGATACTGCACTATTGTTCGATATATCGAACAAGAGAACATTCATTGAACGTCTTGTGAACCATCCGTTCCTCTGTCAAGGACTCCACCATGTCTGAGCCCCGCGCGTCCACCGACGCTTTCTACGCCCACCTGCGCCAGGAATTGCAGACCTTGCGTGCAGACGGTCTCTACAAGAGCGAGCGCATCCTGACCACGCCGCAGGGGGCCCTGGTGCGTACCACCGATGGCCGCGAGGTGATCAACCTGTGCGCCAACAACTACCTGGGGCTGTCCAGCCACCCGGAGGTCATCGCCGCGGCCCATGAGGCCCTGGACACCCATGGCTATGGCCTGAGCTCGGTGCGTTTCATCTGCGGCACCCAGGATCTCCACAAGACCCTGGAAGGGCGGCTGGCCCGCTTCCTGGGCACCGAGGACGCCATCCTCTACGTGGCGGCCTTCGACGCCAACGGCGGTCTGTTCGAGCCGCTGCTGGGCGAGCAGGACGCCATCATCAGCGACACGCTCAACCACGCCTCCATCATTGACGGCATCCGCCTGTGCAAGGCCCGGCGCTGGCGCTACACCCACAACGACATGGCCGACCTGGAGCGCTGCCTGGAGGAGGCCCGCGCCGGCGGCGCCCGCTTCACCCTGGTGTTCACCGACGGGGTGTTCTCGATGGACGGCACCATCGCCCAGCTCGACCGCATCCGCGCGCTGTGCGACCGCTTCGGCGCGCTGCTCGGCGTGGACGAAAGCCACGCCACCGGCTTCATGGGCACCACCGGCCGTGGCACGCATGAACATCGCGGCATCTTCGGCAAGGTGGACATCATCACCGGCACCCTGGGCAAGGCCCTGGGCGGTGCGTCGGGTGGTTTCACCGCGGCCCGCAAGGAGGTGGTGGAACTGCTGCGCCAGCGCTCGCGGCCCTACCTGTTCTCCAACACCGTGGCGCCGTCCATCGTCGGCGCCTCGCTGAAGGTGCTGGACCTGCTGGAAGGCTCCACCGCGCTGCGCGACAAGCTGGCCGACAACACCGCCTATTTCCGCCAGGCCATCGTCGAGGCCGGCTTCGAGATCAAGCCGGGCGAGCACCCCATCGTGCCCATCATGGTCTACGACGCCGTCAAGGCACAGCAATTGGCCGCGCGTCTGCTGGAACTGGGGGTCTACGTGGTGGGCTTCTTCTACCCGGTGGTGCCGCAGGGCCAGGCCCGCATCCGCGTGCAACTCAGTGCCGCGCACGACCGCGCCCAGCTCGAGCGCGCGGTGGCTGCCTTTGCCCAGGCCGGCCGCGAGCTGGGTCTGCTGAAGGGGGACGCACAGTGAGCACGCCCCGCATCCTGATCATCGGGGCCAACGGCCAGATCGGCACCGACCTGGCCAGTGTACTGGCGGTGCGCCATGGCCGCGAGGCGGTGGTCACCAGCGACCTGTCTCCGCGCGGCCGCGTGCCCGGCCTGGCCCACGAAGCCCTGGACGTGACCGATGCCGCGGCCCTGACCGCAGTGGTCGAGCGCCACGGCATCACCCAGATCTACCACCTGGCGGCGGCGCTGTCCGCCCGTGGCGAGCAGCACCCGATGTGGGCCTGGGACCTGAACATGAAGGGCCTGCTCAACGTGCTGGAACTGGCCCGCACCCACAAGCTGGAGCGCGTGTTCTGGCCCAGCTCCATCGCGGCCTTCGGCCCCAGCACCCCGCGTGACCAGACGCCGCAGCAGACGGTGATGGAGCCCACCACCGTCTACGGCATCTCCAAGCTGGCGGGCGAGGGCTGGTGCGCCTGGTACCGGCGCAACCACGGGGTGGACGTGCGCACCGTGCGCTACCCGGGCCTGATCAGCTGGAAGACGGCGCCTGGCGGCGGCACCACCGACTATGCGGTGGAGATCTTTCACGAGGCGCTGCGCACGGGCCGCTACACCAGCTTCCTGGGCCAGGACACCGCGCTGCCGATGATGTACATGGACGACGCCATCCGCGCCACGCTGGAGCTGATGGAGACGCCGCTGGCCTGTCTGCCCCAGTACAAGGCCTACAACCTGGCCGGCATCAGCTTCACGCCGGCCCAGATCGCCCAGGCCATCCGGGCCGAGCTGCCGGACTTCGAGATCGACTACGCACCGGACTTCCGCCAGGCGATTGCCGACAGCTGGCCGCGTTCGCTGGACGACCGCGAGGCCCAGGCCGACTGGGGCTGGACCCCGCGCTTCGGTCTGCAGGAGATGGTGCGCGAGATGCTGACGGCGCTCAAGCCCGGCATCGCGGCCGCTGCGGCCTCCGCCACCGCCGGCACGCCCGCCTGAGCCCGGCGCTGCTCAGGCGGACGCTCCCAGCGCCGCCAGCACCGCCCGGGCGACGGCCTCGGGCTGCTCCTGCAGCATGGCGTGCCCGCCGGGCACCACCCGCATCTCGGCCTTCAGGGCCTCCACCAGGGCCACCGTGGCCTTGGCCGGCGTCATGCGGTCGGCCTCGGCCTGGATGAGCGTGACCGGGCAGCGTACGCGGGTCGCGGCCGCCAGTCCATCGGCATAGCGGTCGCACAGCTGGAAGTCGTGCAGGAAGAGGTTGCCGTCGGCGCAGCCGGCCTGGGTCCGGGCCATCAGGGCCCGACTGGCGGCGCGGGCCTCGACCAGCGGCCCCTCCGTCTGGGCTGCCGCGGCGGGCGAATAGGACAGGGTGTTGATCAGGTCCATGCCCGCCTCGGGCGTGGCCACGGCCGATTCCAGCAGGGCGGGGCTGACCCGCATCGGGAAGGCCGTGCCCAGCAGCAGCAGATGCCCGATGCGCTCGGGGGCCTGCGCCGCCACCTCCAGGGCGATCAACGAGCCCATGCTGTGGCCCGCCACGCAGAAGTGATCCAGCCCGGCGGCATCGGCCACCCGCAGCGCCCAGGCGGCCAGGGCGGCGATGTCCGGCAGCAGGGGGCCGGCGCTGCCGCCATGGCCGGGCTGGTCGGGCGCCAGCACCGCGTGGCCCGCGGCCGCACAGGCCGGGCCGAGCTGGCCCCAGACGCTGGCGTCGTTGAGGGCACCGTGCAAGAGCAGCAGTGCAGGGGCGTTCGCACCGGCGGGCGAGGGGCCCCAGTGCGAGAGGCTCACGGGGCGGTGGTCGACAGTGAGTTGCATGGATGACGCAGCGGCAGTGGCGGGGCGTCGCCATCGGGTGGATTCGCGCGGCCCCTGGATCGCCAGGGTAAGAAAGCCGGCGATTGTGTGCTATGTTGACAACCCCGAGACCCATCCATCGGCACAGCCTGAGGAGACAGCCACCATGAAAGTCAGCGACATCCTGCGCGTGAAGGGCAACACCCTGTTCACCGTGTCACCCGACCTTCCGCTGGCCGAGGCCGTGCGGACCATGGCCGAGAACGACATTGGTTCGGTGGTCGTGATGGAGCACGGCGATCTGACCGGCATGCTCACCTTCCGTGAGGTGATTGCCGCCATCGTGGCCAACGACATGACCATCGGCAGCCGCCTGGTGCGCAGCGTGATGGACGATGCCCCCCTGACCTGCACGCCTGAAACCGAGATCGACGAGGTGCGCCGCATGATGCTGGGTCGGCACGCCCGCTACATGCCGGTGCTCAACGGGCGCACCCTGATGGGCGTGATCTCGTTCTACGACGTGGCCAAGACCGTGGTGGAGGCCCAGGACTTCGAGAACCGCATGCTCAAGGCCTACATCCGCGACTGGCCGGGCGACGAGACGCCGTCGTCTTCCGAAGGGCTGGCCGCCCACTGAACGGGCCGAAGAAACGGCAGGGTGGGCAGCGCTGACCCTGCCTGAGTTTCAGACGCCGGCTTGGGCCGCGGTGGGCGCCAGCAGCGCCCGGGAGGCGCTGTTCGGCCGGGTGTGGCTTTGCACCCAGGCCAGGGTGTCCTCGGGCGGCATGGGTTTGCAGAAGCGATAGCCCTGTGCCGCCTCGCAGCCGTGCGATTGCAGGAAGGCGGCCTGCTCATCGGTTTCCACGCCTTCGGCGATGGTGGTCAGGCGCAGTGCACGCGCCATCTGGATGATGGCTTGCACGATGGCCCGGTCGTCCGGATCGGTGCCGATGTCGCGCACGAAGGACTGGTCGATCTTCAGGGTGTGGATCGGGAATCGCTTGAGGTGACTCAGCGAGGAGAAGCCGGTGCCGAAGTCGTCGATCGACAGGCGCACGCCAAGGGCGTGCAGCCGGTCCATCATCTGGCCGGCTTCGGCCGGGTTGTGGGCCGCGACGCTTTCGGTCAACTCCAGTTCCAGGCAACTGGGCGGCAGGCCCGCGTCGTCCAAGACCTTCTGGACCAGCTCGGGCAGGCCCGGATCCCGGAATTGCACGGCCGAGAGGTTGACCGCCACCACGTTCGAGGGCAGGCCCGCGTCGATCCATTGCTTCATCTGGCGCACGGCGGTGCGCATCACCCAGGCGCCGATGGACAGGATCTGTCCGCTGCTTTCGGCCAGAGGGATGAACTCGGCTGGCGAGATCATGCCCAGTTCGGGGTGCTTCCAGCGGATCAGGGCCTCCATGCCGACCAGACGGCCGGATTGCAGGCAGACCTGGGGTTGGTAGACCAACGCCAGTTCTTCGCGCTCTTCGGCGCGGCGCAGTGCGGCTTCGAGCTGCAGCTGGCGGGCCGAGCGGTTGAGCATGTCGGCCGAGTAGAAGCACCAGCGACCGCGGCCTTCGAGCTTGGCGCGGTACATGGCCGTGTCCGCGCAGCGCAGCAGGGCTTCGGGGGTCTCGGCGTCGTCGGGTGACAGGGCCACGCCGATCGAGAAGGTCAGGCTGAACTCGTGTCCTTCGACGCGGCAGGGCTGGGCCAGCCGTTCGATGAGCTTGTCGGCCACCTGGCCCGCACCCTCGGCGGTGGCGCCTGGCAGCAGCACGGCAAATTCGTCGCCCCCCAGCCGTGCCACGGTGTCCACCTCGCGCAGGCTCTGGCGCAGGCGCTGGGCCACTTCGCGCAGGATGCCATCCCCCGCGGTGTGGCCGAAGTTGTCGTTGACATGCCGCAGCTGGTTCACGTCCAAGAAGAGCAGGGCCAGCGGCTGCTGGTGTCGGCGGGCCTGGGCCAGGGCCTGGCTCAGGCGATCCACCAGCAACTGCCGGTTGGGCAGGTCGGTGAGTCCGTCGAAGTGGTCGCGGCGCAGCAGCTTCTGCTCGACCTGGCGCACCGAGGTCACATCGTGCACGATGGCGATCAGATGACCGCTGCGCGGGTCGGTGTCTCGCCGCAGGCTCAGGGACACCCAGGCGGTCAGCGGCGCGCCATTGCGACGCATGCTGATCACCTCGCCCTGCCAATGGCCCGAGCTGCTCAGGTCCTCCCGCATGGCTTCGGGCAGGCTGGCATCGTGGATCAGCGGTGCCAGCAGCTGGATGGACTGGCCTTGCAGCTCTTCGGCCTGGAAGGCGGTGATCTCGCAGAAGGCAGGGTTGACCGAGAGAATCACCCTGGGCGGCCTTGCCGTTCAGGTCCAGCGCGGTGGAGGCGGCGGTGG
>NZ_BADL01000211.1 GCF_000333615.1 Ideonella sp. B508-1 | reverse complement strand
TGCCGGACGCCCACGTGGAAGCGCCGACCGGCGGTTCCGTCGTGCTGGCCGCGATCATGCTGAAGCTCGGGGCCTACGGCTTCCTGCGCTTCTCGCTGCCGATCGCACCGGACGCCGCCCATCACTACGCCTGGTTCATCATCACGCTGTCACTGATCGCCGTGGTCTACATCGGCCTGGTGGCGATGGTGCAGCAGGACATGAAGAAGCTGGTGGCCTACTCGTCCATTGCGCACATGGGCTTCGTGACCTTGGGTTTCTTCATCTTCAATGAGCTGGGCATGTCCGGCGGCATCGTGCAGATGATCTCGCACGGCTTCGTCTCCGGCGCGATGTTCCTGTCCATCGGCGTGCTCTACGACCGCGTCCACTCGCGGGAGATCTCGGCCTACGGCGGCGTGGTCAACACCATGCCCAAGTTCGCTGCCTTCGCGCTGCTGTTCTCGATGGCCAATTGCGGCCTGCCGGGCACCGCGGGCTTCATCGGCGAATGGATGGTGATTCTGGGCTCGGTGGGCTACAACTTCTGGATCGGTCTGCTGGCCGCCACCGCCGTGATCTTCGGCGCGGCCTACAGCCTGTGGATGTACAAGCGCGTCTATTTCGGTGACGTCACCAACGACCACGTGCGCGAGCTGACCGACATCAACGCCCGCGAATTCGGCATGCTGGCCGTGCTGGCCATCGCTGTGCTGGCCATGGGCCTGTACCCCAAGCCCTTCACGGATGTGATGCACGTCTCGGTGACCGAGCTGCTCAAGCACGTGGCCGTGTCCAAGATCAACTGACACAGCCGGGATGCACACCATGACTCAAATGAACTGGCTCGTTGTCTACCCTGAAATCCTGCTGCTGGTGGCAGCTTGCGTGGTGGCCCTGGTGGACCTGTACGTCACCCAGCCTGCGCGCTGTCTGACCTTCTGGATGACCCAGGCCGCGCTGGCCGGCGTGGCCCTGCTGCATGGCCTGGCCCTGCAGACCGGGCTGGGCGCGGAAGGCGCCAAGGCCTCCGTCTACGCGATGCAGGGGCTGGTCGTGTCCGACCCCATGGGCCACCTGCTGGCCCTGAGCGCCGCCATCGCGATGATGATCACCATCGCCTATGCGCGTCCCTACATCGGCAGCCGCGAGCTGCTCAAGGGTGAGTTCTTCACCCTGGCGATGTTCGTCGTGCTGGGCATCTCGGTGATGGTCTCGGCCAACAACTTCCTGGTCATCTACGTGGGCCTGGAGCTGATGAGCCTGTCGCTGTACGCGCTGATCGCGCTGCGCCGCGACCATGCGGTGTCCACCGAAGCGGCGATGAAGTACTTCGTGCTGGGCGCGCTGGCCAGCGGCTTCCTGCTCTATGGCATGTCCATGCTGTACGGTGCCACCGGCTCGCTGGACATCCCCGAGGTGTTCGATGCTATCGCCACCGGTCAGGTCAACGCCACCGTGCTGAGCTTCGGCCTGGTGTTCATCGTGGCCGGCCTGGCCTTCAAGCTGGGTCTGGTGCCCTTCCACATGTGTGTGCCCGACGTGTACCAGGGCGCACCGACCTCGATGACGCTGATGGTCGGTGGCGCGCCCAAGCTGGCGGCCTTCGCCATCACCATCCGCCTGCTGGTGGAGGGGCTGAGCGGCGTGGCCCACGACTGGCAGCAGATGCTGATTGTGCTGGCGGTGCTGTCCCTGGTCATCGGCAAAGTGGCCGCCATCGTGCAGACCAACCTCAAGTGCATGCTGGGCTACTCGGCCATTGCGCAGCTGGGCTTCATGCTGCTGGGCCTGACCCCCACCGTGGTGGCCGGCTCCACCCAGTTGGCGGCCAACGGCTACAGCTCGGCCCTGTTCTACCTGGTCACCTATGTGCTGACCACGCTGGGTACGTTCGGTCTGATCATGTACATCAGCCGCCAGGGCTTCG
>NZ_BADL01000212.1 GCF_000333615.1 Ideonella sp. B508-1 | reverse complement strand
TCGGTCGCAGGCTGCGTTCGTGCTTGCGGCGCTCGGCGTCGAAGCTCTCCTGCAACTCCACCAGCGCCTTCTGCTGGCTGCGCTGGAAGGCCTGCTCCGACATGGCACGGTGTTCCCGGTAGACCTGCAGGGCCTCGGAGAAATAGCCCGCTTTCTCCAGATAGTGGGCCAGGTCGGCCAGTTCCTCGGCCTGTGGCACCACCTCGTCGGCCCGCCGCTGCTGGTCCAGCACCTCCCGCACCAGGGACATGCCTTCGTCCTTGCGCCGCATGGCGATGAGGGCCAGCCCGGTGTTGAAGTAGGCCAACTGCTCGATCTCGCTGGAGCGCAGCTGACGGGCCAGCGGCAGCGCCTGCTGGGCCTGGGTGTAGGCCTGCCGGTAGTCGCCCTGGCGCAGGTAGTGGTCGCTGAGGTTGGCCAGGCCCATGGCCACGCTGAACTGGTCGCCGGCCTGCCGTGCGTACTGGATCGACTGGCTGAGCGCCTTCAGGGCCTGTGCCTCCTGCCCCTCGTCGGACAGCAGGATGGACTCCACGGTGGCCGCCTCGGACAGGGACACCCAGTCCTCGGTGGCCTGGGCCAACGCCTTGGCCTCGTCGTTCAGGTGGTGGGCCCGCTCGCGCTGCCCCGCCCGCAGATAGGTGTAGGCCAAGCCGCTCAGGAGTTCGCTGCGCCGCCAGGGTTGACCACGCTCCACCAAGCGCAAGGCCTGCTGGGTCAGGCGGGCCGCCGCGTCGAAATGGCCCAGGTTCTCCTCGACAGAGGCGTGGATCACCAGACAGGACATGTGGATGGACACCGAGGTGTTGGCATCCAGCAGGCGCATGGCCTCTTCCAGCGGTTCATCCGCCCGGGACAGGGTGCCCTGCAGACGCACCAGACTTCCCTGCAGACAGTTGCTGGCCACCTCGGCATCGCGGCGCAGCTGGGCCGGTCCCTGGCGAGTCAGCTCACGCACCTGCTGCAACAGGGGGCCGACAGCATCGGGCTGGGCCAGGTTGATGCGCAGGCCCGTCAGCAGCCGCAGAATCTCCAACCGCCGCGGCGAGGGCTCGGTGGCCTGGGCCAGCAGCAATTCGAGCTTGCGGGCCACCTCGGTCGGATGGGCCCGGGCCTCGTACTCCAACTGCGCCAGGTCATCGCCCGCCCGCACGACCGGCTCCACCGCGCCCGCCGCGGCAACCCCGCCCAGGGCGAAGCACACCAGGCTCAGGTGACGCAGCAGGTGCGCGCACAGCGCACGCGGGAAGACGGCGGCGAACTTCACGACAGCGGGTTGGAAACAGCCTCGATCTCAGTCGATGGGGGTCAGCTTGGCGATCGACAGCGCCAGCCACTTCGCGCCATGCCGCCCGAAGTTCACCTGGGCCCGGGCATCCGGACCCGATCCTTCCAAGGTCACCACCACTCCTTCACCAAACTTCGCGTGGAACACCGACTGCCCCACCTTGAACCCATGGCCCGCGGCCTCGGCCGCGGCCGCCTTCATCGCAGCGGGCACGGGCGGCTCAGCCTGGGGTTGCCAGCCGGTGTTGCGCCGCCCGGCGCCCACCATGGAACCCAGCCCACTGCCGCGCTGCCAGGCCGCCTGGTAGTCCCTTGCAAAACCCGAGCCAAAGCCCTGGGTGCGCGGCGTGAGCCATTTCAGGGCACTCTCGGGCAGCTCGTCCAGGAAGCGGCTCTTGACGTTGTAGCGGGTCTGGCCGTGCAGCATCCGCGTCTGGCTGAAGCTCAGGTACAGGCGTTGGCGGGCCCGGGTGATGGCCACGTACATCAGGCGCCGCTCCTCCTCCAGCCCGTCGGCGTCGGACAGCGCGTTCTCGTGCGGGAACAGGCCCTCTTCCAGCCCGGTGATGAACACCGCGTCGAATTCCAGGCCCTTGGCCGAGTGCACGGTCATCAGCTGGATGGCGTCCTGCCCGGCCTGGGCCTGGTTGTCGCCGGCCTCCAGGGCCGCATGGGTCAGGAAGGCCGCCAGCGGGCTCATGATCTCGCCGGTCTCGGCGTCGGGCGTCAGGTCCACCGGGGCCGGTGCCTCGGGCACACCGGGCTCACGCGGCGCGGCAATGGTGCCCGGGCCCAACTCGTCCACCGGCAGGGCCACGGCGTCCTTGCCGAAGCCTTCCTGGGTGACGAAGGCCTCGGCCGCGGTGACCAGTTCCTCCAGGTTCTCGATGCGGTCGGCGCCTTCCTTCTCGGTGCGGTAGAAGTCCACCAGCCCGGAGCGGTGCAGCATGTGCTCGATGATCTCGCGCAGCGTCAGGCCCTGGGTCTCGTTGCGCATGCCATCGATCAGCGCATTGAAGCCGGCCAGGTTGGCACCGCCCTTGCCGCCCACCGCGCCCACGCTCTGCCACAGGCTGCGGCCGGTCTGGCGGGCGGCGTCCTGCAGCTGTTCCAGCGTGCGCGCACCAATGCCGCGCGTGGGGAAGTTGACCACCCGCAGGTAGCTGGTGTCGTCGTGGCAGTTCTCGATCAGGCGCAGATAGGCCAGCGCGTGCTTGATTTCCGCCCGCTCGAAGAAGCGCATGCCGCCGTAGACGCGGTAGGGGATGCCGGCGTTGAACAGCGCCGATTCGATCACCCGCGACTGGGCGTTGCTGCGGTAGAGGATGGCGATCTCGTGGCGCGCCATGCCGCCGCGGTGCAACTGCTGAGCCTCTTCCAGCACCCACTGGGCCTCGTTGAAGTCGCTGGCGTTCTCCTGCACCCGCACGGGTTCGCCAGGCCCCGCTTCGGTGCGCAGGTTCTTGCCCAGGCGCCGGCTGTTGTGCGCGATCAGCGCATTGGCCGCGTCCAGGATGTAGCGGTAGCTGCGGTAGTTGCG
>NZ_BADL01000213.1 GCF_000333615.1 Ideonella sp. B508-1 | reverse complement strand
GTGGCAAGCTGCCGCAGGACGACAAGTCCGCCGGCCAGCGCGTCTGGCTGAAGCTGGATTTCTGAGCCGAGCCCGCGGGCCCGGTTCCCCACTCCTTTCATTCCAAGCATTCATGGCGGTTTACACCGAGGTCAGCGCCGAACAGGCCGGCTCGCTGCTCGCGCGGCTGGGTCTGGGGCCGCTGGTCGCGATGCAGCCCATCGGCAGCGGCATCGAGAACACCAACTACTTCGTCACCACGCCCGAGGGCGAATGGGTGATGACCCTGTTCGAGCGCCTGTCGCACGATCAGCTGCCCTTCTACCTGCGCCTGATGCAGCACCTGGCTCAGCGCGGCCTGCCGGTGCCCGAGCCCCGGGCCGATGCCCAGGGCGAGCTGGTGCAGACGGTGGCGGGCAAGCCCGCGGCCCTGGTCAACCGCCTGCAGGGCGAGAGCCTGGACGCGCCGGACCTGCACCACTGCCGCGAGCTGGGCGGTGTGCTGGCCCGCATGCACCGGGCGGTGGCTGATTTCCCGCTGCAGCAGCCCAACCTGCGCGGCCTGCCCTGGCGCGAGGCCACCGCCCCGGTGGTGCGCCCGCACCTGGGCGCGGCCGATGCCGCCCTGCTGGACCAGGAAATGGCCCACCAGCGCGAACTGCACGCCAGCGCGGCTTACCAGAGCCTGCCCAGCGGTGCCGTCCACGCCGACCTGTTCCGCGACAACGCCATGTTCGCCGGCCTGCCCGGCCGCGAGCGCCTGAGCGGCGTGTTCGACTTCTACTTCGCCGGCACCGACACCTTTGTCTTCGATCTCGCCGTGGTGCTCAACGACTGGTGCATCGACCTGGACAGCGGCCGGCTGGACCTGCCGCGGGCCGAGGCCCTGATGAGCGCCTACCAGGCCGAGCGGCCGCTCTCCGGCACCGAGCTGCGTCTGCTGCCCGCCCTGCGCCGCACCGCGGCCCTGCGCTTCTGGCTCTCGCGCCTGTCCGACTGGCACCTGCCGCGCGAGGCCAGCCTGCTGCAACCCAAGGACCCGGTGCACTTCGAGCGCGTGCTGCGCGACGCCGCCGAGCGCCCCTGGCACGCCGACGTCTGAGCGCATGGCACTCATCCTCAAGACGGTGCCGGCCTCGCAGGGGCTGGTCTGGGTGCGGCAGGGGCTGCGCGAATTCGTTCGCCATCCGCTGAGCTACACGGCCCTGTTCACGGCCTTCATGCTGGCCGGGGCCATCGTGTCCCTGCTGCCGGGCTTTGGCGAGGTGCTGGTGCTGGCCGGCATCCCGCTGCTGACGCTGGCCTACATGATGGCCACCGCGGCCAGCCTGCGCGGTGTGCGGCCTTCGCTGTCGGTGTTCATCGCCCCCTGGCGGCACTTGCCGGTGGAGCGACGCCGCGGCCTGCTCACCGTGGCCCTGGGCTACGCCTTCCTGACGCTGGTGCTGCTGATGGCCTGCAACCTGTTCGACCACGGCGGCGTGGACGACCTGATGCAGGGCGTGAGCCGCAACGCTGACCCGGACGAGTTGCAACGCCTGGCCGATGCCCCCGGCGTGATGGCCGGCATGCTGGCCCGCGTGACCGTGACCCTGCTGCTGAGCATGCCCTTCTGGCACGCCCCGGCGCTGGTCTGCTGGGTCGGCCAATCGCCCGCGCAGGCCATGTTCTCCAGCGTGCTGGCCCTGTGGCGCTGCCGCGCGGCCATGCTGGTCTACGGCCTGGGCTGGATGGGGCTGATGATGCTGGCCGGCGTGGTGCTGAGCCTCTTGGTGGTGTTGCTGGGCGTCAGCTCGCTGATAGGACTGCTGTCGATGCCGCTGGCCCTGGCGATGACCTCCGCCTACTATGTCTCCCTGTTCTTCACCTTCCGCGACAGCTTCGGCCAGGCGGAGTGACCCCGACTGCCACGAGGTGCTCGCCATGTTCCGACGCTTTTCCGCCCTGCTGACCCCAGTCCTGCTGCTGGCCTGTCTGGCCGGCACGCCAGGCTGCGCCGTCGTCGAGGTGGCGGGCGCCGCCACGGGCGCGGTCATTTCGGTGGGGGCCAGCGTGGTGAGCACCGGCATCACCGTGACGGGCAAGGCCGTGGGCGCCGGGATCGACGCGGTCAGCGGCAGCGACAAGCCCGCCCCCTGACCCCGGCCCGCTCGGCGGGCTCGCTCCCATGCGTTCTCGATAGGCCTCAGTAGGCGCGGCGCGGGGACACCTGCAGATCCACCTCGCCGGCCAGCCGGGCGGCCTCGAAGTCCGCCTCCAGAGACTGCAACGCCGGCGCATCGGCCGCCGACACGGACTGGATCCCCACCGCGCGATCCCGCCCCATGGACTTGGCGGTGTAGAGCGCCATGTCCACCAGATTGACCGCCCGCTCCCAGCCCAGGGCCACCTGATGCGCGGGCAGGGGAAAAGCTGCATAGCCCAGCGAAGCCGAGATCGGCAGCAGGCGCCCCGAGTCCAGGGCGATGGCCTCGTCGCCCAGCGCACGCAGCACCCGCAGTGCCAGCGCATCCAGCGCCTCGCCCTGCAGATCCGGAGCGAAGATCAGGAACTCCTCGCCCCCCCAGCGGCAGACGATGTCCCCGGCGCGCACGGAACCGTCCAGACGGCGAGCCACCTCGATCAGCACCGCATCGCCGGCCGGGTGGCCAAACTCGTCGTTGATGCGTTTGAAATGATCCACATCCACCAGCAGCAGCGCACCGCGGAAGGCCGCCCCACCCCGGGTGGCCAGCACCTCGCGGAAATGTCGGCGGTTGGCCAGGCCGGTCAGCGGATCGCGCTCGCTCTGCACCCGCAGCAGGGCCTCGCTGTGGCGCAGGCGGCGGGTAGCGTCACGCGCACGCAGCGCCAGCATGCCCACCACACCGGCCGCCAGCCCCAGCAGCACGATGGCCGCCACCCAGATCCGCTCGATCAGGGTCTGGGTTTGCAGGTGCGATGAACGCAGCGCGTTCTCCCGCTCCAGCAGATCCAGCTCGCGGCGCTCGGACTCGGCGCGGTAGGTGGCCCGCATCTGCGCCAGGATGGCCGCCTGGTTGTCGGCGTTGATCTCTTCCCGCAGGGCCTGCTCGCGGTGCAGCAATTCCAGGGCGCCTCGCACATCCCCCAGGGCAGCCAGCGCCTCGGACCCCTCCTGCAGGGCCACGCGCATGGCCGCCCGGGCGCCGGTGGCGTCCCAGAGCTTGAGGGCGGCCTCCATGTCGGCCCGCCCCTGGGCCACCTGCCCCAGCTGCATCCTGGCCAGCCCGCCGTTGTGCAACAAGGTGGGCTGGCCTCGCAGTTCGTGGTGGCGCCGCAGCACCGGATAGGCCTGCTCCACCGCCTGCAGGGCCTCGCGCGGCTGGCCGGCTCTGCGCAGCAGGTCGCTCAGGCTGGGCAGGATGCGGGCCTGCATGCGGGGCGAGTTCAGGGGTTCGGCCAGACGCAGCGACTGGTGCATCAGACGCAGCGCCGTCTTGGAATCTCCACTCTCCAGTGCGAGCCGGGCCTCGGCAAAGCGCACCCACACCAGCGAGTGCACATCACCATGCTGCCGCACGACCCGGTCGGCCTGCGCGATCAGCGCGCGGGCCTGATCCGGGTGGTTGAGCGCCTGCTGGTACACGGCCTGCATGGCCAAGCTCCAGGCCTCCAGCCCCGGAACCATCCCGCGCTCGGCCACGGCGTGGGCCCGCTCGGCCAGGCCCTGGGCCTCGACCAGATCGCCACGCGTCTCGGCGCGCTGCGCCTGCAGATGCAGGGCCCGCCACCAAGCCCGGTAGTCGCAATCGGGCGCGGGCTGGCGCGAGCCGCAGGCCTGGTCATAGGCCTGATCGGCCAGACGCCCCTGAAGGAACGCCTCGGCCGGATGTCCCAACAGGTCCTGCAACACCGCCTGGATCAGGGCCTGATCTCCCTGCAGCTCGGCCCGAAAACGCGCATCGACCTGGCCATCGGCCGCCAGAGACGCCAGGGTGTCCAGGGCGCGGCGCACATCCTCTTCCATGTCGGAGCGGGCCGCCACCAGGCCGCGGGTGCGGGCTCGCATGCGCTGCCAGGCCAGCACCGGGACGCCGCTGGTGGGCGGGGGCGCCTGCTCCAGCTCGGCCAGCACCGCGGCCGGGTCGTCCTCGCCTCGGTGAACCCACTCGTCCGACACATCGCTTAGGGCCCGTCCGATGCCACCCTCCCCCACCTGGAAGACGGGCGCCGCACCCGCCAACCCCTGGGCGCCTGCCAGCCAGCCGGCGAGCAGCCAACCCAGCCGCACCCCCGGCAGCCGCCGGCCCCAGGGGGTGCTCATGCGGTCTGCCCCACCACGTCGGGACCGTGGATTTCGACCAGTTGCGCTTCGTCCCGGCGCCAGACGGCCTCCAGATCCTGCATCTGGTGCGCCACCTCGTCCAGGTTGCTGGCCGTCATCCGCCGGATCCCCACCGCGCGATTGCGCCCCTGGGTCTTGGCGATGTACATGGCCGCATCCACCAGGTCGATGGCCATGGACCAGGGCACCTCCAGCTGCTGCGGCTGCAGCGGGAAACTGCCAAAGCCGATCGACGCGGTGACGGCCACCCGGTCGGGCCCCACCACCACCGGCAGGGATGCCAGTGCGTTGAGCAGGCGCTGCGCCAGCAACTCGGCCGGCTCGCCCTCCTCGCCTGGCACCAGGATCATGAACTCCTCGCCCCCCCAGCGGACGACGATGTCCTGCTCGCGGAGCACAGCCTGCAGGCGTCGGGCCACCTCGATCAGCACGGCATCGCCACCGGCATGGCCGAAGTTGTCGTTGATGCGCTTGAAATGGTCCAGGTCCAGCAGATAGAGCGTGCCACCGGCATCCTCCCCCTGGGTCATCAGGCGCTGGAAATGCCGGCGGTTGGCCAGGCCGGTCAGCGGGTCCTGCTCGCTCTGCACCTTCAGGCGCTCGTTGACGCTGTGCAGGGCCCGCTGAGTGGCCTTCATCCGGCGGTGCAGCAGGGCCAGCAGCAGCACCGCCATGCCCACACCC
>NZ_BADL01000214.1 GCF_000333615.1 Ideonella sp. B508-1 | reverse complement strand
CCGGCAGGGCATGCAGCCCGTAGGCCGGTGCGGTGGTGGTGCGGGCCAGCAGGCGGCAGCCCCGCTCGGTCAGCTGCCCGTGCAGCGGCAGGCCCCGCAGATGGGCGCCCACCACCGCCAGCACCAGGCTGGGCGCGGCGGCCGGGTGGCGGCGCAGGGCGTGGTCGTCCTCGCGCGGGGGGCGCAGGTGGGCGCCCAGGAAGGCGCCGGGCTCGGCCAGGCGGGCGGCTTCCCAGCGCTGGCCCCACTGGGCCAGGGCCGCATCGGCGCCGCCCGGGCCGATCAGCGTGATGCCGAAGGGCAGGCCGGCGGCCGTGAAGCCGCTGGGCAGGGCCAGGGCCGACCAGCCCAGCAGGTTGACGAAGTTGGTGTAGCGGCCCAGCGCGCTGTTGCGGGCGACGGGCTCGGCCGCCACCTGGGCCCGTGTCGGGTGGGTGGGGGCGGTGGGTACCAGCAGGGCGTCCAGCCCCTGCCACAGGGTGGCCGCGGCCCGGGCCAGGGCGTCGAGCCGGTAGCGGCCCTCGAAGGCCTGGGCCGCATCGAATCGACGGGCCTGGCCGATGACCTCGCGCACCACCGGGTCCAGGGCCTCGGGCTGCGCGTCCATCAGGGCGCGGATGGCGGCGTAGCGCTCGGCCACCCAGGGGCCGTCGTAGAGCAGGCTGGCCACCGCGAAGAGGGGACCGAAGTCCACCGGCACCAGTTCGGCGCCCAGGGCGCGGGCGCGGGCCAGCGCGGCGGCCCAGGGGGCGGGGTAGCCCAGGGCGGCGTCCAGCTCGGGTCTGGCGGGGATGCCGATGCGCGGCCGCTCCGGCAGCCAGGCCGGCTGCAGCACCGGGTGGGGCAGGGGCGAGTCGGCGTCCGGCCCGTCGATGATGGCCGCGGCCTCGGCCGCATCGCCCAGGGTCAGGGCGAAGACGTTGACCACGTCCAGCGTGCGGCAGGCCGGCACCACCCCTTGCATGCCCAGGCGGTGCGGCGTGGGTTTGAGGCCGATGAGCTGGTTGAAGCCGGCAGGCACCCGGCCCGAGCCGGCGGTGTCGGTGCCCAGGGCGAAGGGCACCAGGCCGCGCGCGACGACCGAGGCCGAGCCTGAACGTGAGCCGCCGCTGACGTAG